>JBCCEE010000091.1:0-22170 GCA_039030415.1 Acidobacteriota bacterium
GGGTGGCGGCGAGCGCCGCCGCCGCCGGGGCCAGCCAGCGACGGACCGATGCCCGCGGCGCCGAACGCCCTGCCGGATTACGCCTTGACCGTCGAGGCCGGGCGCAGCGAGATGCGTGGGGCCGAGCCACCGAGCCAGACGCTCACCCTGAGCCCGGGTGACCCGTTCGAGATCCTGCTGCGGCCGGCGTCCGCCGTCGAGCAAAACTTGGCGGTGAGCGTCTGGGTCGAGCGACGTCAGGGTCTCGAGCCAAGTCTCGAGCCGGTAGGTCTCGAGCCGGTCGAGCTTGGCACCGAGATCTCGGACACCGGGTCGATCCGCCTCACCGGCCTCGCCGACGGGAGTTTGACCGCCGGCAGCCCGCAGGTCGATCTGACGATCGTGGTGGCCGCTCGCGGTGAGATGCCCGAGCCCGCGGAGCTCGAGCGTTTCGGCGGAGAGCCAGCCGCGACGGTGCCCTGGCAGCGGCTGCGCTGCCGTCTCCTGGTATCATCGGAGGGGACCTGAGCTGACGCGGGCCCCGCGCTTCCTTGGCGCCCTGCTGGCGGCGCTGGTCTTGGTCCACCCGGGCTGCCGACCGGCACCGCCGCAAGCTCCGCTACCGCTCGAGGTCAGCTTCGCAGGCTGTACCCAGGTCGAGCCAGGACCGGTCTGCGCCCTGGCGGAGCGCGATGTGCTGCGGGTCTGGGCGCGCTCTTCCCCCGACGCGAGCCTCGACGTCGCGGGACCGGTCGAGATCCGCGACCGCAGCGAGATCCAGGCCGGCATTCGCTTCACGCTGCGTCCGACCGCCGACGACGGCGAGCTGCGCCTCACCGCCAGCGGCGAGGGCTCCGCGCCGGCGCAGTGGCGGCTGTCGTGGAAGCGGCTGCCTGCCCGCCCCGAGCTGCTGGTGCGCGCCGACGAGCACCTCCTTGCCGGCCGCCTGGACGCGGCCCGCGCCGTGCTCGAAGAGGAGCTGCCCAACTTCTCGGGCGGTGATCTCGGGCTGGCCTACCGCTGGCTGGGCCGCATCGCCCAGTTGAACGGCGACATCGATCGCGCCGTGAAGCTGCACGGTCGGGCGGTGGAGATCTTCCACCAGCAGGGCCTGCTGCGGCAGGAGGCCAGCTGCACCAACGAGCTGGCGTACGGCTTGATCTACCCCGCCAACCGCCTGGCCGAGGCGCGAGCCTTGCTCGATGGCCTGAGCCTGGGAGCGCAATATCCCGCCGAAGCGCGCTACAACCGCACCTACATGCAGGGGCTGCTGGCGATCAACACCGGCAATCTGCGCGGCGCGTTGAACCAGCTGCGGGCCAGCGCCGAGATCGCCCAGCGGGTCGGTCTGACCAGCTGGCAGATCACCTCCGAACAGCTTCTCGCGCATCAGCTGCAGCAGGTTGGACGCGGAGCCGAGGCCGCGGCTATCTACACCCGTCAGCTCGCCGAGACCGCAGGCGAGCTGTCGGCCTGCGATCGCGGCCAGCTGCTCAACAATCTGGGCTGGAATCAGCTGCTGATGGGAGAGGGCGATCCCGACGCGGTCAGCCCCGAGGCGACCCGCTGGCTGGAGGAGGCGCAGGGTCTGTTCGAGGATCAGCCCTGCGCCGAGATCGACGAACGCGCCAACGTCGCGATCAACCTGGCGCTGGCGGCCGTCCAGCAGGGACAGGCCGAGGTCGCCCGGCGTCACCTCGCTCGAGCGATCGAGCTGGCGCCCGAGCCGGCCCTGCAGAAACGCATCTGGCGCCTGGAGATCGCCGGCCGCATCGCGCTCGCCGGCGGCCAGCCCGAGGTCGCCCTCGAGCGCTATCGCGAGCTCGAGACTCGCGCCCAGGCGGCTCTGTCGTCGCCGGACCTGTGGCAGGCGGCGGCCGGCAAGGCGGCGGCGCTGGAGGAGCTCGGCAGGCTCGACGCGGCCCTGGAAGCCTACGGCGTCGCCGACGCCCGCCTGGAGCGCGGCAGCCGGCAGGTGCCGATCGACGCCGGGCGCGAGGGCTTCGTCGACCGCGGCGCGCGGGTGACCCAGCGTCATCTCGCGCTGCTGCTGCGCCAGGGCCAGGTCGATGAAGCCTACGCCCTGGCCCGTCGGGCTCGGTCGCGGGTGGTGCGCAACCTGCAGTGGCAGAGCCGGCTGGCGCAGCTGACGCCGGCCGAGCAAAGCCAGTGGGATGTCGCGATCACCGCCTACCGCCGCCAGCGACAAGCGTTCGATACCGCGACCCTCGACGACTGGCGCCTGCCCGCCGATCAGCTCAGGCGCCAGCAGCATGCCCGGCAGCGCGAGCGGGAGCTGCTGCAGCAGGCGCTCGACGAGGCGTTCGCGACCCTCGACGCCCTGACACCGGCGGTCGAGCCGGCGCTGTCACCGGCGGCGGACGGCGAGGCTCGCCTGCTCTACTTCCCGCTGCCGGACGGCTGGGTCGGCTTTGCCGAAGACGCCCGCGGGCTCAGGATGGAACGGCTCGGCAAGCTGAGCCCGAGCATGACCGCCAATGCCCTGGCGGAGCGGCTGCTGGAACCGTTCGCCGACGTCATCGAGCGCGTCGAAACGGTGCGCTTCCTGCCCTACGGCTGGCTGCGCGAGGTCGACCTGCACGCCCTGCCCTTTGGCGCCGACATCCTGGTGGCCCTGCGCCCCGTCACCTACGGCCTGGATCTCGCGCATTCCGAGATGCCCGGGTCACCGACGCGCCATGTGCTGGTGGTCGCCGATCCTTCGGGCGATCTGGTGGCGGCGCGGACCGAAGGGGCGACGGTCGTCGAAGAGATCGAGCGCCTGGCGCCGGACTGGAATCCCAGACTGCTGACCGGAGAGGAAGCGGACAGCACCACGCTGCGGGCCCTGATGCCGGCGGCGGACCTCCTGCACTATGCCGGCCACGGTCTGTTCGACGGCTCCACCGGTCTGCAGAGCGCTCTGCCGCTGGCGGGAGACTCACGGCTCACCGTCGCCGATATCCTGGCTCTCGAGCGCGTGCCGCGCTGGGTCGTCCTATCGGGATGCGAGACCGCACGGACCCCGCAGGAGACCTCGGTGGAGAGTGCCTCCGGCCTGGCCCACGCTTTCTTGACCTCGGGCAGCTCAGGAGTGCTGGCGGCGGTCCGGCCGGTCGAGGATCAGCTGGCCTCGAGTCTGGTGCAGCATTTCTACGGGGCATGGCTCAGCGGAGCATCCCCCAGCCAGGCGCTGCGCCAGGCTCAGCTGGCCATCCGCCAGCTGCAGCCACAGGCCGACTGGGCGAGCTTCCGTTTCTTGGAGCCGTAACGCCTGGCCGCACGTTGGATGAACTGCTCGAGTCGACGATGACTCGACGGTGTCAGAAACTGAGCGCCGATCTCGAACATCAACAAAGAGCTCACCCTCTCGTCTTGCAAACGACCCGCGCTGCCGCGCCGTTGGAGGTCTGACATGCAACGCATTCCCTTTACCCTGCTGCTACTACTCCTCGTTCCCATGCTCGGCTTTGCCAGCCCCGCCGCCGCCGCGTCTGAAGCTGCGGCCGCCGTCAAATGGCGGTGGATCGCCACCAAGGCCGATCCGACGCTACCCTGCCCAACGCCCGGCGGCTCCTGGGCCGGTGTCGACGCCTTCAGCCCGGCCCCCATGCATTCGAAGCTCGGAGAATACTGCTCCTACAATTTCACCGGCGGACGGCCGGTGACCCCGGCGGACATCGCGACGTTGAAACTCCTGGTGCCCGGACAGATCAGCGAGATTGGGGTCGACCTGATGAGCCTGGGGTCGTTCGCGCCGCCCATGCCGGTGGCCGACTCAGTCTGGCAGCCGTTGGCCGAGCAGTTTCTCAGCCAGGCTGGGCCAACCGGGCTAGCGCCCGTCTCCGGCCATTCGCCGGTTCGGCTGGCCGTACTCGACACCCACCCCTCGAGCGACATCGATCCCCACCACCTGCCGTCCAACTCGCCGCACGGCGCCACGCTGCTCAATATGGCCAACCGCGCGCTGTGCCGCGACGATGACGAGGACTGCATCGTCCAGCTCACGTCTCGGCTGGCGCTGACCTATGTCAGCTACGATCCCAACGATCCCACGGCTTCGGTTCAAGACTTCGCGCTCGGAGGCTACGTCGGCAGCCTGCTCGATCTGGCGCAGGCGATCTTTTTCGAGGTCGAAGCCTGGCAGGCGTCGAGCTGGTCCAACCAGCAGCTGGTGCTCAACCTCTCCGTCGGATGGAATCCGACCTTCGGCGGCCTCGAAGCCGACCGGCGGAGCATGCCGCTGCCGGTCCGGATGGTCTACGACGCCATCGCCGACGCCACCTGTCGAGGCGCTATCGTGGTCGCCGCTACCGGCAATCGCACCGGCGGGCCGCAGTCCAGCATCGGCCCGATGCTGCCAGCCGCTTGGGCGGTACGAGACATCTCGAGGTCCCAAGGCTGTGGCGGGCCGCTCGACAAACGTTTGGGAAAACGTTTCGGACCGGTGACGTTGGACCAGCCCATGCTCTACGCCGTCGCGGGAGTCGAAGCCGACGGCGATCCGCTGACCAATTCGCGCCCCTACAGCGTTCCGGAGCGGGTGGCGTTTGGCGATCACGGCGTCGTCAGTGACACGACGGGCATAGCGCCTACCGCCATCCTTACCGGCAGCTCCGTCGCCGCTCTGGTCACCTCGGCTGCGGCGGCTGCCTCCTGGTACTACGCTCCCGACCTGAGCGCCGAAGAGGTGATGACGGTGCTCGACGGCGCAGGGGATCAGTTGCCGATCACAGCGGACTTCTGCTATACCAGCGGTGACGACTGCGAACCGGTGCGCCGGATCTCGATCTGTCCGAGCGTCGCATCCGTTTGTAGCCGGATCTCAACGACCTGTCCGCCCATCAGCTGTCAGCCCTGGGATCCCTCGCCTCCCGACCTGAACGATAGCCTCGCCAACCTGAATCCGAGTCACGAGCTGTCGCTGACCGACATCAATCAAGCCTACACCGACGCCGAGGTCTGCAGCCCGAACACGCCGCACTACGACCCCAGCAAGGGTCCGGCCGAAGATCCTTGTCCGGATCTTCAGTATGCCAGCGTGCAGTCGACGCCTTGGGTGCACCCGCAACCCGGGACTCATCCCTGCCCGCCATGCCGCGTGCATCTCAACCAGCAGCGGCTGATCATCGAGATCGATCCGGCGTTCACCGGCACCTTGAGCCAGCCTACCCTCGACCTCTGCGGCAGCTCCTACAGCCTCGGCAGTATCCCGCTCGAGCCCGGAGACACCACCGTAGTCGAAAATATCGACATGGCGGGCTGCCAGGCGGCGGCGGTGTCGTTCACGGTGACCGAGAACGGCCACACCAGCTCGGCGATCGACAGCGCGCTCATCGTCGAGTGAGCTCAGCCAGTGGCCGAGGGCGCTCCGGCGCCCTCGCCAATGAAGCAGCTCTCGGCCCGGGCGCCAGTTCTCGACATCTTTTGTCAACTCTCCTTGACATCTTGTCGTGCGAGCCATACACTCATTAGTGTCAAGCAAGCACGACATAATGAAAAGGAGAGATGACATGACGGAAACCACGAGCGACTCGCTCTTCATGCGCTGCGGAGACTCCAAGCGCGATATCCAAAATGCCCTGCGAGCTGCCGGAGCGATTCTGGCGTGGGCGATCTGCTTCGCGGGCAGCTCTCAGCTGCTGAAACGTGAGATGGTGCCCGAAGGGGCGATGCAGCTGGTGGTCGCGGCGATCCCTTCGCTCTTCGGAATCTTCGTGCTGATCGCCTACGGTCGCCTGCTACGCGAGTCCGACGAGCTGCAGCGTCTCGTCCAGCTTCAGGCGCTGGCCATCGCCTTTGGAGGCACCTTCCTCGCCGTGTCCACCTATGCGATTCTCGAGCGCCTGGGGGCACCGCGCGCCGATCTCGCGGACGCCATCACCGTCATGGCGGTGCTCTACGCTGTGGGCAGCGTCATCGGTTGGAGGCGGTTCTCTTGAAGAACCGCCTCAAAGTCCTGCGCGCCGAGCGCGACTGGACCCAGGCACGGCTGGCGGCCGGGCTGGACGTCTCGCGCCAGACGGTCAACGCCATCGAGACCGGCAAATACGACCCCAGCCTGCCGCTGGCGTTCAAGATCGCCCGGCTGTTCGAGCAGCCGATCGAGGCCATTTTCTTCGACGGCGCGGCGGAAGAGCCGGCTCCGTAGAAGCCGCTCTCGGGTCATGAAGCTGTCTCGGACCGCGCGACGTGTCGACCGATGAACCCCACGATCTCCGCCACCGTGGCCGAGACTTCGGGGATCCATCTGGGAAACAGCGGATAGGTGTGCACCATGCCGTGCTCCACTCGCAGCGCGACGTCGACGCCGGCCGCAGACGCCTTGGTGGCCAGAGCCTGCACTTCCGGCAAGAGCACCTCGTCATCACCCACCGAGAGATGCAGCGGCGGCAGGCCGGTGAGGTCGCCGAAGCTCGGCGAGATCAGCGGCTCGTCGAGCGCGTGCGGCCCCGCGTAGGCGCGGCCAAAGACCTGCCACGCACCGTCCGCCACCACGGGATCGATACCGCCGTGCGAGGCGCAGGTCAGATCCACCCAGGGTGAGATCGCCACCGCCGCCGCTGGCAAGGCGATCTCCCGATCGCGCAGCGCGAGCAGGGTCGCCAGGCACAGTCCACCGCCGGCAGAGTCGCCGGCCAACACGACTCGCGAGGCCGACAATCCGCGAGCCTGGAGCCATTCGTAGGCCGCGATAGCGTCGTCGAGCGCGGCCGGGAAAGGGCTCTCGGGCGCCAGGCGGTAGTCGAGGCTCAGGGCGTCGAGCCCCGTGGCCCGGGCCAGTCCCGCCACGAAACCTCGGCGAGCGGCTGCGGAGCCCATCACGTAGCACCCGCCATGAAGGTACAGCAGGACGCCCCGGCTGTCGCTCGCCCGAGCCCGCACCCACTCGCCACGCACCGCTGCTTCGTCGACCCGTGCTTCGTCGACCCGTGCTTCGTCGACCCGCGTCACCTCGACGCCCGAGGGGGCTCGACTCGAGAGCCGAGCCACCCACTCACCTCGACGCCGCAGATCAGCAACTCTCGCCGTCGACTCGATGCGCGGCCTGCTGGCTCGCAGGAACAGCCAGTGGCGATGCTTCAACAGGAAGTTGAAGGCTCGGGCACGCAGACTGGGCAACGCGAGCGGCTCCAATCATCCGTCGTTGAAGATCTGCAGCTCGCGCAGCTCTTTGAGTCGATCTCGTAGGACCGCGGCCTCCTCGAACTCGAGACGCTTGGCGGCCGCTTTCATGTCTTTTTCGAGCCGGGCGATCTGCTGACTGAGCGGCACGTCGGGCTCGGCGACCTCGGATACCGGGCCGCCGCCAGCCGGGTAGTAGTCGAGCTGGCTCATGCGCACCAGCGGACTGTGAATGTCTTTGAGGATGGTCTTGGGCTCGATGCCGTGCTCGCGGTTGTAGGCCTGCTGCCGCTCACGACGCCTGCGAGTCTCGCGGATCGAGCGCCGCATCGAGTCGGTCTCGTGGTCGGCATAGAAGATCACTCGCCCCTGAGCGTTACGGGCGGCGCGACCCGCGGTCTGGACGAGGGACGTCTCGCTCCTGAGAAAGCCCTCCTTGTCCGCGTCGAGGATCGCCACCAGCGAGACTTCGGGCAGGTCGAGCCCTTCGCGCAGCAGGTTGATGCCGACCAGGACGTCGAACTCGCCGCGCCGCAGATCGGTGATGATCTCGACCCGCTCGAGGGCAGCGATATCACTGTGCATGTAGCGCACCCGCACCGAAAGCTCGGTGAAGTACTGGGTCAGCTCCTCGGCCATGCGCTTGGTGAGCGTGGTCACCAAGACGCGCTCACCCCGGGCGGCAACGACACGAACTTCCTCCAGCAAATCGTCGACCTGGCCGCGGGCCGGGCGGACGATGACCTCGGGATCGATCAGGCCCGTGGGACGAATCAGCTGTTCGACCACCACGCCCCCGGACTGCTCCAGCTCCCAGGGCGCCGGCGTCGCGGAGACGTAGATCCGCTGGCCCATCCGCCCATCGAACTCTTCGAAGGTCAGCGGCCGGTTGTCGAGGGCGCTGGGCAGGCGAAAGCCAAAGTCCACCAGGTTCTGCTTGCGAGCGCGATCGCCATTGAACATGCCCCGCACCTGCGGCAGGCTCTGATGACTCTCGTCGACCACCAGCAAGACGTCGTCCGGGAAGTAGTCGAGTAGGGTCGGCGGCGGCTCGCCAGGCAGCTGGCCGGTCAGGTGGCGGGAGTAGTTCTCGATGCCGTGGCAGAATCCCATTTCGCGCAGCATCTCGAGATCGAACCGCGTGCGCTGCTCGAGGCGCTGACGCTCGAGGTACTTGCCCTGGCCCTCGAGCTCGTCGAGCCGCTCTTCGAGCTCCTCGCTGATGGTCTTGATAGCGCGCAGCATGCGGTCTTTGGGCGTCACGTAGTGGGTCTTGGGATAAACCGCGATGCGCTCGACCTCATCCACCACCTCGCCTCGCAGCACGTCGAAACGGCTGATGCGCTCGATCTCGTCGCCAAAGTACTCGACCCGGATCCCGAGCTCTTCGTAGGCCGGCAGAATCTCCAGCACGTCGCCTCGGGCACGGAACGCGCCGTGGAAGAGATCGAGCTGCGTGCGGTCGTACTGCATCTCGACCAGCTGGCGCAGAGCCTCGTCCATGCCGGTCTCGTCGCCGACCTCGAAGAAGGTCAGCATGCCGTGGAACGTCTCTGGCGAGCCGAGGCCATAGATGCACGATACCGAGGCGACGATCAGCACATCCCGACGATCGAAGAGCGACTTGGTGGCGCGCAAGCGCAGACGGTCGATCTCCTCGTTGATCGAGGTCTCTTTCTCGATGTACGTGTCGCTTTGCGGAACGTAGGCTTCCGGCTGGTAGTAGTCATAGTAGGAGACGAAGAACTCGACCGCGTTGTGCGGGAAGAAGCTGCGGAACTCCTGAAACAGCTGTGCCGCCAGCGTCTTGTTGTGGGATAGCACCAGGGTCGGGCGATTGACCGCCTCGACGACTTTGGCGATCGAATACGTCTTGCCCGAGCCGGTCACCCCAAGCAGGACCTGGTGCTGGTCGCCGGTCTCGACGCCGGCCACCAGCTCGGCAATCGCCTGCGGCTGATCTCCTTGAGGAGAGAACGGGGATACGAGTTGAAAGTTGGCCATACCCGAGATCGTATAATGACTTCATGGCTAAAGACGCTTCCCCCGACACCTCCCGGCCGAGCTCTCCAGAACCCGCGTCCAGCTCACCCGCGACGAGCCCCCCCGCGACGAACCCCCCCGATGCTTCCGGCCAGTCGCAGGCCCCTGAACGAAGCGAAGAGCCCGCCATCGTCGACGATACGCCGGTCGACAAGAGCCTCGCCCTGGACGCAGCCTTCACCGCCCCGAGCGCACCACCTCCCGGCTCCCAGGCGACCGCAGCGCGCGGTCAAGCGTCGAGTCAAGATTCGGGTCAAGCCCCGCGTGACGCTTCGCAGGCTACCGAATCGGACGCCGGCGAGTCCCGGTCTCCGGCGCCGCCGATCGCCGGTGCCGCGGTGGCGGGCGGCCGGCGCCGTCGTAGCCTGAAATTGCTGGTGGCATATCCGCTGCTCACCGCCGCGATCGCAGCCGGCACCGGCATCGGCGTTGCTGCCTCGATCGATCGCCCGCAGGTCGAGACCCTCGACGACTTCGTGCCCAAGCTGGTGACGCACGTCTACGACCGCCAGGCTCTCGATCTCCTCGAGGCTCAGTCCCCGTCTCAAGCCGAGATGACGGCCGAGGATCTCGCCGAGTTCGTCTACCACAGCTACTCGCGTGAGAACCGCACGCTGCTGGCGGAGGGCGAGCTACCGCCGCTGCTGCAGAATGCCATCTTGGCGACGGAAGACGCCAACTTTTTCAAGCACGGAGGCATCGACCTCAAGTCGATCGCTCGCGCCATCGTCAAGAATCTCCGCGAGGGTCGACGCTCCGAGGGCGCCTCGACGATCACCATGCAGCTGGCCCGCGACGTCTTCCAGCTGTCGCGTGAGAAGCAGTTCAAGCGCAAGATCGAAGAAGCGCTGCTCGCCGTCGAGCTCGAGAAGAAGTTCTCCAAGCAGCAGATCCTCACCATGTACGCCAACATGATCAACCTCGGTCACGGCAACTACGGCATGGAGGCTGCGGCTCGCAACTACTTCAACAAATCGGTTGCGGATTTGTCTCTGGCCGAGGCTGCCACCCTGGCCGGTATTCCCCAGCGCCCCAGCGATTACAGCGTCTACCGGCGGCCGGATCTGGTCGTCAAGCGGCGCAATATCGTCCTGGGACGCATGGCGGCGGTCGGAGCGATCACTCCCGACGAGCTGGCGAGCGCCCGGGAAGAGCCGCTGCGGGTGACCAAGCGTCGTAAAGAGATCCTGGTCGGCCCGTACTTCGCCGAAGAGGTCAGGCGCTACCTGATCTCGACCTACGGCGAAACCGAGCTCTATGATCGCGGTCTGCGGGCGTTCACCACCATGGATCGGCAGATTCAAGACGCTGCCGATCGCGCGGTGCTAGAGCAGCTGGCTGCTCTTGATCACGAGAAGGGCTGGCGCGGCGCCAAAGATCACATCGCCGAAGAGAACCTCGACGAGGTCGAGCTGCCGTCGTGGTTCGACGCCGAGCCCGAAGTCGGCGTCTGGTACGAGGGCCTGGTGCTCTCCGCCGACCGTCGCCGTGCCGAGGTGCGCATCGGCCCCGGGACCTACGAGCTGACGTCCGCCGGCATCGCATGGACCCGCAAGACCCGCCCCAGCTCCCTGCTGAAGCCAGGCGACGTCGCCTGGTTCCGATTCGAGCCGCCGGAAGAGGGCGAAGAGCCGCTGCTGATGCTCGAGCAAGAGCCGGAAATGGAAGCTGCCGTCCTGGTGATCGAGTCTTCTACCGGCGCGGTGCGCGCGATGGTCGGCGGTTGGAACTTCGAGCGCAACGAGTTCAACCGCGCGACCCAAGCGCGGCGCCAGATCGGCTCGTCGTTCAAGCCCTTCGTGTTCGGCGCCGCGCTGGAGAACGGCTACACCGCTGCCGACACGCTGTTCGACGGACCGGTGGTGTTCCCCGGCGGGCCCAATCAGCCCGATTACAGCCCCCGCAACTTCTACCGGCGCTACGAGGGCATCCTGACGTTGCGGCGAGCCCTCGAGCTGTCCATCAACGTCACTTCGGTCAAGCTGTTGGACCTCGTCGGCTTCGAGCAGGTGATCGACTTCAGCCGCCGGTGCGGTATCGAATCCGAGCTGCCGCCCTACGCCAGCCTCGCCTTGGGCACCTCCGAGATGACCCCTCTCGAGCTCGCGGCCGCCTATTCCTCGTTCGTCAACCAGGGCGTCTACGTGCAGCCCTACTTCATCGAGCGGGTCGCATCACGCAACGGCCGCACCATGTACGAGCACCAGCCCCAGGCTCACAAGGCCATGGATCCAGCCATCGCGTACGTCATTACCGACATGCTGCGCGGAGTCGCGGTCCGCGGGACTGGAGCGACTCGCCTCGCCAAAATCGGCATCCCGACCGCTGGCAAGACCGGCACCACCGACTCCTACACCGACGCCTGGTTCGTCGGCTTCACCCCGCGCTACACCATCCTGTCCTGGGTCGGATACGACAAGAAGCGCTTTCTGGGTCGCGGCATGACGGGCGCCCACGCCGCGCTGCCGATCTGGGCCGCCGTGGTCGAACGCGGGCTGGAAGATGGCTGGCTGAGCTCCGATGAGACCTTCGCCATGCCTCCGGGCGTCCTGGAGGTAGAGATCGATCAGGGCTCCGGTCTGCTGGCAGGAGCCGGCAGCGAGCGCGTGATCGTCGAGGCGTTCGTCGAAGGCAGTGAGCCGAAGAAACGTCACGATCTCGACTGGGCGCGCATCATGGCGCAGCCCTGGTACCTGCAGGAACCCTTCTATTTGCCCAAAGAAGGCGAGAGGATGCCGGCTGAGATCAGCGACTGGAGCGCGGTCAAGGATGTCTGGAAGACGAAGGACGAGGGGCCGGAATCGACGCCTTCGTCTTAGCCCTCAGGGCTTGATTCCGACGAGTCCGAAGTCGCGATTGCCGAAGAGCAGATCGTCGAGGATGTCGCGCAGCCGGTTGACCTGATCGGCCAGCACGCGCTGCTCTTCCGGCAGACGAGAGATATCGATCTCCGGCAGGCGCTCGTCGTCTGGGAAGGGATGCAGGTCGATGCGATGCACCGGCTCGAAACCTGCCTCGCGAAATGACAGCTCGAGGCTCGCCGGATGCACCGGACGGCGATGGGTAGGATCGACCCAGAAGTTCCGCGCCGACATCACTACCGAGAGCGGGCTGGGGGTCTCCAGGATCAAAACGCCGCCGGGGCGCAAAGCGCGCCAGGCCAGCCGCACCAGACGCTCCAGCGAGTCCGAAGCCAGATGCTCCACCACATGGAATGAGACGACACCCCCCAGGGAGCCCTCCTCCACGCGGGCGAGCACTTCGAACAAATCGCCCTGCTCGGCCGTCATGCCGTCTTCCAGGCAACGAGCAACCATCTCGCTCGACGAGTCGACGCCTCTTACCTTCAAACCATGGCTGGCGAATAGGCGCAGCGCTTCGCCGCGACCGCAGCCGAGATCGAGCACTTCGCCTTGGCCCTTGAGGTACGGCAGGTACGTAGAGATGCGCTCGGTGATCTCTTCCTCCGAACCGCGGTGGCGCTTCTCGAGCTCGACGTAGCCCTGCTCTTCTTGGATGTGCGCCAGGCTCTGGGGCACGCCAGCCTCGACGTTGGAGATGAAGGCCCCCAGCCGATGCCATAGATCTTTGGTCTCGCGCCGGTAGCGATCGAGCTTCTGGTCGACCCTGGCGAACAGTGCGTCGTTGTGACGCATCACGTCATTGAGACCGACCGTCGTGCGGTGATCGAGCTTCTCCAAGAGCCTAGCGTGCGCCTCGAGCGCACTCTGGAACTCCGAGGCCTGCCGCGTCACCGTCTCGAGCAGAATCAGGTTGTAGGTCCGCTGCCGATCCCACAGATCATTGAGCGGAAACTTGACGATCGGCCGCAGGAACCGCTTGACCCGCGTCACGAGCCAGCCGATCAGGCCTCGACGGTGGCTGGCGAGGGGAAACTCACGGTCAGCCGTCCACAGCCAGGCCCAATGCGAGAGATCGCGCGTCGGCTCGCCGACGAACAGGCCGATCGTCGGTTCTTGGGCTTCTTCGCGGGTCCCGGGGCCAGTCGATTCAGACAGGCTGGGCTCCCGGTCGTCGAGGCGCCCGGCTTTACCCGCTGGGTTGGCGTCTTTCATAGCGCGTAAACGTCGTCCGGCGAGCCGCATTCTGGACTCGCCGGACGAGCTTGGGGCTCGATGAGCCGAGCTTGGGCTCGGCCCTTGGCCGCCGTTTACTCTTCCGCGACGACGGTCACGGTGAGCTCGGCGGTCACCTCTGGGTGAAGGTCGATCCCGACCTTGTGATCCCCAAGGGTCTTGAGGCCGGTGACGCCCCCAAGGTCGATCCGTCGCTTGTTGACAGTGATGCCCTTCTTCTCGAGCAGCTCGGCGATCTCGCCGGTGGTCACCGAGCCGTACAGCGTCTCGCGCTCACCCACGCGCTTGGCGACTCGGATATCGAGATCGGAGATGGCCAAGGCGATCTCGGCGGCCTCGTTGCGCAGCTTGGTATGACGCGCATCGATCTTCTTGCGCTGCTGCTCGAAGTAGGCCTTGTTGCCTTTGCTGGCCACCAGGGCGGAACCGCGCGGCAATAGATAATTGCGGGCGTAGCCCGGCTTGACCTTGACGACCTGGCCGCGCTCACCCAGGTTGCGCACGTCTTCCAGGAGTATGATCTCCATGGTGCTCTCCTAGTCTGCGGTGAACGGGATCAAAGCGAGGTGCCGGGCGCGCTGGATGGCGCGAGCCAGCATACGCTGATGGCGGGCCGAGGTGCCCGAGATACGACGCGGCAGGATCTTCGCCCGCTCGAGGATGTACGACTGCAGCAGACGAACGTCTTTGTAGTCGATGTACTCGATGCCTTCGGCGGTGAACTTGCAGACCTTACGACGACGGTAGAAAACTTTCTTACGCGCCACGGCTGGCTCCTTTCTCCTCACGCGCCTTGTCTTCGCTGTCCCAAGGCATCTTGGGTTGAACCTTGCCGCGAGCCGCCCGCTTCAGATCTTCGTCGGTGCGGACCACGAGATGGCGCAGGATCTTTTCGTCCTGCATCATCAAACGCTCGACATCGGGCCACGGCACCTCGCCGTCCGCCGTGACGTAGACCACGACGTATTTGCCTTCGTTGTAGTTCTGGATCGGATAGGCCAGCTTGCGCTTGCCCCAGTGATCCACGTATCGGATCGATGCGCCACCTGAGGTGACGATCTCCAGATACTTCTCGGTAATGGCCTGGACGTCATCGTCGGATTGTCGTGGCTCGACGATGAAGACCAGTTCATAGGTACGGGTCATCTTGAACCTCCCTCTGGCCTCATTCGGTCCCGCTGCCAACACGGAACAGAGAGGTGTCGCCTTCAGCTCGACGGGTAGACCCGAGGTGCCGAGGCTACAGGTTTTGTGGGACAGACAGTCTGTCGGCTTTTACGGCAGGATGAAACCCCGACCGCGACGGCCGCAAGCCGCGTATTGTATGGATTCGCGTGGAGAAATCAAGCGGCGGGCACGAAAACCACCTGAAACATCTTCGGCCAGAACTTGCCGGTGAGCCAGAAGGTTTTCGAAACCGGATCATAGGCAATACCGTTCAGCACATCGACGCGCGACTTCTCCGCCGGGCTGAGCAAGTCCGAAGCATCGATAACCGCCGTCACCCGCCCCGTATCGGGGTCGATACGAACGATGCGATCTTCGCCCCAGACGTTGGCATAGAGCGAGCCTTCAGCGAACTCGAGCTCGTTGAGGTAGTTCACCGGCTTGCCTTCCAGCTTGACCTCCAGGGTCGCGAGCCAACGGAAGTCTTCCTGGTCCCGGAACGTCACACGATGACTGCCGTCGGACATGGCTAGCCGCTCACCGTCATAGGCCAGGCCCCAGCCCTCGCCGTTGAAGCCATACTCGTCGACGAGGTCGAGCGTCGCCAGGTCATAGACCAGCGTGATGCCGGCGTGCCAGGTCAACTGCAGCAAACGGTCTCCGACCCGGGCCAGCCCCTCGCCGAAGAGATTGGGGTCGACGGATCGGATCTCCATCACTTCGCCGCTGACCGGCTCGACCCGACGCAAGCTGGAGCGACCGTAGAGACCGGTGCTCTCGTAGAGGACCCCACCATCCCACACCAGACCCTGGGTAAACGCCACCGGGTCATGGGGATAGACCGCCTTGATCTCGATCGCCAGGTGTTCGACAGGTTTCTCTTGCATCGCAGCGGCGGACGATTCTTGACGGTTTACTGCCACAGGCTTGGTTTCCGGCACCGAATCTTCCGCCTTGGTCGCAGGGCTCTGATGACAAGCAAGCGCAACGATCAGGGTAACAGCCGGTAGTAACTGTAACCGCTCGGGCCATCGAGGCATTTTTCTACCACCCTTCGAGCCATCCTGAAATGGTGCAGGCAAGACGATCACAATCCAACGTACGCGCTTGCGAATGCTGTTGATCGGCGAACCGATCTGCTGCAATGGTACCGGATCAACGGAGGCTCTGCGAACCACCTAGTGACTGCATCCGACATGGTGCGGCACCGCTTGTCCAATCGGGCTGCCTGGAGGCAGCGGCGCGGGAGGTAGCCAGGGCTCCATGTGCCGCCCGCGACGTTCCATGAACCGATCGATGTCTCCGGCCAGGGCCAGATCGTAGGCCGAAGCTTCGGTCGCATCGCGCTCGGGAAGGCTCTTGCGCACGCGAAGTAGGGCACGCTCGAGATGAGCTCGCACCTGCCTCGGCACGTCGGGTCGTACCGCCAGCTCGAGCCAGCGATCGACGACCACGCGCCGCACGATGTGCTGCAGCTCGGCGTGGCGAGCCGCGGCGTCGAGCGGGCGGGCGAAGATGGCCCGTTCGATGGTCTCCAGCACCTCGGCCAGGCTCGGCTGCGAGGCGTCCCGACGGTGGAAGTCGATCAGTCGACCCAAGCGCTCGGGCTGCATTAGGGCGACCATGACTTGGTCTGCCGCGGTCGCTGCGGCTCCCAAGGCGTCGAACGCAGGCTCCACGGAAGACGCGAACATCTCGCGGTTGCGCTCGGACTCGAAGGGACGCGGTGCCAGCAGCTCGAGCACGGACTCCGGCAGATCGAGAGTGCTCGGCGTCAAGATCCCGAGCAGAGCCTTCAATGCGCGGCGCTGGCGTTCCCCGGGAATCATCTGGGTCACCGTCTGGCCGTCACCTCGCACCGCATAGTTGTACTCCATGCCGGCGACCACCTTGACCGCGGCGTCGAGCTGAAAGCGATGATGGAAGTAGACCGTCGCCAGGACCTCTTGTAGCTCGGCGAGTGGCGTGCCGGGCAGCACGTTGTGCTCCCCGAAGCGCTCGAGGGCGATGCGGCGCACCGCCAGGTTGACGTTCAGCTGGTCGACCGGATCCGTGCCGTTGTCCCAGAGATTGGCGCGCGCCTCGGCGGCACCGGCTGGGCGGGCATCATCGTCCGACAAGAAGACCAGGCCTGCCTCTAAGCCATCGCGCACGATGGCCGCCAAGTGCTCCGCTTCGTCGACGCCCGGTGCCGGCTCGCTGTAGCCGTAGCGTATGGTGTGAACGTCCCAGCTTCCGATACCGACGCCATAGGCGCGGGAAAAGTCGAGTGCGCCCTCGCCGTCAACCGTGACCAGAGGAGCCGGATAGTCCATCACCGAAGCGCGATCGTCATAGGTCGACGCCGCAAAGTTGTGGGTGATGCCCAAGGTATGGCCGACTTCATGGGCCGACAGCTGGCGGATTCGTGCCAACGCTAGCTGGATCGGGTCGTCTGCATCGCCACTGCCCGTCTTGGCGGTGCCGGCCAGGCCCTCGAACAGCAAGCGATCCTGGCGCACTCTCAAGGACCCCAGGTTGACGTGCCCCTTGAGGATCTCACCGGTCCTCGGGTCGACCACGCCCGTGCCGTAGGACCAGCCGCGCGTCGAACGATGCACCCACTGGATCACGTTGTACCGCACGTCTAGCGGGTGCACGCCTTCGGGCAGCATCTCGACGCGATAGGCATCGATGAACCCCGCTTCGTCGAATGCATCGGACCACCAGCGGGCGCCGTCGAGCAATGCGCTCCTCACCGGCTCGGGTACGCCCGGGTCGAGGTAGTAGATCAAGGGCTCCACGACCCGCGAGCGTTCTGCCGCAGGATCGACTTTGACCAGGCGATGGCGCTGGATCCACTGCTTGCGAACCGGCTCGTCCAGCTCGGCTCCGTAGTCCAGAAAGTCGATCGCCAGCATGCCGATGCGCGGGTCGAAACGGCGTGGCTGGTAACCGGGTTCCGGCAGGCGGACCAGCGAATAGTGAGTGACCAGCGAAACGGCCTCGGGCGTAGGCGCCGTCGATTGCACGTGCTCGCCAGGCTCGGAGCTCGTGAAGGTCAGAAGCGCTTCGAGCTCGATGTTGTCGGGAAACGCCAAGCAGGCGGCAGGGTCGACCGCGCTGCGCGCGGCGTCGAGCTTGAAATCGCCTTGCTCGGTCTCCTTCAAAGTTCCGACGACGCCGTGAGCGTCGCGGATCAAGAACGACGTGAAGTCGACCAGAGATCTACCGTCTGGATCGAGGGCTGCAATCTCACCGGCCCAGAGTACCGAAGTGGCGAAGGACTCCGCGGTCGCGCGCAGCTCTGCGGGATCGTCGGAGATCGCTCGATAGCGGTGATTGAGCTCCTCGAACAGCACCTTTGGGCCAAGACGACGCACCGACAGAAGCTTCGAGTCACCGATCTGGCCGCGATCGAGCCCGACGGGATTGGAGCCGAGGCCACTGGTCAACCCGCCGACGTAGATCAACTGCAGTGCTTCGCCGCGCTCGCCTTGCGGGGGCGGTATCTCCAGCCAGATCTTGCCGCGTCGGGTATCGTTGTAGAAGTTCAGGAAGCCTTGCTGGGCGTTCAAACCTGCCGTCTTGGCTTCGAGGGTCGGCAACGCCTCGTCGGCCTTCGACTCGGCGCGAATCTCGTCGGCCGGCAGCATGAGCAGGCTCATAAACCAGGCGAAGCACAGCAAGCGATTCAAGGCCAAGGCAGCACGCAAACGACTTTCGAGCCCCATCCGACTTCCTCCGATCGGTTCTTTGTCCCGGCTTGGGCGCCCTCGCAATGGGTTCGCCGCAGGGCGGCGAGTTTACCAGCGCGGCCCGCAGCGGATCAGCTGCGGTACAATCCAAACCTACCTGTCCCTCCTACAACGCCCTCGATCTCGATCGCTACCGCAAGGCAAGAGTTCTCAGGCCTGAGGCCAGTCAACTCGAGAGACCTATCAGCCCAGTGACCTGTTGGCTCCAGAGACCTGTCAGCTCCAGAGACCTATCAGCCCAAGAGACCTATCAGCCCAAGAGACCTGTCAGCCATAGAACCGGAGAGCTCCCGTGAACAGCAGATACCTTCTACCCTATGCCGCCGTCCTAGCCCTCATTCTGTCCGCTAGCGCGGCCGCCCAGGAAGAAAGCGCAGAAGTCCCGCCGGACGAGTCCGTCGAAGTCTACGAAGTGCCCGTGGAGCATCGCTCCGCTCGCGCCACGATGCGCACCTTCTTCGATTCCTTTGCTACCGAGACCGAAGATCCCGATCTCAATCCGCTCGATATCGCCGCGGCGTGCTTGGATCTCTCGGGGATTAGCGAACCTCTGCGGGTCCGCCAAGGACGCGAGCTGGCGCTTCAGCTCAAGGCAGTGCTCGACAAGACCGAGCTCATCGATCTGCAAACGGTTCCTGACGATCCTCAGGCAGCTCCCTGGGAGCTCGATGTTTTCGGCGAGGGTTTCGTCCGCCTCGCACCCAACGAGAACGGCGAGTGGCTGTTCGACGCCGCCACGGTTCAAGCGCTGCCCGACCTGCTGACCCAGGTACGCGACCGCGAGACGATCGCAGGCGTCACCGAGGTCAAGGCGGTGACGCCCGCGATGTGGCTACGCTCGCAGATGCCGGCGTCGCTACTGGAGCGGGGCTTCTTGATGGAGCACTGGCAGTGGCTAGCGCTGCTGGTCCTGGTCTTCATCGCCTTCCTCGTCGATCGGGTGGTGGCTACGATCTGCCGCAATAGCGTCGCCAACTATCTGCGGCAGCACCTCGAAGAGGTCGATCCCATTCGTCTCAAGCGCGCCATGCGGCCGGTCGGGCTGATCGCGGCCGGGCTCTTCAGCTGGGCCGCGATCTACTGGCTAGGGCTGCCGACCAGCGTCCTGGCGACCCTACTGGTGGCGGTTCACTTCACCATCGCGACCTCCTTCGTATGGGCGTTCTACCGCATGGTCGATATCGCTGCTGCGATCCTCGAGACCCGCGCTGCTCAAACCGGCAACAAATTCGACGATCTGCTGGTGCCGCTGGTACGCAAGAGCTCCAAGGTCATCGTCACGGTGTTCGGCCTGGTGTTCATCGCCGACACTCTGAATCTGCCGATCCGCAGCATCCTGGCGGGTCTCGGTATCGGTGGTCTGGCCGTCGCTCTCGCCGCTCAGGACCTGGTCAAGAACCTGTTCGGATCGCTGCTGGTCATCATGGATCGACCGTTCTCGGTCGGCGACTACGTCAAGGTCGGCAGCGTAGACGGCACCGTCGAAGAGCTGGGCTTCCGCAGCACCCGGCTGCGCACGCCGGAGAACTCTCTCGTCACCCTACCCAACTCTCACCTCATCACGTCCACCGTCGACAACCTCGGCGCTCGCCCCTACCGCCGCTGGCGCACCACGCTCGGCCTGACCTACGACACGCCGGTCGACAAGATCGAAGCGTTTTGCGAAGGCATTCGCGAGCTGATCAGAAGCCGCTCCGACGTCCGGCAGTCCGGCTACTACGTCGTCTTCAATCAGTTCTCAGCCTCGTCTCTCGACGTGCTGCTGCAGCTGCATTTCGACGTCCCCGGCTACGCCGAAGAGCTCGAAGCGAAACAGAGCCTGGGCTTCGACATCATGCGGCTCGCCGACGAGCTTGGCGTCGAGTTTGCCTTCCCCACCCAAACCGTCCACGTTCAGGGCGGTGGTCAATAGCTCAGCTGCATCAGCTCGTCCATCAGCAAACCGCGGCTCGCTGCCGATCTCGAGGCTTCTCTGAGCTCAGAGGGAATATCGAGAGCGAGCCCGAGCTGAGTGAAGCTCCCCCGCTGAACTTCACAACCGTGGCTCAAGCCAAGCCGGACGGCGATCTTGTCTTCCTGGATGTGGTGGAAAGCAAAGCTGGTCAGACTGCGCTGACTCAAATTGAATTCGCATCCACCGTCGACCCGATCGAAGAGCTCACCGAGACTCTCAGGAGGCTGCCCTTCGAGGGCCCTGCGAATCACGGAGTCTGCTAGCAGGGCCTCGAGAATCGCTGCTTCGGAGAAGATTTCGGTGAGCTCGACCACCTCGCCGGTCCCCATGTGCTTGGTCTCGAAGGTCACATGGCTCCAGGGGTGCGCCGCTCCTTCGGTATAGCCATCGGAGAACATCTGGTAGGAGATGTACGGGCCTACGATCGACAGGACTTTGCCGGCGAACGAGCTCTCCGTCTCGTCCCACGCCTTTTCGACGTAGATCACTCGCGAGCCGGCGATAGCATAGTCATCGCTCCACCGGACGTCCCATACGCTTCCATCCGCGAGTCGGGACTTCGCCAGGTACGTCGTCTTGTTCGCGACGCGTGATTTCTTCACTTCGGAATCCGCTCCCGCCAATGCTGGAAGCAGCAGCGCCATGCAGAACACAGCAGGTCTCATCCTGGCTCTCGACCGCACCTCGCGTCCCCTAGAAACCATACTGCACGGCCAGGAAGAGACGGCGCTCGTCACGTTCGACGCCGAACGCGTCTTCTTCTCGACCGAGTAGCAGCTCGGCGCCTACACCGAAACCGGGGAACGGGTTCCAGATCACATTGAGGGTCGCCGAAGTGGCGGCGCGGATACTGTCCAGCAGGCTATCGCGCTCGCGCTCGACATAGCTCGCCATGAAAGTGGAGCGCCATTCCCCGCTCCAGCGATGCTCATAACCCAGGTAGCCGCCGTAGGCCTCGATCGCTCGCAGGCCACCCTCGGCGGTCACGACCGCGTCGACCAGGCTCCCAGACAAACCAATCACGTAGCTGCCAATGCCTTCGCCGTAGAGGGCACCCAGCACGGCCCGGTCGGTCTCGCCATTCGGCAGGCTCGCGGACAGGCTGATGCCCCAACCCGTAGCGTCTCCGCTGCGGCCCGGCCCGTCGTATTCGAGCGTCCTCAAGATGCCGCCGACTTGGACGTCTGAAGCCGGCCGGGTGAAGCGCACGTGGCCAGTGAGATCCGGCAGCTTTCGGCGTGCGCGATCGTCGACGCCCAAGGCCAGGTCCGGCGAGGCGTTCTCGAGCGCCAGCGCGAATTCACGCTCGTCGCCGGTCCAAGACCAGCGCAGCTGCGGCACCCGCCGGGCGACCGTACCCACCGGATCGACGGCGACGGTGCTGGGCAGGGCCGCGAGGTGAGAGAAGTTTGACCAAGTCAATCCGGCGAGCACCGGACCCAGCTGTGCGTATCCGTGCCGGATGCGGGCTCGGCCGCCGGCGAAGTCGGCTTCGAGAAAACCGCCGGCGCGGCCAAAATCAGTCGGCTTCTGAGCGAACACGCTGACGCGCGAAGCGTTGGCTCCTAGATTGCTCTCGCTGTCCCCACCGTCTACCTTGCCGACGTTGGCGTCGAGCTTGAAGCGACCGCCGACCCGCAGCGAAATATCGGTGCCCGGAATTTCGATCGAACGATCGAAATCGCCCTTCCGCACCGCATCGTCGAGCAGGTTACCCAGATTCTCGACCGGCGGCGGTAACAGCTCTTGATCGTCTACCGCCTGTGCCTGCTGGATCGGCGGAGGCGGCACGCTCAAGTCGCCGCTGCGCTCGATCGGCAGTGGGATGCTGTCTCTCGCCGGCAGGGTATCCAGGTAGGCGTTGGCTTGCTCCAGCTGAGCGCGCATCTCGGCCTCGCGCTTCTCGAGCGCGTCGATGCGAGCGATCAGCGCTGAGATTTTCGCATCGTCGACGCCGGCTCCTGGAGTCGGTGCAGGGACCTCGACGACTTCCGGCGGTGGTTTGAGCGTCGCCTTCTCTAGGTAGGCGGCGACCTGGGGTGGTTCGAGATCGTCGAGTGCACCGAGA
>JBCCEE010000092.1:0-22142 GCA_039030415.1 Acidobacteriota bacterium
CAGGAAGAGCCGGTTGCCGACGGCGCCTTCCCCACCGTAGATGTTGAACGGGTGCAGGATCACCAGGGCGACGGCCCACGCCACCGCCGCCAGCAGCAGGGGGCGGCGGCGCCCTGAACGCGACGCGACGGCGATCAGCAGCAGCGGTGCGAAGTACGGCAAGAGACCGATGGAGCGCCCGATCAGCAGGTAGACCAGGTCCCAACCCCAAAGCCTTGCGTCGACGCCCCATGAGAAGCGCGGAGCGCCGTCCCAATGCATGGCGCTCAGCCGGCGGACCGTCTGCGGCCACTCGACCGCGGCGAAGTCGACCAGCGGGAAGCCGGTTTGAGGGGTGAACCGAAAGGCGGTGGCGCCGAGGAGCTGCGGTCCCCCACCGACCCACCAGCTGACCAGGAACAGCACCACGCTGCTGAACACGAATCCGACGATTACCGGCGCTCTCGCGGCCAGGCTCGGCCGGCCGACCATGGCTACCGCGGCGATGACGAGGATCAGGTAGAGCGGCTCGGTGGCGACGGGGATCGCCAGCAGCCCGCCGGCCACCAGCCATCGCCAGGGAGCCTGCGGCGGCACGGGCTCCGCCGGCTTCGCTTTTTTCGGCTTTGCCTTGTTCGGCTTCTTGCCGGCCGGAGCGCTGGCCGTCTCAGCTTCGAAGCTGTCGACGAGCAGGCAGAACGCCAGCAGGGTCACCGCGAAGAGAAAGAGGTCGCCGGTCGCCAGGAAGACGTAGACGTAGAGCACTGAGCCAAAGGTCAACAGCGCCACCCACAGAGCACTCCAGCTGCCGATGCGACGCGCCAGCGTGCGCGCCGCGAAGCCTAGGACCAGGCTCAGAAGCAAAGCGTTGGCGAAGGCGAAACCGTGGCTCGGCCAAAGCCCGACAAACGGCGCCAGGTAGAGCGCGTAGGGAAACGGACGGTCCCAGGTGATCTGCCGCCCGTCGCTGGCCGAGACCAGGGCGAGGTCGGTTGGGTTGCCGCCCTCCTGCAGCATGCGATCGAAATCGGCCCGGGTGTAGGTGAGGTCGAAGTCTTCGGCCAGGCTGCGCGCCTGCATCAGGTAGGTGGCCTCCCCCGCCAGCAGACCCGGCCAGCCCGCTCGATCGTAGATCAGCGAGCTCAGCAGCAGCGCGCCGAGCAGCGTCGCCAGCAGCGCCCAGGCGCCGCGCTCCAGGGCCTCCGGCATGGAGCTAGATTTCGGCATCCCAGACCGGGCCGCCGAGATCCGGGAAACTGGTGAATCCCAAGACGTGAGGCAAGACGCGCAGCCGCACCGGCCCGAGAGGGCGGCGGAGCGCAAAGTTGAAGACGAACTCTTCGCCTGGATCGAGATCGACCGGCAGCCCGATCCAGCGGTGGTCGGCCCGCAGATTCTGGCCGTTGACCAGCACCTGAACCTCGATCGCCACCCCGCCGTTGAGACGCTCGCCGGCGAGCCAGCGCGCGGCGCTGCGGTTGGCGAATCGAATGCGCAGGGTTCTGCGCTCGCCTTGCGGCCACGGCAGGTCGGCGCCCTCGACCTCGAGCTCGCCCGGCAGGTCTTTCCAGGTCATGCTGGTCGGGGACTCCGGTACGGCCGCCTCGAGGCTCTGCAGCGGCAGCGCCTGCCACTCGCAGCAGGCCTCGACGACCGCCTGGGCCGCGGCCTCGGGACGGTGGTTGGCCGCCACGTGGCGACGCGCCGCTTCCCCGAGCTCGCGCAGGCGCTCCGGGGTCTTCAGCAGCGCGGCGAGCTCGCGCACCAGCACTTCACTCTCGCCGTCACCCACCGGGATTTTGACCACGCCGTGGTTCGGCAGCTCGGCGGATTGCGCGTAGTCGGACACCACCGCCGGGCGGCCGATGGCGAGAATGCGCAGCAGGGACGCCGAGGTTTCACCGGCGGTCGGGTAGCGCAGGTTGAGGCAGAGGTCGGCGGCGGCAATGGCAGCCTCGAATTGATCGAACGGCAGGAAGCCGAGCAGGTGCACGCGGTCGCTCACCCCGGCTTCGGCGGCGCGTTTTTCGAGCTCGAGAATCGAAGCCACTTCGCCCGCCACCATCAGGTGCACTCCGGCGAGCTCCGGCGCCGCGAGGGCGGAGATCACCACATCGGTGCGCTTCATGGGGGTCTGGAAACCGAACGAGCCGAGCAGGGGCTTGTCGAGGGGCAGGCCGTACTGCGTTCGGAAGGCGATGCCGGCCTCGGCGTCGGCCTGGGCTCCGAGCGGCACGCCCATCGGGATGGAGCGCACCCGCAGACCTGGAACCTCTTCCTGGAGCCATTCCGCCGCCCAATCGCTGTGCAGCAGGATGCCGCGCTGGCGGCTGACCAGGGAGCGGTGCGCCGGCAGCGCGAACTGCGAGGCCACCCCCGACCCGCCGGGCCAGCGCATCGGCATTGCCGCCGCTTCGCCGATCCAGCCGTGATCGCGCAGCAGCTGGCCTCGGTAGGCGTCGAAATCGCCGACTTTGACCGTGCGCTCGATCAGGAAGTGATGCAAGACCAGGTCGTGCAGGGTGAGCACCCCGGGGCGCTCCATGGCCAGGTCGTAGACCTCGCTGTGGTACTGATTGTTGCCCATCTGGTAGACCGGCAGGCGGCCGTCTTCCCCCAGCCGATCGGGCTCCACCCACGGCCAGCGCTCGGCGGTCTCGGGGGCGACGTCCTGCCCGCTGAGACGCACCAGGCGCACGTCGCACCGCTGTGCCAGGTGCGGCAGCAGGTCGGCGCTGTAGTCGGCGATCCCGGAGCGCACGGGCGGCAGCGGCGACACGAAGTCGATGGCGAGCTGAGCTGACATGAGTGTTCTGGCGCTCCGGCGGGGGCCTTGCGACCGCTATTCGCGGGTCTCCATCCCCTCGCGCAGGTAGGCTTCGATGAAGGTGTCGAGACCGCCGTCGAGCACGGAGTCGGTATCCCCGACTTCGACCTTGGTGCGATGGTCTTTGACCATGCGATACGGATGCAGGACGTAGGAGCGGATCTGGCTCCCGAAGCCGATCTCCATTTTGGCGTCTTCGCGCTTGGCCTGGTCTTCGGCCCGCTTCTGCATCTCGAGGTCGTAGAGTCTCGCGCGCAGCACCTTGAGGGCCGTCGCACGGTTCTTGATCTGGCTGCGCTCGTTCTGGCAGCTGACCACGATCCCGGTCGGCAGATGGGTCATGCGGACGGCGGAGTCGGTGCGGTTGACGTGCTGGCCGCCGGCTCCGGACGAGCGGAAGGTGTCGACCCGCAGGTCTTTGTCGAGGATCTCGATCTCGACGGTGTCGTCGATCTCCGGATAGACGTCGACCGAGGCGAACGAGGTGTGGCGCCGGCTGGCGGCATCGTAGGGGCTGATGCGCACCAGACGATGCACGCCGCGCTCGCTCTGCAGGTAGCCGTAGGCGTAGTCGCCGCGGACCGCGAAGGTCGCGCTCTTGAGACCCGCCTCTTCGCCGTCCTGACGCTCGATCAGGTCGACGTTGAAGCCGTGTCCCTCGCAGTAGCGCAGGTACATGCGCAGCAGCATCTCGGCCCAATCCTGAGATTCGGTGCCGCCCGCTCCGGGATGGATCGAGACCAGCGCGTTCGAGGCGTCTTCGGGTCCCGCCAGCATGAGCTCGAGCTCGAGCTTGCCGAGGGTCTCCTCGAGCTGCTCGACAAAAGTGACGGCCTCGTCGTCGACCTCGCCCTCCGCCAGCAGCTCGCGCCAGCCCGCGAGATCATCAGCGTCACGTCGCAGCCGCACCAGCGTATCTCGCTGACGCTCCACGCCGCGCCGCTTGCGCAGCAGCGGAGCGCTCTTCTTGGGGTCGTCCCAGAAATCCGGCGCCTGCATCTCGCGGTCGAGATCCGCCAGCTCCTGCTCTACGTTGGAGCGGTCAAAGATACCCCCGTAGGTGGGTGAGCTGGGCTTCCAAGCGGTCGAAGCGTTCTGAAAAATTCTGCGGAATCATCGCGGTAAGTCCCTCGAGAGATTTTTTGAGCTCGTGTGCCCGAGGCTTCCGCTCGGGCGCAGGCATTCTACTGTCGCGGTTCGCTCCTCGCCACCGCCCCGGCGGGCGGCTCGGCCGTCGATCAGCCCACGCGGCGATCGCGCCAGCAGATCGCCAGGGCCAAGGCGGCGAGCAGGGCGCATGCCGTCGGCACCAGCCAGGGTAAGCGAGTGTAGGGGGTCAGCTCGTCGGAGCCGGTGACACGGGCGGAGAGCACCCCGCGCTCGTTGACCCCGAGGACGGCATCAACGCTGCCGCGGCGATCGATCAAGCCGGAGATGCCGGTCAAGGCGGCGCGGATCAACGGCCGCCGGTTTTCGGCGGCGCGAAAGCGAGCGGCACGGAAATGCTGGTGGGGCGCCCAGGTATCGCCGTACCAGGCGTCGTTGGTGGTATTCACCAGCACGCTCGCCCCCGCCGCCACCTGCTCGGCGAGCAGCGCCGGAAAGATCACTTCGTAGCAGATCGCCAGCCCCAGACGCTCGTCACCCACGGGCATCAGCCCGAGCTCGGTACCCGGCGTGAAGCTGCCGGCGTTGCGCGCCACCTGGCCCAGGAACGGCAGGACCTCGGCCAGCGGGACATACTCCCCCCACGGCACCAGCTTGCGCTTGGAGTACTGCGCGACGGGGCCTTCGTTGGTCACCAGCAGCGCCGAGTTGAAGGCCTTGTCGCCTTCGTTGATCTGCGAGCCGAGCAGCACGTCGCAGCCCTGCTCGGCGAGTCGCGCCACGTCTTCGCGCAGCCTTGGAGACGTGTCGTGGCTGTGCGGCCAGGCGGCGCTCTCGGGCCACACCAGCAGCAGGCGGTCCGACGGCAGGCGCGGCGCACTGCACTCCGCCTCCGACATCTCAATCAGCCTGAGGTAGCCCTCCCAGCTCGCCTCCCAGGTGTGGACGATGGGGTTGTTGGGCTGGATGATGCGCACATCGGTGGCTGCGCTGCGGCGCGCGTGCGCCCGGTCGGAGCCGTGGCTGAAGCGCCCGGCCAGCACCAGCAGGGTCATGGCCGCCAGGACGCTGACGACCGCCGGCTCCCAGCGTCTTCGACGGCACGATTCAGCGATGCCGACGTTGACCAGCGCGACCCAGAACGACACGCCGAACGAGCCGATCCAGGCGGCCAGCGGCAAGGCTCCCGGCACGTCGACCCAGGCGTAGGCGGCGAGGTTCCAGGGAAATCGGCCGAAAGCCACACCGCGCAGCCATTCGATGGCCACCCACAGCGCCGGGATCGCCCACAGGGTGTGCAGCCACGAACCGGCCCGGCTTCGCCGCCAGATCACGCTGCCCAGGAGCACGAAAACCACCTGATCGAAGCCCAGGTAGAGTGCGAGTAGCCATTGCGTGACCAGCGCCAGCGTCGAGCTCAGGCCGCCGAAGGAACCGAGCGTGCCGGCGATCCAAGACATCGACGTGAGCCACAGTAGGATCGCGTAGAGCGCTCCCCAGATCACGACGTGGCGTCTCCCGAGCAGCAGAAAGAGCGGTGCCAGCGCCACCCACGGTAGCCACATCGACGGCCGGTCCGTGAAGCACAGGCTCCACAGCACGGCACCGCCGATCGCCAGCGACGCACTGGCCGCCAGCTCTCGCCAGCTCGGAGAGATCTTCACGCCGCGTCCCGTCGACCCGCTCAGTTGCTCGCGGCGGTGATCCAGGTGTCGAGCTTGTACTTGCGATTCACTTCGCCCGCCGCTTTCACCGCCGGCGGACGCTGCTGATAGGGGCCGATTCGAACCCGATAGTTGGTCTGCGAGCCGACTTGGACCGGCGACATGAACGCCGGGTAGCCCCCCTGCTTGAGCTGCGCCAACACGCGGTTGGCCCGCGCTTCATCGCGCGTCGAAAGCACCTGAATGACCAGCTCTTCCCGCGCCGCGGAAGCCGGCGGGGCCTCGCGCGCCACCGCGGTTGGGGGAGGAGGCGCCGCCACCTCCCGTGGAGGTGCTTGGCGCGGAGGCGCTGGCGGCGGGGGTGCCGGCGGCGGGGGCGCTTGACGCGGGGGCGCTTGACGCGGGGGCGGGGGTGCCGTCTGCTGCTGCGGGGGCGCTTGACGCGGAGGCGCTTGACGCGGAGGCGGCGGAGACGCTTGACGCGGTGGAGCTGACTCCGCCACTTCACGCACGGCTTCGCTGCCAGCGGCATCCTTCTCCTGATCCGAGAAGAACTTGAACTCGTCGAGCTGCTCGAGATCGCTGGCTCCGGGGTCGTTGGCGGCGAGCTGCCCTGCTTCAGCTGGCAGCGGGCCGTCGCCCTTGCGACCGACCCACACGCCGCTGACAAAAGCAGCGAGTACACAGGACAAGAGCACCACGAATGAGACCAGCACCTGGCGGTTGGTCAAGGCGATTTCGTAGTAGCTCGGTTCGTTGGTCTCACTCACGGGAATTCCTCGGGTATCGTCTCGGCAGCGTCAGGATACGCTGGATCGGCAGAATAGCGGGACAGCTGAACACATGGGCTGGATGCCTGGGCTGGCTACCCGGGGCCCCTCTAGCATATCTTGCGGATCCCGAATTCTGGCATCGCAGATGCGAGCTCGTTGCAAACGTCTCCCGGCGAACGGTCACGGCGCGGTACCCGCGATGTCATGAACGCGGTATACCAAAACGAGCCCGTCTCCCTCGAATTTCAGGCTTCATGTGCTTCGCGCCGGAGAGATACGGCATATCAAGAGTATAAAGCGAAATCGGTGCAAAGCCCGGAAGACCAGGACTTAGCGCTGAGTCAGCGCTCGCCGCAGCTTGATCTCCTCAGCAGAACGTAGTATTTCTAGTCTGGTCATGGTCGACGATTACGCGTTCGGCGAACGGGTTCGACTGACTCAGCGTCAGGGCTCACGTGATTCCTCGGCTCGATGCCGGAGAGCCTGCTGGTGGCTGTGGACGGGAATTCTGTGCCTAGCCCTCGCGGGATCAGCTGTCGGCCAGCCCGCGACCCAAGCTTCAGTGGTCGCCATCCCGCGCGATGCCGGCAGCGGTCTCGACAGTTTTTTTGTCCTCGACCTGCGCAATGGCGCCGTCGCTCGCATCGATCAGCTACGCCGCGATGCTCTCAGGGGTCGTTTGAGACGCCTGACGCAGAATCTGTTTCAGGAGATTGGAAGACCCCAGAATCAGCCGGCGGCGGTCAACGAGATCTTCGTGCGCCCGCTGCACGACGTCAACCGCAACGCCCGGTCCGCGATCTTCGTCGAGACCAGCACCGGTTATGTCGTCTACTTCGAGCAGTTGGGCAGGGGCTCGACCTTTGGACGCATCACGACCGTCATCGGCCGGCCGTTCGCTGACATCGCGGCTCCGGACGGCCGCTTCGCCCTGCTGATGAGACAGGGCAACAACGGACGCACCGAGGGGGCTTACCTCTACCACGCGTCGACCGGCCGCGCCCTTTACTTCGGCGGCCTCGCCAAGCTCGAGATCGATCCCACCATGGTCACCCTCTCCGGGCTGCCGACGTTGGCCGGTCAGGTCACGGCGGCGGAGCTGCAGTCGGACGACGAAGAGACGATCGCCTTCCTGGTCGCCGACAGCAGCGACGGCTCGATGCGCTACTTCGACCTCGATCCAGACGCTGCCAGCCGCGTCACGGTGCGCGAGAGCCCGCTGAGTCTCTTTCCAACCTTCAATGAGGCGAGTAAGAATCCTTCACCGCAGCGATTCGTCGCGGTGCCGGTCCAAGGCGCCAACGACAACACCGAGCACGTCTTCTTCATCGACGTCGGCAACGGTGAGACGGCGCTGCTCGAGAACGTCAACAACACCTCGCGGCCGGTGATGCGCAAGCTACCGCTGAATCTGTACAGCGTCCTGCGGACCGACGCCTCAGAGGTGCCACGCACGGTTTCAGCGGTACCCCGCATCGCCAGCAACGGCGCGACCACCGGCATCTGGTTGATCGACAGCGTCACCCGCGCGATCGCCTTTGTCGACGACCCCGGGACCCCCGGAGACACCACCCTGCGGCGCGTCGTGCCCGAGAACTGATCCGTCGCGGGCTCTCTGAGGCGGGCTCGACCGAGAACGTTCAGCCGCTGGCCGGTTCTCCGCAGAAATCGGCAAAGTCGGTGGCCGCCTCGCCGCTCCAGGCCACGCCCAGGACTTCGCGCACAAAGGCGATCTTGTCTTGGGGCTCGAGGACGGCGCTCCAGCCCGAGTCCGGCGAGCTCGAAGCCACCGGATAGTGCCCCGCGAACGCTCGCTCCTGGAAGCTGCGCTCCCAGAGTCCGAACAGGGAAGCAGGGCTGCCCACCAGACGACAGATCTCACGCCCTCCCGGCCTGCGGCGATGCTGCAGGCGCTCGATCTCGTTGATGATCGAGAGCAGATGGGCTCCGAAATCACTCAGCGCCGCGCGGTAGGCGGTCAGCCGCTGGGCCGCTGGCACCTCCGCCATCAGCAGCTCGGCCCGCTGCCTGGACCACCGCTGCCAATCCGAAGCCGAATCGCTGGCTTCGAGAGCGAATCGCGCCGCGAGCAGCGCGTGGAAGTAGTACTCGGCGACGTCGACCGGCATGCGGGTCAACGGCACCAGGCCATCCGCCGCCAAATAGTAGGGAGCGAAGAGAAAGAGCCGTGGCCTGGGCTGGAGCCAGGCCGCCGGGAACGACGCCAGCAGCCCGGGCGGTGCCGCGTCCGCGACCCGGCCAGGCACCCCGTCTCCCCGCTGGGCTAGAGCGGGGGGCGGCACGAAGAAGGCCATCGCCAGGTCGGCCTGATCGTGAAATACGATCACGACCTGCGGCGTCACCGCCTGGGTCCACGCCGCGGGCAGCGCTTCGGCGGTCGCCAGCTGACGCTCGATGAGCCGCCCGTCGGGCGCCAGCATCCAGGCCAGCGCGATGATCAGCTGGGAGAAAACGGCTAGTGCCCGTCGATCTGACGCCGCAGCAGCTCGTTCTCGAACGCGACGCCAACCTGCGCGGTCGCCAGCTCCAGCAGCTCGATATCTTCGATCGCCCGACTCGACGAGCCGTTGTCGGTGTAGACCACCGAGATCACCCGCTCGGCGCCCAGGACCGGGAACACCACGACCTGGCCGTTGCGCGGACGGCCCAGCAGCTCGGCGAAATCCGGCGGCAAGCTGGCCTGATCGAATCCCAACGAGCGCGGCTGGCCGTCGGCGACGCAGCGCGTCAGCACGTTGTCAGCCACCAGGCTGAGCCGCAGCGCGCGGGTGACTTCGGCCAGCGGCTCGCCCTTGGCGCTGAAGCCGAAGGCGCCTAGGGCGGTCAGGGCGTCCCGGCGCACCAGGAACAGCACGGCCCGCTCGACCGACTCCGAGATGATGTGCATCAGATTCAGCGCCATGGTGGCGGACAGTAGCCCCGACCGGATGTCAGCCAGCACGCGCCGCAGGCGGGCAAAGCCAGCCCGCGTCGTCGAGGTGGTACCGCTGGGACTCCCCGCCATGTCCTGCAGCGTCCGGACCAGGCTGTAGAAGCAGGCGGCGAGCGCGTGAGGATCCGCCGCGATGGCGGCCACGGCGCCGGCTTCGAAGGCCAGCGTCGTCATCTCTTGCGAGTCGATCAGGCAGATCACCGACGAGCGCGGCCGCGACCGACGAATCGCCAGCAGGTCTTCTTCGGAGTGGCAGTCCTTGCGCATGTCGAGCACGACGATGGTCGGCGTCGGCTCACCGGGCAAGCGCGTTCCGGCCTCGCGCAGCGGAACCCGCACGACGTGCGCGATCTCCGGGCGAATGATCTCGGACATCTCGGACGCGATGCTGCGATCCGGAGAGACGATCTGTAGCCTGCGGTGGGCCTCCGGCAGCTCGCCGAACGATTCGCCGTCGTCGAGCGGCAGCTCGACGTCGATCGACTCGAGCGTGTCGGAGACCGTCGAAAGCGATCGCGACTCACCCAGCATCCGCTGGCCTTCGGTGATCGCGTCGGCCGAATCCTGCACAATCTCCTCGGGCGCCATCGCCTCTACGCTCGGCTCAGAGTCGCGGGCGCCCTCCAGCTCTGCCGGTCCGCGATTCTTCTCGTCCATGATCCGCGTCGCTTCGAGCAACACCATCTGGGTGTTGAGATCGAGCTTCGGGATGACGTCTCCCGGATACATGGCGATATCGTCGATCGGCTTGAGCTCGTCGAGCGCGAACTCGAAGGATCCGGTGCTCCAGGTCACCAGCTCGTAGATCGATTGCTCGATCTGCTGTTCGATCACCTTGCGAATGTCGTCGAACTCGAGCGTTCCAGAGCCGATCAGGACCTGGCCCAGCGACCGCCTGGGCTGCTCGGAAGCCTGCAGCCGCAGCAGCTCCGCCATCGCCTCGGGCTCGACCCGTCCGCGCTCGACCAAGAGCTCGCCGAGACGACGCGATCCCGGCGCCCAGGCGCTGACGATCTGCCCGCGGTGAAAGCCGATCTCGGCCTCTTGGTTGCCGCGGGTGAGCGACAAAGTCCCAGTTCGCCGACCGAGATGCACAAATTGCATGACGTCGGCTAGGGAAACGTCTTCAAGTTTGCCGTTGAGGCTCACCGCCGCTAGTTCTCCACACGAGCCTGCTCGCCGGCGCTAGCCGCCGATCGAGTCCGAAGATTCACTATCAGGTGCTGCGCACCAACTGAACGAGGCTTTCCAGCGTCCGCAACTTGCGATCGGTGTTGGAATAAACACGCGCAGCAAACAGAGCTGATGCTGCATGAGCGGCCAGGAGATCCAGCAGATCGCGATCTTCAGCCCGCAGTATGGTCTTGTGATCGAACAGCTTGAGGACCACCAGAACCCCGACGATGGCGTCCTGAACGCGCAGCGGTACCGCGGCGATCACTTCCGAGAACTCGTCTGGCCCCATGCGCAGGACTCCATCGTCGAGCGCTGCATCGACCAGCGGATCGCCGCCCAGATACTTCTCGCGCGAATAGAGCCCACTCGGATCCTGGTCCAGCCCACGCGATAGCGCCACCTCGCATTCGTTGGTGCCTTCACTGCGCAACAGGAGCACGAAGCGCTCGGCGCCCAGCAGGTCTACCGCAATCTCCGCGATGGTCGCCTGGACTTCGGTGGGATCGAGGGTGGCGTGGAGCTGAAAGGTTGCAACATAGAGATTCATCAGTCGTCCGAGCTGATGCTCGGCTTCGACCATCCGTGCCGTGAGCTCTTCGCGATCGCGCTCGCCAGCCGAGATCTTGTCCTCGAGCTGAACCAGGCGATCGTTCGCTTCCAGGGCTCCAGCTGCTTTCGCAGGCTCGATCGACAGCGCGGCAAGGATATCCTTGGCTCGCTCTAGCGTCGCGCCTAGCTCCGTCAGCAAATCTCCTGGTGCGGCATTCTGCATCGAACCGCTCCGCTCAGAGTCGTTGAATCACCTCGAGGAGCTCTTGGTTGCCGAATGGCTTCTTGATGTAGGCTGCCGCCCCCGCCTCGAGTCCTCGCACAGTATCTTCTTCTTTGCCTTCCGTCGAGATAATGACGACTGGGATTTCCTTGAAGATATTGTCTGCCTTGATCTGGTTCAAGAACTCCAGACCACTCATCCGAGGCATGTTGATGTCGAGCAGGATGAGATCGATGTCCGCATGGTTGCCGAGCGCCTGCAGCGCCTCCAGCCCGTCGAGACAATGCACCAACGAGTACTGGCGCAGCAGCACCTCGAACATCTTGTGGATCAGCTTTGAATCGTCGACGACCAGAATCTTCCGCGGTTGCACCTCATCCTCCTCATGAATTGCTCCTGGCTGCCCAGCTCCCCGGTAGCTTCACCAAGGAACGCTGGACATCGAAAAGTCGAGATCTACGCGAAGATCATCGCTGGACACAGGAGCACACTCGACGAGTAGAGTAGCCCAAGCGCACCGGCCATGCAAGCAGCCCCGGCACGCCCCTGGGACCTTGACATCCGCCGGTCATGCCGTGACACTTCTCATCGACCGCGTCCAGAGAGGATACCGGGCATCGTAGCCGGCCAACTGGCCTCGACTCGGGGGTACCGACCACCCCGTCGAGACCACTTGGCTCGTGCTCCACGTGACCCGGCTTGGGGGAAACGATGCAATCCGGCTTTCAAGAGTTACTCGACGAGTTCATGCTCGAAGCGCGAGAGCGCGCTGATGAAGTCGAGTCGATGCTGCTCCGCCTCAAGTCGCCCGATCCCGAGGTCAAGGCGGCCGCGGTGGCCCGCATCAAGCGCGAGCTGCACACCATCAAGGGTAACTCCGGAATGATGGGCTTCAGCGAGCTGCAGGAGCTCTCCCATCAGATGGAGGATCAGGTCGACCTGCTCGACCTCGAGACTCCGGAGATCGGTGATCTGCTGACCCAGCTCGATGCGCTGCGGCGCGGACTCGAGACCGCGATTCCCAACCAGCTCGACGAAGAGCTGCCCGCCCCCGCCGAAGAGATCGTCGCCGAGGAGGCCGGCCCGCTGCTCGGCGAGCTGCGCGAGACCGCGGGTGGCAGCGTCCGCGTGCCCTTCGCCAAGATCGATCAGCTGGTGGAGATGCAGGCCGAGACACTGATCTTCCGCAACCGCTTGAGCGATGCGGTGCAGCAGGGTTTGGCGCTGCTCAAGCGGCGCACCGAGGATCCTGCCCAGGTCCTCAATGAGATGACGGCCGCTTGGGAAGACGTCGAGCGCGCCCAGCAGGAGCTCGAAAAGACGCTCAACCTGCTGCAGGAGCAGGTCACCAACCTGAGCATGGTGCCTCTGCAGAGCCTGTTTCGGCCGCTGCGGCGCATCGTGCACGACGAGTCGGAGCGCGAGGGCAAGAAGGTCGAGCTGCTGATCGAAGGCGGCGAGACCCCGATCGACAAAGCCCTGCTGGAAACCGCCAGCGAATCCCTCGGTCACCTGGTTCGAAACGCCGTGATCCACGGTATCGAATCACCGGAAGAGCGCCTGCGCCGCGGCAAATCGGAATCCGGCGCGGTACGGCTCAAGGCGACGCTCGAGGGCAGCGAAGTCTGGATCGAAGTGGCCGACGACGGTGCCGGGGTCGATCTCCGCGCGCTCAAGGCGAAGGCCCAGCAGGTGCTCGGAGACGCCTATGAAGCGGGCTCGGACCTGGCGCTGCTGTTCGCCGAAGGGCTCTCCACCCACCAAGGTACCGATCTGAGTGCCGGCCGTGGCGTTGGCCTATCGGCGGTCAAGCGCAGCGTCGAGCGGCACGGCGGCCGCGTCGACGTGCGCTCGCAGCGCGGCTCGGGAACGTTCTTCTCGCTGCGGCTGCCGGTGACGGCCTCGATCCTGCGCTCGCTGCTGTTGACCGTCGACACGGAGACCTATGCTCTGCCGCTGTCGACGGTCATCGAGACCACCCGGCTTTCCGAGCTCGCGACGCACCAGCTGAATCAGGCCGGTGTCGTGCGCTGGCGAGGCCAGCTGGTGCCGCTGCTCGACCTCGGTTTGGCCTTCGCCACCGCGACCGAGCCACGCGCCGAAGGTTTCGCCGTGGTAATCGAAGTGCACGGCCGTTTCCGTGGTCTCGCCATCGACTCGATCGTCGGCATTCGTGATATCGTAGTCAAGGGTCTCGACAGCATTGTTGGGCAGCCGATGGGTATCTCGGGCTCGACGATTCTCGGTGACGGCAGGGTGGTCATGATCCTGGATCCGTCCGCGCTGGTCGCGATACCTCCTTTCGTCGAAGCTCAAAAATGACCAGGAAGCCGCGAACGAGCCAGGGCGACACCACTCGTCCATCACGTGAGCGTCGAAGTCCGCAAAAAAAGCCCGCGGATACCGAGGCGGACAGGGCCGCAGAGAAGCAAGCGGCCGCGGAAGAGCAAGCTGCGGCAGAGGCAGCAGCCGAGCTCGGCTCCGAATCACTCGATGAGCTGATCATCCCGGCCGACGAGCCGCCGGATACCGCAGCGGAGAGTGCCGCCGAGAGCGAACCGGCAGAGGATTCGGCTGCTGGTAATGCTGAGGCGCCAGCGCCGAAAATCGAGCTTCCCGCTTTTGGCTTCGCCGCCGACCTGCTCAAGAAGCCTGAAGACGAAGCCACGCCGGAAGCGCCGGAGGACGAGGCGCCCTCGATCGACAAGGCCGACCCCGAGAGGATCTTCGCCTTCGCCGACAGCCTGGAGCGCAATGCCGCCGAGCTCGAGCCGCAGCAGGCGCCGGTGCGACTCGAGACCTGGGTCGCCTTCCAGCTCGCCGGTGAGACCTTCGCTCTGCCGGTCGAGCCGGTGCGCGAGGTGGTTCGCGTCGCCTCGATCACCCGCGTCCCTCATGCCCCGAGCCCCATCCGCGGCGTGACCAACATGCGTGGCCGGGTGATCCCGGTGATCGACCTCAGGCTGCGCATCGAGCTGCCGTCGAGCGATCTCGACCGCGCGTCGCGGGTGATCGTCGTGAGCTCTCGCGGCCGGCTCCTGGGCCTGCTCGTCGACGCCGTAGATCAGGTGATCCACATCGACCTGGGCCGCGTCCAGGCTCCGCCAGACGATGTGATGACGGCTCAATCCGACTATATTTCTGGTGTCTATCATCTGGAGGACCAATTGATTCTTCTTCTCGATATCGATCGTGCCCTCGTGGTTCAAGAGGCACCGGTGGCTGAATCGGGCGCTAGCCGCAGCCAAGATCCGCTCGACCTCTCCGCCGAAGAAGCCGCAGCAGGTCTGTCATGAGATCCGGCGCCATCCAGCTCGCCCGAGGAGGGCTTTCGCTCGGCCAGCGTCGTCTCGGCGGCCTGCGTCACCGCTGGATCTTGGCCCTGGCCTGCGTCCTCGGCACGTTCATTCCGCTCGGGGCGCAGGAAGCCTCTGAAGATGACGCCGAGTCTAGCCCTGGATTTCAGGTCGTCATCAATGCCGCCAACCCCACCGAATCGATGACCGCGTCCACGGTCGCCAAGATATTCCTCAAGAAGCTGCGCCGCTGGGACCATGACGAGACCATCACGCCGATCGACCTCGGCGCCAAAGATCCGGTACGCAAAGCATTCACGCGCGCCATCCACGGCAAGAGCGTCACCGCGATCAAGAGCTTCTGGCAGCGCATGATCTTCTCGGCTCGGGGCCAGCCTCCGGAGGAGAAGAGCGACCACGAAGAGGTGCTCGAATTCATTCGCACCACGCCGGGCGGCATCGGTTACGTTTCGGACGACATCACTCTGGGTGACGGCGTCAAAGAGCTCAAAATCACCCAATGAATCGATCGGCCAACCGGATTGGCACAACGCCGGCCGGATAGGGAGAGGGCTGTATGTTCCAACGAATTAGCCTCAGATGGAGACTGCTCATCATTCCGGTGATCGCGATCATCGGCTTTGTCAGCATTATCGGTTTGCAGGTGCTGTTCGGCAAAGACGTCACCACGCTGGGTAACTCGATCAGAGGTTTCGTCTTCGGAATCCGGGTACAGGCCGCCCTGCTGGATCTCCAGCGCACGTTCGAAGACGCGGCGACCGAGGAGAATCCAGACCGGCTGGCGGATGCCGAAGTCTTGAGCGAACAGATTCATCGCCATCTCGAGTCCGCCAAGGGCTACGAGACGTTCGACAACGCCGAAGTGACCCAGCTCGAGCAGACCTTCGACGACTACTACGAGACCGCCACCAACTACGCCACCACGTGGATCGAAGGCGGCGGCGTGCTGTCGCAGGACGTCCTGATTCTGGTGTCTTCGATGCGCGAGCTGCAGGAACGGCTCAAGGCGCAGATCAAGGCGCTGGCGGCGCAGGACGAAGAGGGCGACCTCGACAAAGACTTCATCAATCTCGAGCAGCAGCTGGACCAGCTGCAGGATCGGCAGAGAAACGCTCAGAACACCCTTCTGCTGATCTCGGGAGCGGCCTTCGTGATCCTGCTGCTGGTGGCCTATTTCGTGTTCATCTCGCTCAACAAACCGGTGAGCCAAGCGGTCGAAGTCGCCGACTCGCTGTCCCGCGGCAATATGGACACGACCGTCGAGGTCACCAGCGACGACGAGATCGGCCGCCTGCTGCAGTCGATGAAGGCGATGTTGGCCTACCTGCGCGAGATGGCGGACGTCGCCTCGGGCATGGCCACCGGCGACCTGCGGGCGCAGATCGATCCGCGCTCCGAGGCGGATCTCTTCAGTCGCGCCTTCCGCGAAATGTCGGAGAACCTGCGCGAGATGATCGGCCGCGTCAAGGAAGCCTCGAGCGCGGTCGCCAACTCGGCCAACGAGATCTCGAGCTCGTCGTCACAGATCACCCGCGGCGCCGAGAGTCAGAGCGCCTCGGCTGATGAAACGCTCTCCACCATGGTCGAGATCGCCGCTCAGATCGACAGCGTCGCCAAATCGTCCCAGGCGCTGGCCGTGAACGTCGATCAGACCTCGTCTTCGATTCAGGAGATGGGCGCCTCGATCGAAGAAGTGGCCAAGAACTCCACCAACCTGCTGACGTCGGTCGACGAGACCTCTTCCACCATCGAAGAGATGGCAGCCTCGATCCAGTCGATCGAAGCCAAGGTCCGGGTGGTCGACGACGTCTCACGCGAGGCCGCCAGCATCGCCAATACGCGAGGCGACGAGCTGTCGGCGATGATCGGCGGCATCAGCGTCGCCGGTCAGGACATCGGCAAGATCGTCGGCATCATCGAAGACATCGCCGACCAGACCAACCTGCTGGCGCTCAACGCCGCGATCGAGGCCGCCCACGCGGGCGATGCCGGACGCGGCTTCGCGGTGGTCGCCGAAGAGGTCAAGCGACTGGCTGAGCGCTCCGTGACGTCGACCCGTGAGATTGCCCACGTGGTCGACAACGTTCAACAGAGCACCGGCGAGGCCATCGAGCTGACCGGCGACATCCTGCGTCAGATCGTCGACAGCGTGACGCGCACGTCGGAGCTGGTGGGCGAGGTCTACAGCGCGACCCAGGAGCAGTCGGGCGGCGCCGCGCAAATTCTGCAGACCTCGACCCACATGCAGAACGTCACCCGCCAGCTCGCCTCGGCAGCCAAGGAGCAGGCCAACGGCGCGCGCGACATGATGAAGGCCGTCGAGGTCATGAACCGCATGACGCAGCAGGTCGCCGACGCCAGTCGCGAGCAGAAACAAGGCGGCGATCTGGTCGTCAAGGCGGTCGAGCGGATCGCTCAGATCGCCCAGCAAAACCTCGCCGCGGCAGAGCAGCTGTCGTCCAACACGCACAACCTGACCAATGAATCCGAACGCCTGCTGAGCGTGGCCGAGGTCTTCACCCTAGATGCAGCAAATCAATAGGCTTCGCCGCGGAGACCGGCAGGCCCACACCCCACAGCTTCGAACCGACCAGGGTCTCCAGGGAGGGAGCCAAGAGCTATGAGCGGCGCGCCACAGCCCTTCGAAACCACATGGCAGGAGTGTATCGAGCTCCTGGACAAGCTACCGTCGATGCCCGTCGAAGAGCGCATCGACGCCATCGAACGCCTGATCCGCAATCCCAGTCCGGGCATCCGCAGCCGATCCCTGCGCATGGGCGCAGCGGCCATTCCCGACGAGCGGCTGAAGGATTACCTGCGCTCCGACGCCGACGACGTGCTGCGCAACGCCGGCCTCGAGATGCTCAAGATGCGCGGCAATCGCGGCTTCAGCCTGATGCTGACCCTGCTCAAGGACGACGATCCCGACGTCGTGCTGCAGGCGGTGATCGCGCTCACCCACCTGCGCGACCCGCGGGCTCTCGAGCCCCTGCGCAGTGCGCTCCATCATCCGGATCCCAATGTCGTCCAGGAGGCCATCGTCGCCATCGGCCAGATCGGTGACGCCCGCGCCATCCCCGACCTGCTGGGCTTTCTCGACGCCGATTCGTGGCTTCAGATGGCCGCCGTCCAGGCGCTCGGCAACCTGCGCTCGCCGGTCGCCGTGCCGCACCTCGACGGGCTGTTGACCGACTTCATGGCGGGACCGATGGCGGCCGAGGCGTTGGCGCGGATCGGCGGTCTCAACGCCTTCAAGGCGCTGGCGCAGCACTGGTTGAGGTTCCGCAACGAGGTCGACAACGAAACGACCCTAGGCCTGCTGGCGCATATCCTGGAAGGGCTGCCGAGCGCTCCCCAAGCCCCCTCGGGTCTGGTCGAAGCTCTCGACGAGCAGCTCGGCAGCGAGCAGGACAACCTGCGCGTCGCCGTCGCCCGCTGTCTGCTCGCCCTGGAGACCGGCACCCACGATTCCGAGGCGCTGATACAGGTCGCCAGCTTCCATCGTGAAGCCGCCGTGCTCCCGGCCTGCATCCACCACCGCAAGGATCTGATCGGCCACCTGTTGGAGCAGAACGGCATCCAGCGCGCCTGGGGGTTCCTGCTGGCGGCCCGCTTCCCCAAGCAGACGCCAGCGGCCTCGGTGGTGTCGGCTCTGCAGCACTCCCCGACGCCCGATCAGCTCGGACCGATCCTGCGTGCCCTTTCGAAGCTGCATGATCCCGAGATCGGCGGTGCCCTGCTGGGCTTTTACCTGCGCCTGCCGGACGAGCAGCGCACGACCGTCCACCCCCTGATCAAGATCCACCGCCAGGCTCTGATGCAGCGCTTGGAATCCGACCCCGACGTCGACGAGGCGACCCGGGTGGTGCTGACCGCGCTGCTCGGCGGCTCGGCCGAAGAGATCGAGAAGGCCCTGCACCGCCTGCCGGCCGAAGACCGGGTCCGCGCATTGCGCGAGCTGCTCGATCTCGAGGGAGTGATTCGCAGCCTGCCCTGGCAGCGCTGGCTCGCGGAAGCCCCGGAGACCTACGGCACGGTGGCGGCGGAATTCGCCGCGCGAGCCAAGGTGCGAGATCTGGCCCCCAGCTTCCGCAAGCTGCTCGCCGACAAGACCGAGCCTTACCTCATCCGCACGGTCGGTGAGCTCGGCGACCGCGAGAGCGTGCCGATCCTGACCGGCCTGCTCGAGCCGGAGTCGCCGCTCGAGCCGCTGGTCCTCGAGAGCCTCGGTCGCATCGGCGGGCCGGAAGCTCGGGCCGCGCTGCGCCAGGCGACGTCGTCCGGACGCCCGCAGCGGGAGCGCATGGCCTACCGTGCTCTGGCGAGGTGCGCGACCGCCGAGGATGACGAGATCTTCCGCAGCGCGACGCATCACAGCGACTGGTATGTCCGCCTGTCCTGTGCCGAAGTGCTGGGGCGCTTTGCGCGGCCGGAGAACCTTGCGGCTCTGGCCCAGCTGGCGGCCGATCCGGTACCGATCGTCGCCCAACGCGCCCTGTCGTTCCTCGAAGCCTGAGGGGGACATCGCAGTGCAAGCACCCGCCGCGCTCACGCTCGAAGAGCTGGCTCTCTTCAATGAGCTGTTCTCGAATACCTTCGGGCTCCACTTTCCGGAGCACAAGCTCGAGATTCTCGAATCTCGACTGCTGCCACGACTGCGCGCCAACCACGTGCAGCGCTTCATGGACTACTACCTCATCCTGCAGTACGACCTGCAGCGAGAGATCGATCCGCTGACTCGAGCGATCACCAACAACGAGAGCTACTTCTTCCGCGAGACCGCCCAGTTCGAGGCGCTGGACAACGTTCGCCTCGACGAGCTGTGCCAGGGCGGCCGGCGCGGCGCGCTGCGCTTTCTCTCGGCCGGCTGTTCTTCCGGCGAAGAGGCCTACACGCTCAATATCTTCGTGCGCAATCAGCCTGCGGCCATGGGAGCCCGGGGGCTCTCCATCGACGGTATCGACATCGACAGCCAGCGTCTGGCGATGGCGAGACAAGCCGTTTACCGCTCGAGCGCGCTGCGTGCCCTGAACGCGGAGCAGACCGGACGCTACTTCAAGCGGGTCGACCACGAACACTTCGAGCTGCGCGAGGCGTTCCGCCAAGGCGTCGACTTCGCGCCAGGCAACATCCTGGAGCTCGACTCGCGGATCAAGGACGAGCCCTACGACGCCATCTTCTGCCGCAACGTGCTGATCTACTTTTCAGAGCCGGCTCTCAAAAAGGCGATCGAGCAGTTTGCCCAGGCGGTGCGCGTCGGCGGCCTGCTGTTCCTGGGCCACTCCGAGTCGATCATCGGCTTGACCACCGCGTTTCAGGCGGAACGACTCGGCCCCAGCATCGCCTATCGAAGGAAAGAAGCGTGACCGGGAGCTCGGCACCCAAGATCCGTGTCGCGGTGGTCGACGACTCGACGTTCATCCGCAAAGCGATCTTGCGAATGCTGAGCGACGAGCCAATGATGCAGGTGGTGGGCTCGGCGGGCTCGGGCGAAGAGCTGCTGACCCATCTCGAGGAGTGGCGCCCGGACGTCATCACCCTCGACCTGGACATGCCGGGAATGGGCGGCCTGGCGACGCTCGACCGCATCATGCTGCGGCGGCCGACGCCGGTCATCATCTTGTCGACGCACAGCGGCAAGGGCGCCCCGCTGACGATCGAGGCGCTCCACCGCGGTGCGACTGACTTCATCGACAAGCAGCAGTATTCGCTGGTGGACTTCGAAGCGCTGCGGGCGGTCTTGATCGAGCGCATCTTTCAGGTCACCAATCGCCAGCCGCCGGAGGTCCACGAGGAAGTCGAGCCGCCGGCGCCATCGCCCAACCTCGAGGCCCTGGCCGATCTGCCCGAGATCGCCGAGCCGACCGCCTTCGATCTCATCGTGATCGGCGCATCCACCGGCGGGCCGCCGACCCTGCAGCGCATCCTGGAGGATCTCGGGGACTCGATCTCGGTGCCGGTGGTCGTCGTGCAGCATATGCCGGTCGGCTTCACGCAGGCCTTCGCCGAGCGCCTCAACGCCTATCTGCCCCTGCAGGTTGGCGAAGCCCACTCGATGGAGCATCTGCTGCCCGACACGGTCTACATCGCGCCGGCCGGATCGCATCTCAGGATCGAACGCCGCGGCAGCGACCTGGTGGCCGACCTGAGCTCATTTCCTCAAGGGATGGTGCACGTGCCGTCGATCGACGTGCTGTTCGACGCCGCGGCAGAGGTCGTGGGCAACCGCGCGATCGGTGCCCTGCTGACCGGCATGGGACGCGACGGCGCTCAGGGCATGGCGGCCTTGAAGTATCGAGGGGGCTACACCCTCTGCCAGGATGAAGCGTCTTCGGTCGTCTTCGGGATGCCGCGCGCCGCGCTGGCGCTCGGAGCCGTCAACGAGGTCGCGCCTCCTGAAGTGATGGGCAAGCGAATCAAGCAGCTGGTGGTCGAAGGGCCTAGCGCACCGCGCTTCAATCACCCCTTGCTGACGCCCAGATAGTCCCGCAAAGCTGCCATGGCTCGAGCGGTCTCACCCTCGATGAGACTCACCTCTTGCTCCGCCTGCTCCCACACCACGTCGACAGCCATCGCTTCGAGTCGTGCGCAGGTCACGCTGAGCCGTGCCAACCCCAGAGCACGCGAGCTGCCCTTGAGCTTGTGCGAGCCCATCCGCAGCGCGGCAGCGTCTCGCGTGCGCAGTGCCTGACGGATACGGCCACAGTAGCGAGCCGCATAGCCTTCGAACATCTCGGCCATTTCTGGCAGCAGCGCTTTGCCAGCTCGGGCCTCCAGGGCCCGCAAACCTCTGAGGATCGAATGATCCAGAACCTCGGCCTCGGGCAAGCCCGGTTGAGCAGGCGGCGGCTCAGCAGACGGCGGCAGTGAGCTCATCACTTCACTCTAGCGGCTCAACCTCTCATCCCAGATGACGGTACGAAGCTCGCTAGCCATCTCCCCGGATCTGCTAGACTCCGCGCCGATCATGGGCACCCGAAAAACACCGTTCAAGAAGACCGTTCGAGGGCGCGTTTCCGCCGCCTTCGTAGCGTCTCCCATTGCGCTGGCGGCCTTCGCCTTGCTCACCACGGCTTGCCAGGAAGAGCCACCGGCGGCGGCGCCGGACGTGTACCAGGTACGCGGCATCGTCAAACGGCTGCCGGAGGCCGGTCGTGGCCCGCAAGAGCTTTCGGTGCGCCACGAGGCGATACCCGAGTTCCGCAATATGGACGGTGAAGTCGTCGGCATGGATGTGATGACGATGCCCTTCCCGATCGCCGACGTCGAGATGCTCGCCGGCCTCGAGACCGGCGACCGGATCGAGATGCAGTTCCAGGTGCAATGGGAAGCCGACCATCCGCTCGCGATCACGGCGATTGAAACGCTGCCGCCAGACACAATTCTAGCTTTCGAAGCGCAGCCCCCCGAGTCGGCCGAGGGCACGGCGGGAGACGGCACGGCTGGAGACGGCACGGCGGGAGACGGCACGGCTGGAGACGAGGAAGGGGCTGCCGCGCCAGAAGCCGCTCCCTCCGAGACGGCTGAGCACTCCGCAGCGGCCGACTCCGACGCGCATCACCACGCGCACGGCG
>JBCCEE010000093.1:0-22012 GCA_039030415.1 Acidobacteriota bacterium
GGCACGTGCCGCCGCCTTGCGGGGTCACGCGGTGGAGCTTTTCGAGGCCGGCCCGGCCCTCGGCGGCCAGATGCTCGGGGCCTTGAAGCCAGCGCGGGCGCGAAAGACCCTGGACCACCTGCGCGACTATCTCGTCCGCGAGGTCGAGCGGCTCGGTGTCGAGGTCCGCTTGAAAACCCGGTGGAGCACCGAGCGCCTCGCCGAGGACGCCCCCGACGCCCTTGTCCTGGCGAGCGGCGCCCGCCCGGCGCCGCCGACGCTGCCCGGCGCCTGGGATCCGCGGGTCGTCCAGGCGGTCGACTTGCTGGCCGGCGCCGCGCCGGCGGTGGCGGGCGACACCGTGACGGTGGTGATCGGCGGCGGTCTCGTGGGCTGCGAAGCGGCTCTGTGGCTCACCCGCCGGGGCGGGCGGGTGGCGCTCGTCGAACGCGGCACACGGCTCGCCGCTCGGGTGAGCGCCGATTTGCGCTCCCATCTGCTCTGGGCGCTCGACGATGCCGGCGTCCGCGTCCACACCGGCACCGAGGCGACGGCGATCGACACGGCAGGCGTCTCGTGCCGGGGCGCGTCGGGCGAGCCGGCGCATCTGCCGGCCGAGCGGATCGTCCTCGCCGCCGGTGCCGAAGCCGTCGCCGAGCTCTGGGAGGAGATCGAAGGACGGGCCGACAAGATCTTCCGGATCGGTGATTGCTACGCGCCGCGCGGTATCCGCCAGGCCCTGGCGGAGGGGCATCGCGCCGGGACGGCGATCTGAACGGGGACGGCGAAGACAAGGAAGAGATCGATGATCGAAGCGACGATCGCAGACAGCGACATCCGGATCGACGAGGTCCGGCGCAGACTCGAAGACTACGGCCTCGACGAGGCCGACGTCGTCCGGGCCGGCGAGGGGGTCCACACGACGTTTCGTGCCGACACGGCCGACGGCCGGCGCTATCTGTTCCGCATCTACGGCGAGCACGACGCGGCCACCGTCGACTCGGAGTGCCGCTGGCTTGAGAGCCTGCGCCGAGAGACGGGTTTGCGGGTCCCGGAGCCGATCTCCGGACCCGAAGGGTTCGTGACGTCCTGGGCACGGGAGCCGGCCCCGCGACCTGCCGCTCTCTTCGGCTGGGTCGATGGCGAGCCTCTCGCCGCAACGGCGGATCCATCGGCCTACCGCCGGCTCGGAGAGCTCATGGCGCGCCTTCATCGCCACGGCCAGAGCTTCCGGAAGCCGCCAGGGTTCGCGCGGCCGCGCTACGACTTGGAGCGCCTCCTCGGTTCCTGCCACGTGCTCGGCGACGGAGCCGGAGAGCGCTTTTTCACCGCCGCCGAGAGCGAGAGGCTCGACGAAGCGGCGGCGGAGGCCCGACAGCGCCTTGCCGAGCTTGGCGAGGAGCGCGACGCCTTCGGCTTGATCCACGGCGACCTCCAGGTGACCAACTATCTCCTCCACGAAGGTGAGGCAGGTGCCATCGACTTCGCCGACTGCGGTTGGGGCTACTACCTCTACGACATGGTCACCGCGCTCCTGCCGCTCTGGGGCCGCGGCGAGCACCCGGCGGCTCAGGAGGCGCTCTTGAACGGCTACCGCCAGATTCGCCCCGTCAGCGCGGCGCACCTCGAATGCCTGGAACCGATGCTCGTGGCACGCGCCCTCTACGTCCTGCGGTGGACCTTCGGGCTCTGGGACCGGCCGGCGGTACGCCGCGCAGGCGAGGAGATCGTGCCTCATCTCAAGGGTCAGCTCTTGCACCATCTCGAGCGTCCGGCGGGCCCCTCGGCCCCGTCTTCGGCGAGCCCCTCGGTAACGGGGCTGCTCGGCCGCCTTCGCGAACGCGGTGTCCGCCTGTGGGTGGAGGACGGACGACTGCTCTTCAAAGCCGCCAAGGGAGCGCTCACCCTGGAGCTGCGCCAGGAGCTCAAGGAGAGGAAAGGCGAGGTCCTCGAATTCTTGCGGCCGGCGGCCGAGCGCTTCGCGGGCCGACCGATCGTGGCGAGGCCGCGGCCGGCGGAGATCCCTCTTTCCTTCGCCCAGGAACGCCTGTGGATCCTCGCTCAGGTCGACGCCTCAAGCCCGGTCTACAATATCGCCCAGGGCGTGCGCCTCGAAGGCCCACTCGACGTCGGGGTCCTCGGGCGCTCGTTCCGAGAGATCGTGCGTCGCCACGAGTCGCTGCGCACCACCTTTCCCGATCGCGACGGCGTGCCGCGCCAAGAGATCGCGAACGAGCCTGAGGTCAGCTTGCAGGTCGTCGATCTGCGCCGGCTGCCGGCACCGGCGCGCCGCCGGGCGGCGGATCGGCAGGCCGCCATGGACGCCCATCGGCCCTTCGACCTGCGCCGCGGCCCTCCGGTGCGCTTCGCTCTGCTACGGCTCCGTGAGGACGAGCACCTGCTGCTCACCAACTTCCACCACGTTATCTCCGACGGCTGGTCGACCGGTGTTCTGCTCCGCGAGCTCGCCGCCCTCTACGAGGCCTTCCTCGATGGGCGGCCGTCGCCTTTGCCTGCCCTCCCGGTGCAGTACGCGGATTTCGCGCTCTGGCAACGCTGGTGGCTCGCCGGCGAAGCGCTCGACAAGCAGATCGACTATTGGCGCCGGCAGCTCGCCGGAGCTCCGAACCTGTTGGAGCTTCCCGCCGACCGATCGCGGCCGCCGTCCTTGAGCTACCGCGGTGAGCGCATCCCCCTCGCCTTCTCGGCCGGGGTGGCCGAAGGCTTGAAAAAGACCGGCCGCCAAAGCGATGCGACGCTCTTCATGACGACGCTGGCTGCTTTCAAGCTCCTCGTCCACCGGCTCACGGGGCGGCGCGACCTGGTGATGGGATCGCCGATCGCCAACCGCAACCGCGGCGAGATCGAGGGGTTGATTGGCTTTTTCGTCAACACCCTGGTGCTGCGTACGCAGGTGACGGCGGGGGCGAGCTTCCGCGAGCTCCTCGCAGGGATCCGGCATACGACGCTCGAGGCCTACGCCCACCAGGACCTGCCTTTCGAGAAGCTCGTCGAGGAGCTGAGCCCGGAGCGCAGCGCCGCCCATGCGCCGCTTTTTCAGATGGCCTTCGCGTTGCAGAACGCTCCCATGCCGCCCTGGCGGTTGCCGGGATTGACCCTCACGCCGGAGCCGACGGAGAAAAACACCGCCAAGTTCGACTTGACCGTCGGCCTGTGGGAGGACGACGACGGTGCTCTCGCCGGAGTCCTCACCTACAGCACCGATCTCTACGACCGTACGACCCTGCTTCGCCTGGTAGGCCAATTCGGACGAGTGCTGGAGCAAGTGACGGCCGACCCCACCGTGGCGCTTTCCGAGGTGGCGTTGCTCGGCGCGGGCGAGCGTCACGAGCTGCTGGTCGAATGGAACGCCACAGAAGTCGCCTATCCGCGGGACCTGTGCGTCCACGAGCTCTTCGAAGAGCAGGTTAGGCGCGCCCGAGAGGCGCCGGCGTTGCTCTACGCCGACACCGCTTGGAGCTACGGCGAGCTCAACGAGCGCGCCAACCGTCTGGCCCACCACCTCCGCCGACTGGGCGTGGGGACGGAGGCGCTGGTGGCGATCTGCCTAGGCCGCTCGCCCGAGCTCGTGATGGCGCTTGTCGCGGTGCTGAAGGCCGGCGGCGTCTACGTGCCGCTCGACCCGGCGCTGCCCGCCGAGCGACTGCGCATCCTCCTGGAGGATTCCCGGGCCACTGCCCTCGTCACCCGCCGGGAGCTCCTTGCGGAGGTCGACCTCGGCGGAGTCGCCACGGTCGACGTCGCCGACGATGCGGCGTCGATCGCCGCCGCCGACGCGGCGAACCCCACGAACGTGACGACCGCTCGAAACCTGGCCTATGTGCTCTTCACCTCGGGCTCCACCGGACGCCCCAAGGCGGTCGGCGTGCCGCACCGCGGAGTAGTACGCCTGGTACGCGGCGTCGACTACGCGACCCTTGGATCGCGAGAGGTGGTCCTGCAGCTGGCTCGGATGTCCTTCGACGCCTCGACTTTCGAGGTCTGGGGAAGCCTGCTCCACGGCGCGGCGTTGGCCATCCCGGAGGCGGCCCATCCCAGCGTCGACGACATCGCCGCGACCGTCGAGCGTCACCAGGTCTCGACGATCCTGATCACCCCGGGACCGTTTCACCTGATGGTAAGCGAGCAGCTGCCAGTGTTATCCAAGGTCGGGCAGGTGCTGGCGGGGGGCGACGTGCTTTCGGTCCCCCACGTCCGCAAACTCCTCGACGCACCCGGCGAGCGCCGGGTCGTCGACGTCTACGGGCCCACCGAGAGCACCACCTTCACCAGCTGCCATTCGATGTGGCACAGCGACGAAGTCGAAAGGACCGTGTCGATCGGCCGACCGATCTCGAACACCCGCGTCCACCTGGTCGATCCCTTGCTGCGCCCGGTACCCCTGGGGATGGTGGGAGAGCTGGTCATCGCCGGCGACGGCCTGGCGCGCGCCTACCTCGGATCCGCCCACACGACCGCCGAGCGGTTCGTCCCCGATCCGCTCGGCGTGGCGCCCGGAGATCGCCTCTACCGTTCCGGAGACCTGGCGCGTTACCTCGGCGACGGCCGCATCGAGTTCCTGGGACGCTTCGATCACCAGGTCAAGATCCGCGGCTTTCGGATCGAGCCGGGCGAGGTCGAAACGGCCCTCGACCGTCATCCGGCGGTCAAGAAAGCTGTGGTGGTGGCCTACCCCGGGCCTGGGAGCGAAAAGGAGCTCGTCGCTTTCCTGGTGGCCACCGAAGAGCTGACGATCGAGGCCTTGCGTCGTTTCCTGCGACAGGACCTGCCCGAATACATGCTGCCCTCGCGCTTCGTGACGTTGGAGCAGATGCCGCTGAGCGCCAACGGCAAGGTCGACCGCGCGGCGCTCCTCAGGAGCTCGGGAGACGCGCTCGCCTCGGAAGTGGCCTACGTCGCACCTCGGACGCCCCTGGAAGAGGGGATGGCGGAGATCTGGGCCGAGCTCCTCGGCGGCGAGCAGCTGGGCGTCCACGACAACTTCTTCGACCGCGGTGGCACGTCGCTGCTCGCCACCCAGGTCCTGTCGCGGATGCGCAGCCGTTTCGCGGTCGAGCTGACGCTGGCGAGCTTTTTTGAAGCGCCCACCGTCGCGGACCTGGCGCAAAGCGTCGAGGTGATCCGCCGGGCACGTACCGCCGGCAGCCGCGACAGCGCAGGCTCAAACGAGGCGCGGGAAGAGGGAGAGCTGTGAGCGCCCTGGCGAGTTGGACGAGCACCTTGGACCGGTCAGGGACCGGAGAGGCTAAACAGGACCAGGAGTAGAAATGACAACTGTGATGGAACCCTTCGGTGTGAGCCTCGAAGACGAACCGAGCTCCCTGGACCGGCTCGCTATCCAGGCCCTCGACGCCTATGGCCTCGACGGCCAGGTCACGTTGCTCAGCTACGCGATCAATGCGACCTTCGCCGTTGAAACGGCCAGAGAGCGCTTCGCGCTACGCCTCTATCGTCCGGAGACCTACGACGCCGCGGCGATCCGCTCCGAGACGGCGTGGCTCCGCCATCTTGCCGCAGCTGGCGAGAGGGTCGCCGAGCCTCTGCCGGGGACCGACGGCGAGCGGGTCCAGGCGATCACGTCGCCTGAAGTCGCCAAGCCGCGCCATGCCGTGCTCTTTCGCTGGCTCGACGGGTCGAGCGGCGAGGACCTCTGGAGCCCGACGCTCGCCGCACAGCTGGGCGAGACGATGGCGCGCCTGCACGCGGCGAGCGAGAGCTTCACGCCGGGCGAGGGCTTCGTCAGGCCGTGCTTCGGCCTCGCCGAGCTCCACACGCCCGTGATCTCGGAGGAGATCGAGACCGAGCTCCTGATGCCACGCTCTCGCCGGCAGCTCGACGAGGCCGCGGAGGCGCTCCGCGAGGAGCTCGCCGGGATGGGGATGGGAGACGAGAGCCACGGTCTGATCCACGGCGATCTGACGCCCAAGAACGTGCTCCTGCAGGGCGGCGAGATCTCCGGCGTCCTCGATTTCACCGACTGTGGCTCGGGGCCTTACGTCTATGACGTCGCGGTCTCCCTGCAGCGCCTCGCCGAGCTGCCGGAGGGCGCCGTGCACGTCCGGGAATTCCTCGCCGGCTATCGCCGGGTGCGCCCTCTGGCCGAAGAGCACGAGAGGTTCGTCGAAGCCTTCCAGGCGTTGCACCGGATCCACCTTCTGCGGCTGCTGGTCCGGCATCGGACGATTCCCGTCATCCGCACCCGGGCGGCGGACGGCTTTCCCTATCTCGTCTCCCAGGTGGAGCGCTATGTGAGGCGCCGACGTCCGGCACAGGCCGCGGTGCCGGCGGCGGAGACGCTCGCCGATCTGACCACGGTGCAGCTCCTCGCTTACCTCCAGGAGCGCGACGTCGAGGTGTGGAATGAAGACGACCGGCTACGTTTCAGCGCTCCCAAGGGGGCGATGACCGGCGAGCTGCGTGCCGAGCTCAAACGCCGTAAGGAAGAGCTCCTCCGGTTTCTGCGGACGGCGGCGAGCGAAGCCACGGCGGCGTCCTCGCTCGTCGCGGTGCCCCACGAGGGACCGCTGCCGCTTTCCTTTGCCCAGGAGAGGCTCTGGTTCCTCGATCGATTGGAGCCCGGCAACCCGGTCTACAACCTCTCGCAGGCGATGCGGTTTTCCGCCGAGCTCGACACCGACGCCCTAGAGCGCGGCCTCGCCGAGGTGGTGCGTCGCCACGCGGTGCTACGGACCACCTTCACCGTTGTCGACGACCAACCACGGCAGGTGATCCATCCCGAGCTAGAGGTGGCACCGAAGGTCGTTGACCTGGCCGCCTTTCCCACGGCCGAACGCCAGGCCAGGATGGAAGAGACGCTCGCCACGGAGCGCCGGCACTCGTTCGACCTCGTCCACGACGCCCCGCTGCGCCTCACCCTGCTACGGCTCGGCAAGGCAGACTGGGTGATCAGCACCGTGCTCCACCACATCGCCGCCGACGGCTGGTCGAGCGGCGTGCTGATCCGCGAGCTACTGACCCTCTACCAGGCGTTTCGCGAGGATCGGCCTTCGCCTCTGCAGGAGCTCGCAATCCAATATGCCGACTTCGCCCATTGGCAGCGCGGCTACCTGACGGGCGAGGTCCTGGAAGCACAGCTCGGCTACTGGAAGCGTCAGCTCGACGGCGCTCCCCAATCGTTGGAGCTGCCGATCGACCGGCCGCGGGCGCGGCAGACCTCCTACGAAGGCGCCAAGCACTCGCAGCCCCTGCCGGACGAGCTGAGCGAGGGGCTCGACCGCCTCTGCCAGGAGCACGGCGCGACGCTTTTCATGATGCTCCTCGCCGCTTTCCAGGCGCTGCTCGCCCGACACACGGGTAACGATGACGTCGTGGTGGGCTCGCCGATCGCCAACCGCGACCGTTCCGAGGTCGAAGGGTTGATCGGTTTCTTCGTCAACACTCTGGTGCTGCGCGCGCGGCTCACGCCGCAGATCACTTTCCGCAAGCTCCTCGCGCAAGTCCGCGAAACGGTCGTCGGTGCTTTCGACCATCAGCACCTGCCTTTCGAGAAGCTGGTCGAAGAGCTCCAGCCGGAGCGTTCGCGCCATCAGAACCCGCTCTTCCAGGTGGTCTTCGCTCACCAGAACGTGGCCCGCCCCTGGCGCTCCGGCGGGGGTCCCGAGCTTCGGCCCCTCGCTGCGCAAGAAACGCTGGAGCCTTTCGAGATGACCCTCTACTGCTGGCAGCGGCCGGAGGGATTCGAGCTTTCCTGGCACTATCGGCGAGCGCTCTTTGACGCCACCACCGTGCGCCGCATGGCGGAGCAACTCGGAGCCCTGCTGGCTGCGATGGTCGAAAGCCCCGACCGTCCTTGCGCCACGGTGGCGCTGCTGAGCGCCGCGCAGCGACATCAACTGCTCCACGACTTGAACGACGTCCGGACGGAGTACCCGCGCCAAGACTCGGTCCTCGATCTCTTCGCGGCGCAGCTCGCCGCGACTCCGGACGCCAACGCCTTGGATTTCGACGACGCGAAGCTGAGCTACAGCGAGCTGGAAGCGGAGGCCAACCGCCTGGCGGGTCACCTAGCGGCGCTCAGCGTGCGCCGTGGCGTGGCGGTGGGCATCCTGGTGGAACGTTCGGCGCGAATGGTGGTGGGTTTTCTCGCCATCTTGAAGGCCGGCGGCGCCTACGTCCCGCTCGATCCCGAGTACCCCGCCGTCCGCCTGGCTTTCATGCTCGAGGATACCGGCGCGCCGGTGGTCTTGGTGGAAAAGGCGAGCCGCGAGCGCCTGGCCAGGCTTGCCGGTGCCGCGGTCCGCCTCGTCTGCTTCGACGGCGACCGCGAGGCGATCGCAGAGAGGTCGGCCGGCGCTCCTAAGCTCCGCTTGTCGGGTGAGGACCTGGCCTACGTGATCTACACCTCGGGCTCGACCGGTCGGCCCAAAGGGGTCGCGGTGCCACATCGGGCGATCGTGCGCCTGGTCCGGGAAACCAACTACATCGATCTCGGTCCCTCCGACCGCATCGCCCAACTCTCGAACGCCAGCTTCGACGCCGCCACCTTTGAAATCTGGGGCTCTCTGCTGAACGGTGCGTCGCTGCTCGGCGTCCCCACGGAAGTCGTGCTTTCGCCGCCGACTCTCGCCAAGACTCTCAGAGAGGAGGACGTGACGGCGCTCTTCATCACGGTGGCGCTTTTCAATCAGGTGGCCCGGCAGGATCCCGAGGCGTTCGCCGGGATTCGCCACGTGCTCGTCGGCGGCGAAGCGGTCGATCCGCATTGGGTCCGCGAGGTGCTCACGGCCGGCGCGCCGCTGCGGCTTCTGAACGTCTACGGCCCGACCGAGAACACCACCTTCTCCACCTGGCATCGGATCCGGGAGGTGGCGGCCGAAGCGACGAACGTGCCGATCGGCAAGACGATCGCCAACTCCACGCTCTACGTGCTCGACAGAGCGCTCGCGCCCGTGCCGCTTGGGGTGAGCGGCGAGCTCTTCCTCGGCGGCGACGGTCTGGCGTGGGGCTACCTGCACCGTCCGGCCTTGACCGCCGAAAGCTTTCTGCCCCGCCCGTTGAACGAGATGGGCGGCGAACGCCTCTACCGCACCGGCGACCTGGCGCGCCGCAACCGCACCGGCGACGTCGAATTCTTCGGCCGCATCGACCACCAGGTCAAGCTGCGCGGATTCCGCATCGAGCTGGGAGAGATCGAGGCGGCCCTGGTACGCCATCCCCGGGTGCGCAACGCCACGGTCCTGATCCACCCGGGAGCCACCGGGGAGAAGACTCTGGTGGCCTGGCTGGCGGCGGACGAGCCTTCACCGGCGGCCGGCGAGCTGCGCGGATTCCTCCGCGAGAGTTTGCCCGACCACATGGTTCCGGCGCGCTTCGTCTGCCTCGACGAGCTACCTCTCACCCCCAACGGCAAGGTCAATCGCAAGGCGCTCGCCACACAGCTGTTGCCGGAAGAGCCGGGCTCGGCAGAGGCCGTGACCTACGGCGAGCCGACCGAGGAGATCCTAGCCGGCATCTGGGCCGAGCTGCTCGGGCGCCGCAAGGTGGCGGTCGACGAGAACTTCTTCGAGCTCGGCGGCCATTCCCTTCTCGCCATACAGTTGATGTCGCGAGTCCGTGAGCTTTTTCAGGTCGAGCTGCCGTTGCAGGAGCTTTTCGAAGGACCGACCGTGGCCGAGCTCGCCCGAGCCGTCCAGGCGGCCCGGCTGGAGGCCCTGGAACGGGTGGCGCCACCGCTCGTCGCGGTACTCCGCGACGCTGAGCTACCGCTCTCTTTTGCTCAGCAACGCCTGTGGTTTTTCGATCAGTTCCAACCCGGCAGCGCTGTCTACAACGTGCCGAGCGCCGTCCATCTGCGCGGTCCGATCTCCGCGGCGCTCCTCGAATGGATTACGGGCGAGGTCGTGCGGCGCCACGAAGTCCTGCGCACCACCTTCGCCGCGCAGCGCGGGCGGCCGCGGCAGGTCGTCGCCGCGGAGCTCGCGCTGCCCTTGCCGGTGATCGACCTGCAACGGCTCGACGAAGCACGACGCCACCGGGAGAGTCGCCGCCTGGCCGACGCCGACGCAGATCGGCCCTTTGACCTCGCGGTCGGTCCGCTCATTCGCTTCGCCCTGATCGCCCTCGCTTCCGAAGAACACGTGGTACTGGTCAACATGCACCACATCGTTTCCGACGGCTGGTCGGCCGGGATCTTCCTGAAGGAGATGGCGACGCTCTACGACGCCTATTCCCGGGGTGAGCCCTCCCCTCTGCCGGAGCTTCGCCTCCAATACGCGGACTACGCCCATTGGCAACGTGGCTGGCTCTCCGAGGAGGCGCTCGACGCCGAGCTCGCCTTCTGGAAAGAGACTCTCGAAGGCGCGCCGGGCGTCCTGGAGCTACCCACCGATCGGCCACGCCCGGCGGTCCAGACCTTCCGGGGTCGAACCCGGCCATGGCGTTTGCCGGTGACGCTCACCGAAGAGCTCCTGATCCTGAGCCAGCGGCGCGGGGCGACGCTCTTCATGACGCTGCTCACGGCTTTCGACGTCCTGCTGGGCCGCTGGTCGGGCCAGGACGACATCGTCGTGGGCACTCCCATCGCCGGCCGCCACCACAAGGAAGTCGAAGACCTGATCGGCTTTTTTGTCAACACCTTGGTGCTGCGCGCGCGGATCGGGGGTGGGCCTTTCGGCGAGCTCGTCGACGCGCTGCGGCGCACGGCTCTCGAAGCCTACGCTCACCAGGACCTACCCTTCGAGCGCCTGGTCGAGGAGATTGCTCCGGAGCGCGACCTGAGCGTCAACCCGGTCTTCCAGGTGATGTTCGCCCTGCGCCACGCCGTCGGCGAGCTGTTCCGCGTGCCGGAGCTCGAGATCCGTCAGCTGGAACGTCAGGGGACGACGGCGAAGTTCGACCTGCTCTTCTCCCTGCAGCACGACGAGACGGGGGTCAACGGCTCGTTGGAGTACAGCTCGGACCTTTTCGACGACACCACGACGGCGCGCCTGCTCGCCCACTACGAGCGGCTGCTCGAGGCCGTCGTGGCTGACCCGGAACGCGCCACGGCCGAGCTCGACCTCTTCGGTGCCGGGGAGCGCCAGCAGTTGCTCGTCGAGTGGAACGAGCGCGCCACGGCGGAGCTCGGAAGCGACACCCTGCACGGTCTGGTCGCGGCCCAGGCCGAACGCTCTCCCGAGGCCGTGGCCCTCGTCGCGGGCGATCGATCGATGGGCTACGGCGAGCTGCGTCGGCGCGTCAACCAGTTGGCCCGCTACCTACGCGGCTTCGGCGTCGGCCCTGAGATTCGGGTCGGCATTTGCCTGGGACGCGACCTGGACCTCGTGGTGGCGATCTTCGCCGTCCTGGAGGCCGGCGGCGCCTACGTGCCGCTCGATCCGGCCTATCCCCTCGAGCGCGTCGACTTCATGGTGGAGGACGCCGAAGTCGAAGTGATCGTCACCGAGGAGGCGTTCGTCGACGTCTTGACCGAGACGGGAGCCACGACGCTTCGCCTCGACACCGACGCGGAGCAGGTTGCGGCGACCGCTTCGACGCCTTTGCCGAGCGTCGGGGGGCCGGAGAACCTCGCCTACGTCATCTACACCTCGGGCTCCACCGGCCGTCCCAAGGGCGTGGCCATCGAGCATCGTAGTGCTGCCGCTCTGGTGCGTTGGTCGCATCGGGTCTTCACCGGCGACGAGCTCGCTGGCGTGGCGGCGACGACTTCCGTCTGTTTCGACCTCTCGATCTTCGAGCTCTTCGTGCCGCTGGCCGCGGGTGGTACGGTCTTCCTGGCCCAGGACGCCCTCGCGCTGCCTTCGCTCCCCAACACCGGCGATCTGCGCCTCGTCAACTCGGTACCGTCGGCAGTGGCGGAGCTGGCGCGTCTCAGCGAGCTCCCGGAGGCGGCGCGCACCATCAACCTCGCCGGCGAGCCGCTCAAGCGCCAGCTCGTCGACGAGCTCCGTCGCCAGGGGGTCGAGAGAGTCCTGAACCTCTACGGCCCGTCGGAAGACACCACCTACTCGACTTTCGTCGAGGTGCCGCCGGGCACCGGCGAGCCGACGATCGGCCGGCCGGTCGACGGCACCGACGCCTGGGTGCTCGACCGTCGGGGCCGTCCGGTGCCGTTCGGCGTGCCGGGCGAGCTTCACCTCGGCGGCCGCGGCTTGGCCCGCGGCTACCTCGGCTGGCCGGAGCGTACGGCCGAGAGCTTCGTGCCCCACCCTTGGAGTGCCTCTCCTGGCGGACGTCTCTACCGCACCGGCGACCTGGTGCGCTGGCGCAAGGACGCCGAGCTCGACTTCCTGGGCCGCGCCGACCACCAGGTCAAAGTGCGCGGTTTCCGCATCGAGCTGGGAGAGATCGAGACCACCCTCGGCGACTATCCGGGCCTCCGGGAGATCGTCGTGCACCTGTGGCGGAAAGCGGACGACCTGCGGATCATTGCCTACCTGGTGGCGGAGTTCGAGCCGGCGCCGAGCGCCGAGGAGCTACGGATCTTCCTGGGCGAGCTCTTGCCCGAATACATGGTCCCGGCGGCTTTCGTCTTCCTCGACGAGCTGCCCCGGACCCCGAACGGCAAGGTCGACCGTAAGGGCCTCCCGGCGCCGGAGATGGCAGCCCAAGAAGGGGAGCTCATACCGCCGAACGGCCCCACCGAGGAGCTTCTGGTGGGGATCTGGGAAGAGCTGCTCGGCCTCGAACGAATCAGTGCCGCGGCCAACTTCTTCGAGCTCGGCGGCCATTCGCTGCTCGCCACCCAGGTGATATCGCGGGTGCGCGAGGCTTTCGGAGTGGGGCTCGTCCTGCGCCAGCTCTTCGAAACCCCCACCGTCCGCCAGTTGGCCAAGTCCGTCGAGAGCTTACGCCGTCAAGAGCAGGGCCGTGAGGCGCCGCCGATCGTCGCGACCCAGCGTGACGACGACTTGCCGCTCTCCTTCGCCCAACAGCGGCTCTGGTTCCTCGATCAGCTCGAGCCCGACCGCGCGGTCTACAACATCCCGGGCGCCGTGCGCCTCAAGGGCGTCCTCGACGTCGGCCTACTGGAGCGCGCCTTCGCCGAGATCGTAAAGCGCCACGAATCCCTGCGCACGATCTTTCCCGCCGCCGACGGCGAACCGCGACAGGTTGTTCTGCCACAAGTCGAGCTGCCTTTCCAGGTGATCGACCTCCGGGGCCTGCCGGAAGCAGACCGCGAGGCCGAGATCCGACACCTCTCCGAAGCGGAGGCACGGACTCCCTTCGACCTCGACCGGGGACCTCTCTTCCACATCCGGCTTCTGCACCTGGCCGAGACCGACCACGTGATGCTGGTGACGATGCACCACATCATCTCCGACGGCTGGTCCATGGGGGTGTTCTACGAAGAGCTGCGCGCCTGCTACGCGGCCTTCCTGGAAGGAGAGTCTTCACCGCTCGCCGAGCTGCCGGTGCAATACGCCGACTTCGCTCAGTGGCAGCGGCAGTGGCTGACGGGAGAGGTCGTCGAGACGGAGATCGCCTTCTGGGAAGAACAGCTTCGCGACATTCCCCAACGCCTGGACCTGCCGCTCGACCGGCCGCGCCCGGCTTTCCAGACCTTCGTCGGCCGCCTGTTGGGCGTCGCCCTGCCGCTCGACCTCTCCAACGACCTCGCCGCGATGAGCCGCCAGCGCGACAGCACCCTCTACATGACGCTTCTGGCCGTCTTCAAGATCCTCCTGGGGCGCCACTCCAGGCAGCGCGACATCGTGGTCGGCTCGCCGGTGGCCGGGCGCAATCGCCGGGAGATCGAAGGTCTGATCGGCTGTTTCGTCAACACCCTGGCGTTGCGCACCCACGTCGGCGACGACCCGGGCTTCCCGGAGCTCCTGGAACGGGTGCGCCAGGTGGCGCTCGACGCCTACAGTCACCAGGACCTGCCCTTCGAGCGTCTCGTGGAGATGGTCCCGGAACGCGACACGAGCGCGAGCCCGCTCTTCCAGGTGATGTTCACCCTCCAGAACGCGCCGCGCGGTGCCCTAGAGCTTCCCGGGCTGACCCTGCAGCCGCTGCCGACCGACGCCAAGACGTCAAAGTTCGACCTGCTGCTTTCCCTACAGGAAGGCTCCGAGGGTCTCTCGGGAGTGCTCGAATACAACACGGACCTCTTCGACGAGACCGCGATGCGTCGCCTGCTGGCGCACTACGAGCATTTGCTCGAGGCGATCCTCGAAGACCCAGAGCGCCGTCTCTCCACCTTGCCGTGGTGGAGCCCCGGCGAGCGCCAACAGCTGCTCGCCGAGTGGAACGACGGCGCGACCGTCGAAGTCCCAGCCGACACCCTCCACGCCCTGATCGGAGCTCAAGCGGCGCGGACGCCTGAGGCAACAGCGCTCGTCGTCGGCGAGGACCGGAAGAGCTACGGCGAGCTCGGCCGTCGCTGGAACCGGCTGGCGCACGAGCTCCGCGGGCTCGGCGTTGGTCCTGAAGCGCGGGTCGGTGTCTGCCTGGAACGCGACGTGGACCTCGTGGTGGCGATCCTCGGCGTGCTCGCCGCCGGCGGCGCCTACGTGCCCCTGGACCCCGCCTATCCGCGCGAGCGCCTCGCCTTCATGCTGGAAGACGCCGACGTCGACGTGATCGTGACCCGGGAGGCACTGGCCGGCACCTTGCCCGAGGTCGATGCCGCCCTGCTGCGACTCGACGCTGACGCGGCGCGGATCGAAGCGCGACCGGCGACAGCGCCGACGAGCGCCGGGGGACCGGAGAACCTCGCCTACGTCATCTACACCTCGGGCTCCACCGGCCGTCCCAAGGGCGTGGCCATCGAGCATCGCAGCGCCGCCGCTCTGGTGCGTTGGTCGCGGCGCGTCTTCACCGGCGACGAGCTCGCCGGCGTGGCGGCGACGACCTCGGTCTGCTTCGACCTCTCGGTCTTCGAGCTCTTCGTGCCCCTGGCCCACGGCGGCACCGTGATCCTGGCGGAAAACGCCCTCGCTCTCGCCTCGCTCGCCGCCGCCGATGAGGTACGCCTGGTCAACTCAGTGCCGTCAGCGGTGACGGAGTTGGCCCATCTCGACGCGCTGCCGGAGACGGCTCGTACCGTCAACCTCGCAGGCGAGCCGCTCAAGCGCTCACTCGTCGATGAGCTCCGACGCCAGGGAGTCGGGAGGGTCCTGAACCTCTACGGCCCGTCGGAGGACACCACCTACTCGACTTTCGTAGAAGTGCCAGCCGGACCCGGCGAGCCGACGATCGGCCGGCCGGTCGACGGCACCGACGCCCGGGTGCTCGACCGCCATGGCGGGCCGACGCCGCTCGGCGTACCGGGAGAGCTCTTCCTCGGCGGGCAGGGGTTGGCGCGCGGCTACCTAGGCCGTCCGGCGCGCACCGCCGAGAGCTTCGTGCCTCATCCCTGGAGCACCGCGTCCGGCGGACGTCTCTACTGCACTGGAGATCTGGTGCGCTGGCGCGCCGACAGCGAGCTCGAATTCCTCGGTCGCATAGACCACCAGATCAAGATCCGCGGCCTGCGCATCGAGCCCGGAGAGATCGAGGCCCTGGTCGCCCGGCACCCGGCGGTCGACGAGGTAGCGGTCGTCATGCAGCAGTCGCGGACCGGTGCCCACCTGGTGGCCTTCCTGGTCCTTGCCGAAGGTAACGAAAAGCCCGCCGAGGGAGCGCTGAGCCAGCGGTTGCAGGAGTCGCTTCCCAGCTACATGGTGCCGGCCGCCTTCGTCTGGGTCGAGCAGATGCCCCAGACACCCAGCGGCAAGATCGACCGACGCCACCTGGCGGGGCTCGATTTCGTCAAGGGAGACGACAGCGACGAGCGCGTCCAACCCCGCAACCCGCTCGAGCTCGAGCTCCTGCAGATCTGGCAGGAGGTGCTGGAGATCCGCGACATCGGCGTCACCGACAACTTTTTCAAGCTGGGCGGCCATTCGCTGCTCACCATCTACTTGATGGTCTGTATCCGCGAACGGCTCGGCCCCGATCTGCCGGTCGCGGTGCTCTTCCAGGCGCCGACCATTGAGACGCTGGCCGCGGCCTTGGAGCAGGAGCATCCGCGCTCGCGGTATCCGTCGCTCGTGCCGCTCTCCCCCGACGGCGAAAAAGCTCCCTTCTTCTGCGTCCACGGCGCCGACGGCAACGTCTTCTACTTCATGGAGCTGGCCCGTCACCTGAGCGGGCTCGATGCCGAGCGCCCCTTCTACGGGATCCAGGCCCGGGGGCTGATGGGCGAAGAGGGCGAGGCGCTACGCACGGTCAACGCGATGGCCGAATACTACCTGGAGGTGGTGCGGGACCATCAGCCGCAGGGACCCTACTTTCTTGGCGGTTATTCAAGCGGTTGCCTGGTGGCCTTTGAGATGGGACGGCGGCTGCGCGAAGCCGGGGACGAGGTGGCCTTCCTCGGCATGTTCGACTCCCTCGCCGATCCGATGCGCCAGGTCCAGGTCTTCAACCAGACGGCGCTGCTCGCTTTCTTCGCCCGCGAGCTGATGATCCCGGTGATGCCCGACGAGCTCGTCGAGCTGGAGGACGACGAACAGCTCTCCTACATCCTGGAGAAAGGGTGGCGCTTGAAGAAAATCCCGCGCGAGTTCGGCTTCGCCGACGCCAACCAGGCTCTGCGGATCATGGAGGCCAACCTCGACGCGACCCGCAAGGCCGAGCTTGGCTCCTACCCCGGTAAGGTCACCGTCTTCCGCAGCGAGAGCTCCGATCGTTGGGAGGAGGATCTTGGCTGGGGCGAGCTAGCGGCCGAGGTGGAGACCCACAACGTCACCGGAAATCACCGGACGATGTTCGTCCGACCCAACGTTGAATCGCTGAGCGAGCTCCTCGTCACCTGCATCCGGCGTGCCGTGTCGGGTCTATTTCCTACTCGCAGCGCAGCGCGAGCATCGGATCGATCCGCATCGCCCGGCGCGCCGGGACGAAGCTCGCGACCAGCGTGACGATCAGGACGACGAGCGAGATGACGACGAGGGTTGGCGGATCCGTGGGACTGATCTCGTAGAGCAGACTCTCCAAGAAGCGGGTCAGAGCCAGCGCGCCGACGATGCCGATCACCACGCCGACGAGCCCCAGCGCCAATCCCTTCCACAAGATCAATTGCAAGAGGTCCCGCGCCTTGGCCCCCAGCACCAAGCGCAGGCCGATCTCCTGGGTCTGCTGGGCCACGGTGTAGGAGAGGATGCCGTAGATCCCGAGCACGGCGAGGATGAGGCCCAGGGAGGCGAACAGGGTGAAGAGACGGGCGCTGAAGTGCTGCTCGCCGTAGTTCTGCTCGATCTCCGTGGATACCGAGCCGATCCCCCAGATCGGCTGCTCGCTGTCGAGCTCCCAGATCTTCGAGCGCACGGCGGAGACCGCCTGCATCGGGTCGCTGCGGGTCTCGACCACCAGCGTGACGTTCTCGGTGGGCATGGCGGCGACCCGCTGCTCGAGTGCCAAGTACCAGCTCTGGTCGAAGGAGCCGCGGTCGTCGACGTCCGCGGCCACACCGACGATCTCCAACCAGGGGTTCTCACTGTCGTAGCGGCCGCGCTTGATGCGCCGCCCTACCGGGTCCTCGCCGGGCCAATGGGCCTCGGCGAGAGCCTTGCTGATCACCACCGCGAGAACCGTATCCTCGCGGTCCCGCTCCGAGAGGCTGCGGCCCTGGAGGATCGGGATGCCGATCGCCTTCAAGTAGTCGGGGGTAGCGAGCCGATGGTTCGAGATTAGCATCTCGTCGGCCGACGCCGGAGGTTTACCCTCGACGGAATAGAGGGTGCCGACCCGGGCCTGGTCGAGGGGATGGGTGGTGACCGCACCCGTCGAGAGGACTTCCGGCAACGTCTGAATACGTTCCAGGACCTCCTTCACGAAAGCGATCCTCTGCGGATCTTCGGGGTATTTTGTGGGCGAGAGCGACAGGCGCAGCATCAGGCGATTCTGCTTGGCATAGCCCACGTCGAAGTCGAGCAGACGTTGGAAACTGCCGATCATCAGGCCCGCGCCGACCAGCAACATCACCGCCACGGCGACCTCCGCCACCACGAAGCCCGCCAGGATCCGCCGGCTCCTGGGAGAGGCCGTCGCCCGGCTCCCTTCGCGCACAAAGCCCTGGAGGTCGGGGCGGGCGGCCATGGCAGCCGGGATGAGGCTGAAGAGGATCCCGACCAGGATCGCAATGCCCAGCGTGAAGGCGAGGACCCGCAGGTCGAGACGCACATCCTGAAACGCCAGGTTCATGTCAGCGACCGGGCTCAGAGCGATCATCGGTTTGAGCGTCCAGTAGGCGAGCACCGTGCCCAGCGCGGCGCTGACCAGAGCGAGGACCACTCCCTGGATGATCAGCTCCTGGACCAGGCGGCGCCGGCCCGCCCCGAGGGCCACCCGCATGGCCATCTCCCCCCGGGTCTTTATAGCCCGCGAGAGCAACATGCTCGCCACGTTGGCGCAGGCGATGAGCAACAGGAAGCCGGTCGCGCCGAGCAGCGCGAAGAAAAGCTTCGGCTGCAAGTCTTCGGTCAAGTCCTCGCGCAGCGAGACGATCTTCAGGCTCCAGCCGGCGTGGGTGTCGGCGTATTCCTCGGCAAGCCGCTGGCTGATCAGGGTGAGCTCCTGCTGAGCTTTCTCGCCGTCGACGTCCGGCTTGAGCCGCGCCAGGACGTTCAGGTAGTGCTGGGTAGGCGGCATGGCGTCGTGGGTTATTCCGAGGGGGATCCAGAGCTCCGAGTCGTAGGGGTAGCGGAAGAACGGTGGCATGACCCCGATAACGACGTAGGGCTCGTCGTTCAAGGTGACACTTTGCCCCAGGACGCTCTCCTCGCCCCCGAAATTGCGGTGCCAGAGGTCGTAGCCGAGAAGGACCACCCGAGCCGCTGCTCCCGGCTGATCGTCGCCGGCCTCGATGCCGCGGCCGAGGATCGGCGCGATCCCGAGAACCGAGAGCAGCTCGTGGGAGACCATGCTGCCCTGCACCCGGGTCGGTTCCTCCGCCACCAGGTTGAAGCTCGAATAGTCCTGGGCCGCGATGGAGACGAACGACTGAGCGTCCGCTTTGAGGGTCATGTAGTTCTGCGAGGACAACCCGACCAGCCGGGGCTCCTTGCCAGGACGCTCCAAAACGTCGCGCAGCCGGACGATTCCCTCCTCGTTCTCGAAGGGCAACGGGCTCAGTAGGAGCGTATTCATGAGACTGAAGATGGCGGTATTGGCACCGATTCCCAGACTGAGCGACAGGACGGTCGCCAGTGTGAAGCCAGGATGCTTGCGCATCACCCGAAAGGCGTGGCGCAAGTCTCTCCAGATGCTGTCCATGGTAAGTCTCCCTCTTCGTGTTCTTCAGTCAGGGTATAGGGACCGAGCGGCCTGGCCATGAGGAGGTCCGGAAGAGAGTCTTGGACGACTCCACAGCAAAGCGTTTCCTCCCAATACCGAGCCCGAGCCGGACGAAAACCGTGATTAAGCCGCTATTCTATCTGGAGCGTCGTGATTCGAACCCCGGCACTTGTCGTGCCTCAGAGCTGGCCTTAGAATGATTTCTTCGCGTGGTGAACCCAAAGGGGGAACACGAAACCTGGTCGCCGGCTTCGGCCCGGAATGCCCCTCCAACAAGCCGCCAGCCAGCGAAACCGTTGTCCTTCGCCGACCGTCGAGACGTCGACGTCCAGATGCTTTCAATTTACGAGAGGGTCTCGGAATGTACAACATCAGCCTAGTCAATATGCCCTTCGCCAACCTGAACCTTCCTTCCATCGCCCTGACCCAGCTGCGCTCGGTCGTAGAGGAACGATTCGGAGACCGGGTCAGGGTCCGCGTGCTCTACTTGAACCATGATCTCGCCGGCTTCATGGGTCTGGACCTCTACAAGCGGATGAGCGGCGAGCTCTACAGCTCGGGCCTAGGAGATTGGCTCTTCCGGGCCATCGCCTTTCCCGGCGAGCCGGACAACACGCACGCCTACTTCTCGCGCTACTTCCCCCAGCAGACCCCCGACGTGGCGGCCATGAAGGGCAAGGTGTTCGCCAAGCGGGCGGGGCTGGAGCGCTTCCTGGGGCGTCTCGTCAAGAAGTACAAGCTCGCCGACGAGGACCTCGTGGGGTTCACCTCCATGTTCACCCAGAACATCGCCTGCTTTGCCATGGCCCGGTTGATCAAGACCAGGAATCCGGGCGCTGTGACGGTTTTGGGGGGAGCGAACTGCGAGGCCGCGATGGGCCGCGAGATCGCCAAGCACACCGACATGATCGACTACGTATTCTCCGGACCTAGCCTGGTGAGCTTCCCGTCTCTCGTCGCCCACCAGCTCGACGGGGCCGAGGAGGAGCCGCGGATCCGAGGCGTCTTCACCCGTGAAAACTCTGACGCGGAGCACCTCCGAGGCTCAGGTGTCATCGGCGAGGAGCTGCCCATAGAAGTCCCCGTACGCCTCGATTACGACTCTTTCCTCGCCGACGTCGAGCGCCACTTCCCGGACGGCAAGGTCGAGCCCTACATCCCGTTTGAAACCTCGCGCGGCTGTTGGTGGGGCGAGCGCTCCCACTGTACCTTCTGTGGCTTGAACGGCGGCGCGATGGCCTACCGGTCCATGCCCTCGGAACAGGCCGTCGAGCTCTTCCAGGATCTCTTCGACCGCTACGGCGGCCGCACCACGCGTTTCGAATCCGTCGACAACATCCTGCCGCGGGAATACCTGAAGGAGGTCCTGCCCCGCCTGGATCCGCCCGACGACGCGGCGCTTTTCTACGAGGTCAAGGCGGACTTGAAGGCGCACGAAATGGAGATCTTGGCCCGTGCCAAGGTTACTGCGATCCAGCCGGGCATCGAATCGCTGGCCACGTCGACGTTGAAGCTGATGGGCAAAGGGACGACGTCCTTTCAAAACCTCGCATTCCTCAAGAATTGTCTGCGCTTCGGCATCCAGCCGGTGTGGAATCTACTGATCGGCTTTCCGGGAGAACGCGAAGACGTCTACAAGAAGTACCTGGAAGACCTTCCGCTGCTCGTCCATCTGCAGCCGCCCTCGGGCGCCTATCCAGTACGCTTCGACCGCTTCAGCCCGTATTTCACCCGCGCCGAGCAATACGGCCTCGACCTCTCGCCCTACGACTTCTACCGCATCATCTACCCCTTCCCGGAAGAGTCCTTCCAGCACATCGCCTACTTCTTCGAAGACCGCAACTACAACTCCAAGTACTTGCAGGAGATGGTCGCCTGGCAGGACCAGTTGAACACCGCGGTCCGCCGCTGGCAGGGCCGCTACTCGGCGGAAGACGGACGGCAGCGGGCGGCGCTTCGCTTCCTGCCCAGAGGCGAAGGGGCCGCCGTCCAGGACACGCGCTCGGGAGAGAGCGTCGAACACGAGCTCGAGCCCCTGGAGCTTCAAGTGTTGCGTTTTGTCGACTTGAAAGGCTGGAACGTCAAATCGATCGCACGCCACCTCCACGAAGAGGCATCGAGCGTCGAGGCCGCTCTCGCGCGGCTCCGCGAGCGCCAATTGCTGTTCGAGGAAAACGGCCGTCATATGAGCCTCGTCCTGGGATTGGTGGAGCTTGACGAGGAGCTCACCGTGCCGCAAGGAATGCTCGCCGAGCCGTCCATCGAGCAACCGTCCCTCGGAGCCTAGACAGAGAGAGAGAATTGAAGCTCAACCGCTTCTTCAAGTGGACGTTGCGGATCCTCGCCGGACTCGTGGCGCTCATCGTCCTGGCGCTTCTCGGCGTCTTTCTCTGGGCGCGCGCCCAGGTCAGCGGGAGCCTTCCGGAGCTCGCCGGAGAGCGTACGGTCGACGGCCTCGGAGCCGGGGTGACGATCGAGCGCGACGGCCTGGGCATACCGACGATCCGCGCCGCGAACCGCAACGACGTCGCCTTCGCCACCGGCTTCCTCCATGCCCAGGAGCGTTTTTTTCAAATGGACATCTTGCGGCGCCAGTCGGCCGGCGAGATGGCCGAGCTCCTCGGTCGACGGCTCCTGGGTTTCGACCGCGGCATGCGCATCCACCGTTTCCGCCACTTCGCCCAGGAGCTCGTGCGCGGCGCGCGAGACGACGAGCGGGCGCTCGTCGAGGCCTATGCAGCCGGCGTCAACGCCGGCCTCGAGGCCGCGA
>JBCCEE010000094.1:0-21924 GCA_039030415.1 Acidobacteriota bacterium
GAGAAGAACAACCTCGAAGAGCTTTGGAGCTCCGATCAGCCGCCGTGGAAGATCTGGGACTGATCTGAGACTGACGTGCTCAGCCGTGCGAGTGGAAGTGCTTGGTGACGATCTGCCAGCTATCGGCGCGGTAGAGCCCGAAGAAATCCGTGTAGGTGAGCTTGCCGTCGATGTAGAGCTCGACGCGAGCGATCGCCGCGTCGCCTTCGTGTGAGACCACCGAGATGTCGGCTTTGATCGCCTTCTTGTTCGGTACCTTGTCGAGCTTCATGCGATCCAGCCACTCGTCGAGGGTGGTACTACTATGCTTCCCTTTGGAGTAGATTTGCATCACGAAGTTGGGCGCAAAACCCTCGCGCATCAGGTCTGGGTCGCGCTTCACCCACAAGCCCTGCACATAGGCGCTCTCGATCACTTCCTTGATCGCGGCCTCGTCATCGGCCATGGCCGGTGCCGTCCAAGGGGAGAGCACCGCTACGGCTAGCAAGCAGAGTACAGTTCGGCTGACGCTACCTCTCGATCGACGGTCAAGACTAAGCATCGAAAGCTCCTTTCATGGGTTGATTACCATCGATACTAGCCTTTCCTCTGCCAGGATCCGATGCTACCCACGGGTGTTTACCGCTTGTTTACGTCGGATCTCGCGCGACTGCTCTCGCATCCCAGAACCGCGTTCGCGAGCTGGTAGCTAGTCGTCGCCGAGATCCATCCCCATCACGTTGAAGCCAGCGTCGACGTAGACGGTTTCGCCGGTGATGCCGCCGGCCATCGGCGACAGCAGGAAGATGCCGAGGTTGCCGACGTCCTGCTGGTTGATGCCTCGCCCCAGCGGCGCGACGGCGGCGAACCGTTTGTACATCTTCATGAAGCCGGGGATGCTGCGCGCGGCGACGGTCTTGACCGGCCCGGCGGAGATGGCGTTGACTCTCAGGCCCTTCTTGCCCATGTCGTAGGCCAGGTAGCGGACGCTGGACTCGAGCGCGCTCTTGGCCACACCCATCACGTTGTACTTGGGCACCACTTTCTCGGCGGCATAGTAGCTGAGGGTGACCATCGAGCCACCTTCGGCGAGCAGCGGCTCTGCTTCGCGCGCGACCGCCACCAGTGAGTAGGCGGAGACTTCGAGGGCGGTGAGCCAATCGTCACGCGTCGTCTCGATGTAGCGTCCGTCCATCGCTTCGCGAGGCGCAAACGCAATGGCGTGCACCAGGTAGTCGATCGATCCCCAGGTCTCGGCGAGGTCGGCGAAGAGCGCTTTCAGCTGATCTTCTTCCGTAACGTCGACCTGATAGAGGCGGGCGCTCGGGATATCCTTGGTGAGTTTTTCGAGCTCACCCTTGAGCCGCTCGCCCTGATAGCTGAAGGCGAGATCGGCGCCAGCTTCGCGTAGCTTGTCGGCAATCGACCAGCCGAGGCTGCGCTTGTTGGTCACACCCATGATCAGGGCGCGCTTACCACTGAGATCAATATTTAGCATGGGCGGGATCTTACCTCAGTCACCGATGGGGAAGCACACCGCGGTTTTCCCGCTGAACACCCACTGGCCAGCCCTTCGCTCGAGGTCTCCGATGCAAGCAGATGACGTCCGTCGCGCCCTCAAAGAGCTCGCTGATCCCAGGATCGCCGAACACTCCCAACGCTTCTTCAAGACCGGCAAAGGGGAATATGGCGAAGGGGATCGTTTCCTCGGCATTCGCGTGCCGGTGCTCCGCAAGCAAGTGGTGGCCTTCAAGGATCTGCCGCTCTCCGCGACCTGGCAGTTGCTCGAGTCGCCGTGGCACGAGGAGCGTCTGTTCGCCCTGCTGATGCTGGTGCGAAAGTTCTCGCGCGGCGACGACGCGACTCAGACAGCGATCTACCGGCGCTACCTGGAGTCGACGCCTCGAATCAACAATTGGGATCTGGTCGACAGCTCGGCGCACCAGATCGTGGGTGGCTACCTGAAGTCTCGCGACCGGCAGCCGCTCTATGAGCTGGCGCGCTCGTCCAGCCTGTGGGAGCGACGCATCGCGATCATCGCCACCTACCGCTACATCAAGTCGGACGACTTCACCGACACCTTGAAGCTCGCTGCTCTGCTGCGGGACGATCCTGAGGACCTGATTCACAAGGCGGTCGGCTGGATGCTGCGCGAGGTCGGCAAACGTGATGGGGGCGTCGAGCGGGCGTTTCTGGCTCAGCACTATCGCGACATGCCCCGCACCATGTTGCGCTACGCGATCGAGAAATTTCCTGCCGAGGAGCGCCAGGCCTACCTCCGCGGCACCGCCTGAAGAGCGCTTCCGCTGAAGGTTCGCAGAGGCTCGGCCTCCGCGAAACAAAATTCTTTCAGCCCGATGATGGAATCCACCGGGCTGCTGCGCGGTCGGGGTAGGCAAACGACATCTCGTCCACTCTGAGCGGCATCTCGCCGGTCTTGTGCGCTTCGGTCAGCCATTCGCCGCTGGCCGCAGCGCGTTCGAGCGAGCCGCTCCCTACCCGAGGTACGACCATGAAGCGAAATCCTGCAATCCTGAAAACTGCAACCCTCATGACGGTGGCGCTGGCGCTCGCAAGCGCCCGGGCTCCGGCCGGAGCCCAGACCGGTGGAGAAGGCTGCGTGCCGAGCAAAGACGTTCTGCTCTGCCCCGCGGAAAGCACGACCCGGGTGGCGAGCGGCGCGCTGCCGGATACCGTGGCGATCTCGGTCGAAAGTCCCGCGACCCTGGGCCAAACTCGGATCGAGCTGCCGGCGGCTAGTGAGAGCATCAACCTCGGGCTGCAGCCTCCGGCAAGCGGATTCGGCGATGCCTGGGGGCTCGAGGTTCGGGATGCCGACGCTCGGTCCGTGGCCCGGCTCGAGGTCGCCAATCAGGCCGGAGCGACCGTGATCACCACCACCGCCGAGGTCAGCTCATGGCGCTTCGAAGCCTCCTACCAAGGCCAGCTGGTGGCCGAGCAGGTCTTGGCTGCGGCGGTCCTGCAGGGCGTTGGCCCGATCTTCGACGAGGTCTCGGTGCGGCAGGACGGAACCGTCACCTACCGCTGGACCGAAGCGGGCTTCCAGCTCGCCGACGGCAGCTGGGTCGACACCATCGACCTCACCGGCTCCGGCGCCTTCGGTGCGCTGCTCACGGGTGATCTGACCACCAGTCACGAGCCGATCTCGCTCGAAGATTGGCTGATCAAGAATCGATCCGTGATCGCCTGCTCGCCGGTGGATTGGGTCGAGCAGCTCGGCAGCTCGTTTGCCGACGGTGCACGCGACGTGGCTGCGTATGACTTCGGCTCGATCGCGCGCGGCGAAGCGTACATCACGGGCACCTTCAGCGGCACCGCCTCCGACCTCGCCGACTTTGGATTCGAGCCGCCCCACAATCTGCCCGGCTACTCGTCCCGTGCCGGCACCGGCGACATGTTCCTCGCCAAAGTGAACGACTGCGGTCACTGGAGCTGGGTGCGAACCGGCGGCAGCGACCAGGGTGACGACGTCGGTCACGCGGTGGCGGTCGACAGCCAGCGCAACGTCGTGGTCGTCGGCAACATGAGCGGTCCGTCGGTGACCATCGACCCCAGCCCCGGCTTGCCGCTGGTCAGCCGGACGGGTTTCGGCGACCCGACGCTGTTCGCCGCCAAGTATGACCCGCAGGGCGATCTCATCTGGTTCCGAACCTATGGCGCCGGCACTGCCGTCGACGTCGACACCAACTCTGACAACGACGTGTTCATGACCGTGACCAAGCCCAACAGCATGGCCGGCTCCGTGCTGCAGCTCTCCGCTGCCACCGGCCTTCCGGTCCAATCCGGGGCCATCAACAGCTCTGCGCTTGGGGTCGAGATCACCGGCGTGGTCGTTGGCAACAGCGATCGCCTGTGCGTCGTCGGCAACTTCACGGATACGCTCACCGTCAATGGCTCGAGCGTGTCGGCTGCCGGGACCTACCAGAGCGCATTCCTGGCGTTCTACGACGCGAACCTGACGCTCGACCAACTGCACGCGATCTCCACCGATAGCGGCGACGTGACGGCCAATGCGGTGACGATGGCGTGGCACGATGGCGGCGGCGGCGGGCCCTTGCCGAGCCCACCGTCCTGGGATTGTCTGGTCGCTGGTGACTTTCAGGGCAGCTTGATGCTGGACTACCTGCCGCTCTCGACCAGCTATCCCGGCGACACGGATGCCTTTGTCGCCCGCTACGACTACCATGACACTGCCAATGTTCCGCAGGGGGTGGTGCAAATCGGCGGCTTCGGAGCTCAGCACGCCGAAGACCTCGGCGTAGCGGACCACGGCCACGGACCGCTGTGGGTCACGGGATCGTTCGAGATCGAGGCGCAGTCCTGGACCAGCGAGAACGCCTTCGGCTTCTGGAGCTCCCCCTTGACCACCTTTGGCGGTCGCGACGGGTTCTTGCTCAAGTTCAACGACTTCGGCTGGCTGCAGTGGGCGACGCAATTCGGTGGCCTCGGAGACGATGACGGCATGGGCGTCGCGGTGCTGCCGAAGAGCAAGCAGATCTACGCCGCCGGTGCGTTTGACGACAAGGCTGACTTTCTGTGGCCCAGCCGGAGCGTCCACGTCGACTCCTTGGGTCGCGGTCGCCAAGGTTTCGTTGGCGGCGTCGTCAAGCACTGAAGCGTCAAGTCTGAAGCGAAACTCTGCCAAACCTCGATACGACACGGTGCAACCTGGCCTTCGCCTCGCCCCAGTGGCGGGGCGTGGCCCTCCAGGAAAGGAGAAGGTGATGACTCGTCCACTTCCCGTAGCCCGCCTCGCCAAGCATTTACCGCGCCGCGCCTTGGCCATCGCCATGATGTGCTCGAGCCTCGCGGTATCGGCTGGTTGTGAAGACCTCCCCTTCGTCATGGGCTTTGCTCCAGCGGTCGGCTTTGCCGGGGACCCTATTTCGATCTCGGGCCAGGGCTTGGGGGGTGATCCGCAAAGATTTCTCGGGGTGATCCGAGATCCCAATAGCCCGTTGATCGCCACCGCCACCGCCACCGCGCTGGACGCCACCGGATCGAGCCTAGAGCTCGAGATCGATCCGATTACCGCCACCTTTGAAGGAGCACTCGAGCTCCATCTCGGACAGCGAGTGGCACTCGCAGGCTCTTCGACCGAAGTCGGAGGCAGGCGCTACGAGATCTCGGGCGCGAGCTGGTTCGAGGGCTTGTGTCGCTACGATCTGGGGGATTTCGACGTCATGCGGCAGCTGCCGCCCGGCGTCTCAGCGCTGGATTCTGGGAATACGCTACTGATGCCGGACCCTCTGTCCGGCACCCACGGCATCAACCGCTGTATCGTCATCTCGTCGACGCCGCCGCCGCCGTGCTTGACCCCGAGCGATCCCGAGTGGGAACCGCCGCCGTTGAGTCCTGGAGCCTTCACGGCACGATTGAAGCTATCCCAGGTAACAGGAGATGCGCCGGCTGCCGCCGAACGCGTCGTGGCGCTCGCCGCTGCGCTCAATCAGTCGTTCAATGCCTTTGGGCTGGCGGCGAGCACTCAGGGAGACTGGCTGGAGATTTCGGCGCCGGGACTCGCGGGGGGCTTCGCTGGACTCGTCGACTGTGTCGCCGAGCCCTGACGGGGAGCCGCGACCCGGCAGCGTGCCGGGTCGCGAGGGTGCAGCCTCTGGCAGAGCGCTTCGGCCTCCGTCCGCCGCCAGTCGGTGGGCTTCCAGGCGCTCTGCAGAGCCGGCAAGTGGCCCGCCACCAGCTCGCGGGCTTCGGTTTGCCGTCCTTGATCGGCGAGACTCTGAGCGAGCGCGACCGCCGCTTCGGCGATGCCGATCGCGTCGTCGGCGTTGCGGGCGCGTCGGGCCTGCCAGCTCTGCCGGAGATAGCGCTCCGCCTCAGCAGGGCGAGCCTGCCGCAGCACGACGCGTCCCAGCGCCAGCCAAAGCCGAGTCTTCTCGACGCCCTGCGCAGGGTCCTCGACTCCCGTCAGGCTCAGGGTTTCGCGGTACAGCGCTTCCGCCTCTTCGGGGGAGCGCCGTGCGATGGCGTTGGCCAAGCGCACCAGGGCGACGGCGAGCTCCTTGGGTGGTGCCCCGCTGTGACGCCGAATCGCCAGGGATTCGCGATAGAGCGCCTCGGCTTCCACGACGTGCTGACGGCGCATCAGGACGTCGGCCAGGCTGTTGAGGCTCTGCGCCAGACGGGGATGACGAGCGTCCAGCCGTCGCCGCTGGCTGGCGAGCGCCGTCCGATAGTGGGCTTCGGCGTCTTCGAGCTGGCCGCGCCGTGCCAGCATCGCCGCCAGATTGTGGCGACTCGTCGCCACTCTTGGATGATCTTCGCCGAGCACGCGAATCTGGGTCTCGAGCCCGCGGCGCATCAAGGCCTCGGCTTCCGCGCTCCGCCCCTGGAGCTCGGCGAGCGCCGCCAGATCGGCGGTGTTCGAGATCAAGTCGGGATGAGCCTGCGGCAGCACGGCGCGCCGAACCGCTAGGGCGCTTCGCAGGTAGTTTTCGGCCTCGGCGAGATCCCCCAAGCGAAACGACAGGATGCCACGGTTGGCAAGCGCCCGAGCATACTCGACGTCCCGTTCGCCGACGGTGGCCCGGAATGTGTCCAGGGACTGTTGATAGAGCGCCTTCGCATCGTCGACTCGCTCCAGCACTTCCGCTAGCGCCGCCAGGTCGCTGAGCGTTTCCGCAACCCGCGCATCCTCGTCGCCAAACAGCTTGCGCTGCAGCTCCAGAGCCTCGAGCTCGAGGGCCTCGGCGTCGCCATAGCGGCCCTGGGCGTAGCGCAGCTCGGCGAGATGCTGGAGGCTGTCCGCCAGCCGCGAGTCGAGTGCGTTCAGGTGACGGCGGTGCAGCTCCAGGGCTTCTTCGAGCGGTGGCTCGGCGGCGGCGGGTAACCCGAGCCCGAGGTAGGCGCGACCCAGGGTGTCGAGCAGCAGGGCGCGATCCAGCGGTTGGTCCGAGAGCCGCGTCGCGACGATTTCCGGAAAGCGGTCGAGGACCTCCCGCACCGTGATCTCATGGCCGACCGCCTGGCTGGGATCGGCCTGCCCCATGACCTCCAGCAGCAGCTCGATCACCTGCTCGGCCCGCTGCTGCTGGACGCGGGCGAGGCCGAGAGCGCGGTCAGCTCGTCGCGCCTGCCAGGTGGTCGTCACCAGGCCGGCTACCAAGCTCGCCGTCACCAGCGACGTGGCCAGCACCAGCAGCCGGTGACGCTGCACGAACTTGCCCAAGCGATAGCCCAGCTTTTCGGGGCGGGCTCGAATCGGCAGGGCCTCGAGGTGCCGGCGCAGATCCTCCGCCAGCTGCGCCACCGAAGCGTAGCGTCGGTCGGGCTCCTGGCGCAGCGCGGTCAGCAGAATCGTATCGAGGTCGCCTTTCAGCATGCGCCGCAGGCGCTCGGGGTGCTCGCCGCGCAGACGTGCCACCGCTTCAGGCGTCTGCGTTGGGCTCTCCTCAGCGTTGGGGGCGGCGTCCTCGGCGGCCTGGCTCTTGGCGTCGGTGGCTCGCACGACGACGGCCGAGGGACGCAGCGGCTGCAGGTCGCGCACCGTCTCGTCCCGCCCGCGGCGCGGCAGGTGCGTCGGGAGGCGTCCGGTGAGCAGCAGATAGAGCAAGACTCCCAGCGAATAGACGTCGGAGCTGGTGCTCAGTGCTTCGCCGCGCGTCTGCTCGGGGCTGGCGAAGTTCGGCGTCAACCAGCGCAGGCCCGGGAGCGTCTCGGCGCGGGTGAACGGGGCTTCACCGTCGAGCAGCTTGGCGATGCCAAAATCGAGCAGCTTGGGGATGCCGTCGTCCGTCACCAGCAGATTGGCGGGCTTGAGGTCGCGGTGCAGGACTAGATTTTGATGGGCATGGTGGACCGCCGAGCAGACCTTCAAGAACAGCTCCAGGCGGGCGCGCACGGGCAGCTGGCGGCGATCGCAATAGAGGTCGAGGGGCTCCCCCCGGATGTATTCCATGACGAAATAGGGGCGGCCGTCATCGGTGACGCCGCCATCGAACAGACGCGCGATGTGGGGATGCTCGAGGGCGGCCAGGATCTGGCGCTCTTGGCGTAGGCGCTTGAGGATCATCTCGTCCTCGAGCCCTGCGTGGACGAGCTTTACGGCCACTTTCTGCCGAAACTGCCCATCGTCACGCTCGGCCAGAAACACCGTTCCCATGCCGCCGCGTCCGAGCTGTCGGATCACCCGGTAGGGGCCGAACCTGGGTGGCTTCGGCGGGGCCGGGTCGAGTGCCTCGACGGCGTCTGCCACCATGCGCTCGGCGGCGTCACCGGCCTCGGCCAGGGCGTCGGCCTCGAGCATTGCGGCCACCCGCTCCTCGAGGTCCTGATCGTCGCCGCAGGCATCGCGCAAAGCTTGCTGACGCTCGCCGATCGGCAGCGTGAGCAGCTGGTGAAAGAGCTCCTGAATCTGACGCCAGCGTTGCGGCGTCATGGCCCTGCGGACGGCGCGACCGCGCCGAGCTGTAGGTGCAGCCAGGCCCGAGCGGCGCGCAGATCGCGCTCGACGGTGGCGGTCGAGACTTCGAGATAGGACGAAATCTCGGCGGCCGTCATGCCCCCGAAGTAGCGCAGCTCGACCATCCGACTCTGGCGTGGCTCGAGGCCCGCCAGCGAGCGCAGGGCGTCGTCGAGCTCGAGGAGCGAGGCGGAAGTCAAGGGGGTCATGCGCTCTTCGTCCAGGGTCAGCGCGGTGGCGTCGCCGCCGCGCTTGTCGGCGGCCCGACGGCGGGCGAAATCAACCAGCACGCGGCGCATGACCTTGGCCGCCAGGGCGAAGAAGTGCTCGCGATCGCGAAAGCCGATTTCGGCCCCGACCAGGCGCACAAAAGCCTCGTTGACGAGCGCCGTGGCCTGCAGCAGATGCCCCTCCGACTCCCGTCGCATATAGCCGCGAGCCAATCGATGAAGCTCTTGATAGACGAGTGGCGTCAGCGCTTCTAGCGCTGCCTCGTCACCGCCGCGCCAAGCCGAGAGCAGTCGCGTGATGGCCTGGCTGCCCGCTGGCGCTGAACTGTCCATCGAGCGGCCATTCTACTCGCGCGCCACCGGTAGCGCGCCCGAGGTTCTCGACCCGAGCGCGAGCCGCTTGTCAGTCGGGGTCCAAACGGGTGAACCAGGTGCGGCGCAGGCTTGGGCTGGGCAGCTCGCTGCCCGACATCAGAGCCACCGTCGCCGGATAGAGCCAGACTGGATCTCGCGCCACCGCGCGCACCGCGGCCTTCACCGTCGGGTGCTCCCGCGGCAGCAGCAGATGCCCGTCAACAGTGCGGGGTCGGCCGCTGCCGGTGCGCAGCTCGACCTCGGAAAGTCCGGTGTCGGATGCCGCGGCACGCAGCCGAGAGAGCAGCTCTCGCTCGTCGCTGCTGAGCTGTTGTTCTGAGATGCGAGCGCCGCCGCCGAAGCGCAGCCGCGATGCCTTGTCCGAGACCTGATCCCACAGCCCCCCGAACCTACTGCGTCGAGCCCGCGTCGGCGGATTGCTGAACACGATGTGCTGGAGCTCACCGAGCAGGGCGCGCTCACTCTGGCTGATGACCAGGGCGCCATGTCCGGTCAGGGCGAATCGGCGTGGATCTCGGCCCGGCGGAATCGCATCGAGGGCGCAGGTTCCGCCTTCCTCAACCCGCACCAGCCGACTGATGACGTCGATCGAAACCAATCGCCGGCCCTGATGGTTGACCAGCGGAAAGATGTCGACGCCGCAGATCTCGCTCAGTCGCCGCCGCTTGAGGGCGGCGGCGAGCAGCAGCCGCCCGACCCGTTCCCGCGTCGGTTCTGGAAGCCGCCCGCCTTCCTTGCCGAGTCGAATCAACAGCCCGACGGAAGCATCGACCAAGGATTGGACATACGGGTTGAGGCGCTCGCGCAGCGCAGCGCCCGTGGCCCTGGCGGTCAGCTCGACGCGGCCTTTGGCAGTCCGTACGGCACCGCTCACCGGTGCCATCTCGACCGCCGCCTCAAAGGCCGGGTAGCCAGGTATCGTGGCATGGGTCGCGACGATGCCGTGGCGCAGCAGCCACAGCCGCGGGGTGCTGCCGCGTCGCGAGATCGCCAGGGTCGCCTTCAAGGGCGGGTGCTGCAGTTCGGCAGAGCCTGATGGGGCGATATCCGAGCTGGCGGAATCCAAGCCGCCGGCGTTTGAACCGAATGCGACATCTGGGGTTGCGGGTGGGACTTTGAGCTGCTTGCGGATCAGAGGCTTGTGAAAACCGGTGTCGACGCGTTGATTGTCCAGCGTGATGGGTACGTCGGAAAAGCGTCCCACCCGCCGTAGCCAATCGCTGGCGCGTGCCGGCTCGAGCTCGAGCCCCTGCAGCTCGAGCCGGAGATCCGGCGCATCGGCAGCGCCCGCGTTGAGTACGCTGAACTCGCGCTGTGCCTTCAGCTCGACCCTGAGCCCCTGGTCGCCTCCTAGGGTCAGCCTCAGACTGCGCAGCGTCGAACAGGCGATGGCGGAGAGCACGAACGCGTCGCGCTCTTCGAGGTCGACCATCGCTCGGTGGCGATCCGAGGCTTCTAGACCGTGGTCGAGAATACTGGCGAAGTCCGAGATGGTCGCCATCGCGAGACGCGCTCCGGGCGCCTCCAGAACCAGGCGCTGAGCTTCGATCGCGAGCACCACCGAGCGCGCTCCGGCGCCAATCGCCAGCCGCGCCAGCTCGGCGGGCAGCTGCCAGGGGCCCTGAAGCTGAGACCAGGCCAGCTTCTCGAGCGCTGCTTCGTAGTCGATCCGCAGCAGGTCCGGGGCCTGATGAAGATTCACCGTATCTCCTCGCTGCTCGTTTCCTGGACCGCCTCACTCGCGAAGGCAGCGAGCAGTCGAGCCCGCTCCTGCTCTTCGAGATCGAGCCGCCGAAGCAAGACATCCAGCAGGGTGAACGCGGCGGCTGCAGGTCGCTGCGGCAGGAGCTGCTTGGCAGGCGCAAACTCGAGGTGCTTGGTATCGATCATCACCTGGCGCTGGCCGAGTCCGAGGTTCTCGAGGGCCACTTCGACCCAAGGGGTCGGCAAGTCTTCGACCTGACGAAGGCGCCAAGGCGCCCGCAGCTTGGCGAGCGAGCGGTTGATCTGCTGGCACAAAGCGGGCTGTGAGCTGCGCTCCAACAGCTTCGACCAGTGGTCGAGGTCGATGGCGCCGAGGGCCAGACTCGAGACCCGGCCTTCGGCCGTAGCGGCGTCGATCACCGGCACCTTGCGCCTCGCCTCGAGGGCCAGGGGCGAACCAACGCTGGAGCGAAAAAGCCGATTGTCCTCGGCCAGGCGGTTGGCTTGGCGCAACGAGATCGCTCCCCCTTCGACCAGCGGCACGAAACGACCGTAGAACACCGCCGGCATGCCGGCGAAGGCACCGGGATGGCGGAGCGCACCGCCGAGCAGAGCCGCCAGGTCCTGTCCGTCGTCGAGCTCGATCGCTGCGCTGCCGCGGCGGCCTCGCAGCATCCAGGCGGTCGCGCCGAGTAGCGCCAGCAGCGCGGGGATGGCAGTTCTGGAGCTCCAGATCGATCCTCGCCACCCGTCGGGTGCCGACGTCGCGGCCAGGCGGCCAGGTGTTTGAATGGGGTCCGACAAGCCGGCGACCGCCGCACCCGAATCGATAGGCGGTCGCAACAGGCTCGGATCGGACGTCAAGCTGGCATCGGCAACCTGCCACTGGCCCTGGCCGTCAGCGTACTCGACCCAAGCGTGTAGCCCTGGTGCCACCGTACCGCCGTTTCCGACGTAGCCGAGAGCCAGCCGTGCGTCGACGCCCGCGGCCCGCAGCAGCATCACCAGAGCGCCATTTTGCACATCGCAATCTCCGGCTCCAATCTCGAGCGCCGCGTCGACGAGGCTGGCGCCTTCCTCCATCAGCGGCCGGTAAGCCCGGGCGACGGATGCCGATCGATCGTAGGTGATGCTCTCGGCAACGAAGTCGAGTCCCCGCTGAACCCGCTGGTCGATCGGCAGCTGCTGAAGCCCTCTGGCGAAGCGGGCGAGCCGCGCACTGGGCGCCGCGTATACGGGCTCACTAGACGCTGTCCCGGTCGTCGGACCGGTTCGATAATCGAGCACCGAAGGACCCCGGGTCGGCGGTCGCAACAGCGCTTCACCTTGAGGGGTCTCGAAGACCGCGACGCGCCCACCGTCGAGACGCACCGACGTGGTGTCGAGGCGATGCCCGGTCGGGATCGGGATCCTCAGCGCGCCGCCTCCGGCCACCAGCAGTCGGATATCCAAGCAGTCGCGACGGCAGAGGTTTCCGCGGTAGGGCGGCAGCTCATTGGGCAGCGGGCTGGCGACCCAGCTCGCGTCCCCCAGATCGTCCACGACCAGGGCCGTGAAGAACGGCGTTTCGGTCGTCGGCTCGTAGACCAGGGTCGTGCGCGATTGATCGCTCAGCAGGCGACTCGGTCGCGGCCCGCTGTAGCTCGCGGCAAGATCGCTGTAGGGGTTGAGGCCTCGGCCGCCGGCTGCCGCTCCAAGACCTGCGCCGGCACCCAGGGAGCCGGTTGAAGCCTGGGCACTGCCAGACGCTGCCGGTGGAGTCGGGCCGCTGCCGCTCAGAGCTCGGCCCGACGCTGGTGCCGTGCCGCCCGATGATGGGGCTGCTGCGCCCTCGCTCGTCCCGTCCTCACGAATCGTTGCAGCGACTCGTGAAGGTATCGGTGGCTGCGACGGTTCAGCCTGCCCGGCGCCGTCCTGCAGCGAAGCCCGCGTACCTTGCCCGCCGGAGAATCCCGATTCGACCGGCAGCCACCAAAACGCTATCGATCCAAGCACCAGCCCGGCCAAGGCAGCGGCCACCAGTCGCCAACCCATCACCGGCTCGAGGCGATCTTGCAGCAACCCCAGCCAGGTTCGATACCAAGGTTGAGGTCGCAACGCCTGAAGCTGGCGAGTGATCAAGCGCCCGAGCGCTTTCTCCGCGGTCTTCAGACACCGCCGCAGGTGGGCATCGTGCCGAACATCGCTGCGCGCCAGCAGCAGGTCGATCTCTGAACTGTCGATCAGCACCTGTGGCGCCAGCTTGGGCAGCTCGGCGAGGGCGTCTTCCGCTTGGGTCGACCGCCCCGGAAGGTCGTCGATCTCCTGCAGCTCCTGCAGGCTGTTGGCGGACCGCACGAAGAGCCCCTGAGCAAACAGCTCGACGGAAGGCTCGGCTCCCAGACCGACCACGCCGCGAAATCCCTTGCCTTCGAAGCTGGCCGATGGCGCTGGCAGAGAAAACTCGGCGTTGGCGGAGCGGCCGTTGACGGAGATCTCCAGCGGGCGCTCTGGCGCGTCTCGGCAGCCCAGGAAACGGCCATAGCGCTGCGCTGCGGCCAGCACCCGGGATTCCAATCCCTCGGCTTCGCCGTCCCGCTCCAAAACTACCTCGGTACCAACCGACCTGTCACCAGAAGGCTCATCGATCTCGCTAACTGTTGCGTCGTCGAGATCGCCGGTGAGCTTCACCTGCCATGCTGTTTCGCCAGCGGCGCGCGAGCGGATCGTCACGCAGCTGGGCTCGAATCGCAGCACAGACCAGAAGCCGACGCCGAATTTTCCCGCCTCTGCGGCGTTGTGATCCTTGCTCGACGCGTAGAGCGCAAAGAGATAGCGCTGGGCGTGGGCGTAGCTCATCCCGCGACCGTCATCCCGGCAAGCGATGACCACCCCTGTCGCCGAGCGCGTCACGTCGAATGCGACGCTTTGGGCTCCGGCGTCGCGTGCGTTCTGCAGCAGCTCTCGGATGAAGACCCAGGAATCCGAGCCGTAGCGTGCGGCCTCGGTGAGCGCCCGGCGACGGAACGCGCGGTCAGTTGAGTCTGGAGATTCCTGGAGGGGCACTGCGGATCCGCCCTGCCGATGGCCGGCTAGATTTCGGGGGAACGAAGGGCCAAGCCCTTCACCGACTGTACTACGCGCCCCGCATGCCGCGGGTTATCAATTCGGCGCCGTGGCGTTGGCGCCGCCCTCGATCACCGCTTCGATCACCGCCGCCCGCGCCAGGACGGCTACCGCCAGCCGCACTTTGATCGGCGCCGTGAACTCGTGACCGATCAGCTCTTCGATCGTCAGGCCCGGCAGGGTGTCGATCCGCGCGTAGATTTCTCGGAACGGCAGATCGCGTGCGGGATGAGCCCCGGTGCTGAACGGCCGCACGACGTACAGTCCCGCATCGTCGGCCGGCAGCTCGTCGTAGTGCCCGAGCTCGTCTTCGAACTGCGCTGCCTTGAGCGCCAGCGCCGTGACGTCGAGCGCCTCGTCCGGCTCGTTCGAAGGGGTCTCGGCGCGGTTGGACGGCTCGAAACCGAAGCGTGCCGCTTTCAGCATCATCATCGAGAACAGAGCTTCGACGCCTCGCATCAAGCCGTATTGCGATGCGACCAGATCACCCTGGTAGAGCTCGACCCAGCCGTGGCGTTCGGGCGTGACCAGGCGCAGCATGCCGCTGCGTTTTTCTTGCTCCAGGCCTTGCAGCACCCGCATCAAGCCAGCCTCGTCGAGGTCGCCAGCGACGCCACCCGGCGACACCGCGCGATGGCTCACCATGCGCTCCACGCGTACCACCAGCTCTTCGGGATCGAAGGGCTTGGGCAGGAAATCCGTCGCCCCCAGTCGCATGCCTCGGATGCGCTCCTTGGTCTCGCTCAGCGACGACAGCAGCAGCACCGGCAGCAGCCGCGTCTTGGCGTCTTTGCGCAGGATCTCGAGCAGCTCGAAGCCGGTAAAGCGCGGCATCAGGACGTCGAGGATGAGCGCGTCGACGTCCGCCACGGTCAGCAGCGAAATGGCCTTCATCGGATCCTCTGCCGCCAGCACGTGATGTCCCGCTCCTTCGAGCACCGCGGTGACGAACAGACGGATATCGGCAGCGTCGTCGATCACGAGTATCTTCAAGACCTTCGTCCTCCCCAGGATCTGAGCTACTGCCCTTTGCGCTCGCTCACGATGCGCCAACCCTCCGACTGGCGCTCGAGCCGCATCGTCTTCCAGGTGAAGAGATGCTTGGTGTCGGTTTCATATTCCTGGTGAAACGTGGCTTCGGCGGTCGAAGCGTCGAGGACTTTGACGTCGAGCTCGCGGGTCTGAACGTGGATCTGAGCCGGCGCCCGAATCCGCACGCGGCGCTGTGCTTCCCACTGCTCGCGGGTCAGCCCGCTCGGACTGTAGTCGGCCGCGTAGCAGGCGATGAAATCTTCCGGGTTCTGCTCGGACCACGCAACCGCCCAGGCTCGCACCTGCCGCTCGACCTCCGCGATGACGGCGGTCGTATTGGCACCCGCTGGCGATTCCGCCGCGGGCTCTCGCTCCGCGGGCTCGCTCTCGGCCTCTTCCGTGCTAGCAATCTCAGTGGCCGTCGACGGTGTCGCTGCCGGCGCTTCTCCGATCTCAGCAGCCGGCTGCGTCGCGGCGCTGGGCTCGCTGTCGCTACCCTCGCCACCTGCCGTTGTTTCGGCGGGCTCGGTACCTTCATCCGAGGTCTCTGAGGTTTCGGCGGGCTCGACCGCGGTCGGCTGGTCGCTATCCTGCGTGGGCGGCTGGGCCGATGCATCACCGGTCGGGGCCTCCGATTCCGTGGGCGGTAGCTCCGCCGTGACCGCAGGAGGCGCGGACATGAAGGGGAGCTGGTCCCGCAGCACGAAGAACAACGCCGCGCCGATTCCAATGGCGAGCAAGAAGAGAACGGTCGATCGACGCAGAAAGCTCGATTCCGGTTCTGAGGTGCTCATCGCCACCGACTCACCCAGCGCCGGTCCCGAGGCGATCTCCGGGGAGACGGGCAAGCTGCTCTCGTTCGGGGGCTCGGTTTGCCCCAGATCGATCGCCAGCGAATCGAGACGGGTGTCGGCAGGCTCCGGCGGTACAAACGCTCCGGTATCCGTCTCGAGCGCCTCGGCTGCGGTCGTCTGCGACCCGGCTGCGGTCGTCTGCGACCCGGCTGCGGTCGTCTGCGACCCGGTTGCGGTCGTCTGCGACCCGGCTGCGGTCGTCTGCGACCCGGGGTCTGACGCGTGGGACTCGGCGTCTAGCGCCCCGCCAAACTCTCGAGCCGGTGGCTCTGAGGCGGCCAGAGGTGAAGCCGGCGCGGTGTCGAGCGGCTCGGAAGACGGTGGGCTCTCAACCAGCCCGAACCCGAAGGAGCTGGTGGGGGCAGGCTCCGGGACAGGTTCCGGAGCCTCGATCTCGGTCGACGACTCGGCTTCGGAAAACGCCGCGTCGACCTGCATCTCCCATTCCTCGTCTTCATCGAGATCGATCTCGGGTAGCAGCGCCGCGTCTTCGGTGGGTCTGGTGTCGTCGAGTCCTGCTTCGGCCTCGGCTTCCGCCGGCCGCGTATCGTCGAGGCCGCTCGGAGCCTCGACCTCGGCGGGTCGCGTATCTTCGAGGGATCGCGCTTCGTGCGGTGGTGAATCCTGCTCCGGAGCGGGCTCTTGCGGCTCGGTGACGGCGTCTTCGGTCGCCGGCTCTGTCGCGGGCACCATCGGAAGGCGCACGGTGGCCGCTCCGACTTCCGGAATCGGCAGCTGCGTGCTCGACGCTGAAGCGGCGCCGGCCGCGATGGCACCGGCTGCCGCCGCGCCCGCGGCGACTGTGCCCGCGGCAAGAGCACCGTCAGAGGTTGGACCTGCGGATTCTGCTCGGGGTGGCTCGGCCGCAGGTGCCGGCTTGGGGGACCCAACCACAACGATTCCCGGTGGCAGCTCGACCGCCTGAGTCTTGGCGGTATCCTGGCCGGTTGGCTTCGTCGGTTCGGACGCCTGGGCCGCGACCGGTGGGGCCGCCTTGGGCGAGTCCGTCTCTGAAGGTGTGGATGCCCGGGATGACCGCGCAGCCGATGCCTCGGCGCTGGCCGCGGCATCCCCGGGGAACGCCTGGTCGATCAGCGACTCGACGTCGAACTCCCAGTTCTCGGTCGCATCCTCGTTGAGCGGCGCTCCCTCTTGCTCGGTGTAGAGGCGAAAGATCGACTCGATCAAGCGCGCGCTGGCTTGATCCAGGTAGGTGATCTTGACCGCGGCTCCCGGCGGCTCTTCGGGACCCGCGGCAGCCGGCGGCCGAACCCATTCGACCTCACCGAGTGCCCGGATCAGGGTAATCGGCTGATCTTCTAGTCGAAACTCGAGGCGAACCGGAGCCCCATCAGGCACCAGGTCAGACGATTCGACAAAGATGTTGGTATCCGAAAGCCAGGACGAATAGCGGTCGACGAAATCCCGAAACGAAGCAAAAGATGCGTGGAGCTCACGGAGCTCGGTACCAGGAACGTCACTGAGGGTTGCTAGTCCCGCGGCGGCTGATTCTCTCTGAGCCATGCTGAAAAATCGTACCACGGTCGAGAAAGTTGGAATAAAAATCAGAGACCAAACGGTCGGTTACCGGCAGACTTCGGTAATTGTTGCTCATGGTAAAGCTGGATGCCCCTAGGCCGGGAGAGTTTGTAGGTATCCGCTGACGATTCGCCGGCCGGACGGTGCTCACCACAGGAGCGGCAGTCGCGAGCCGCTCCAGCCCGGAAAGATCTGAGAGTCGTCGGAAAGGCCGTAGAGCTTGCCGGCGACCTCGGAGAAGACGGCCCGAAAATCGGTCGTCACCGGCAGGTCGCGGCCCTCGAACAGGGCGTCGGGCTCGAGCGCCGGCAGGTTGCCGTAAATGCGCCCGCCATCGACCTGATTGCCGAGGGCGAACAGGCAAGAGCCGTGGCCGTGATCGGTACCGTTCGAGCCGTTCTCGCGCACGGTGCGCCCAAACTCGGTCATGGTCAGGACGACGACGTCGTCCTGAAACGGTTCGATATCGCTCCAGAACGCCGCGATCGATCGCGCCAGATCGCGCGCCCGATGGGCGAACGGTCCGCCGATCTTGCCTTGACCGACATGGGTATCCCAGCCATCGGACTCCGCACAGGCGACGCGTAGCCCGACGCCGGCTCGAATGAGGTAAGCGATCTGCAGCAGGCTCTGGCCGAGGCGGGAGGTCGGATAGTGGGCTCCCCGTCGCGTCCGATAGTTCTTGAACTCGCGCTGCGAGACAATCCGCAGCGCCTCGAACATATCGCTGCCGTGCTGCCTGAGGCTGCCGCCGGCGCCCTCGTCATACAGCAGCTCGAGATGCTCGCCCACCGTCTCACGGTCCAGATGGTCGTGCAGCTGGCCGAGCTTGAAGCCGGCGAGATCAGGAATCGCCAGCGCCGGATACTCACCGTAAAGGGAGCGCGGCAGCTCTGGCGTGACCGATACGGCGGTGAACGAAGAGCTATTTCCCGGCACCCGCTGAGTCAGGCGGTTGAGCCAGCCCGACGAGGTTCCCTTGCGCCACGGTGTACCCGTCTCCATGTAGTCCTGAGCGTCGAAGTGGGAGCGGGTGGGGTTGGGGGATCCGACGCCGTGCACCACCGCCAGCCTGCCGTCTTGCCAATAGGGCTGCAGCGGTGCGAACGCCGGGTGGAGTCCGAACTGCCCGTCGAGATCGAGGATGCGATCGGCCTCTGAGCGCGCTCCCCCCATCGCCAGACGAGGTCGGAAACGGCGCAGAGCCTGCTCTTCGCCGAGCGGCGGTACCGCCATCAGGCCATCCATGGCGCCGCGCAGGAAGATCGAAACCAGGATCTTGGGACGACTCGTGTCGCCGGTCGACGCCATGGCGAGGCGATCCATGAACCTCGGCTCGACGCCCAGGGAGTACAGCGCGAGGCCGCCGGTCTTCAAGAAAGCTCTGCGGGTCCACATCGTATCGAGACCTCCTAATTCACTTGAAACTCTGGCGATCCGATCAGCAGGCTCACCGCATTCACGGCGTGCCGTACCGTCGTCTGGCGCTCCGCTTGGGCCAGTCGGCGGCGCTGCTCTGGTTCGAGGCGCGCCAGCTCGGCTTCTGACAAGACGCGCGGGGCAGCCTGTTCGCCTTCGAGCGCTTCGGCACCGGCTGCGATCAGGCTGGCGGTCAACGAGGGGTCGCGCTCCGGCATCAGTACCGGGAAGAACCACTCCACGGCATCTTCGAACCGGCGCAGTGGATCCTGTCCCAGCCAGGCGAGCAGATCGAGACGTACCCCGGCGATCGCGCCACGCGACAGATCGCGGCCGAAGTTGACCCGCGCCAGCAGCTTGCCGACGTGGGTCCACGTGCCTCCCTCGTCGGGAAACCCGGTAGGGGCAGGGAACGCGTAGATCGGCTGGCCCATGCGCTGCAGCCAGCTCACGACGCCCTTGGCGTCAGTGACGTCGGCGTCGAGGGCTCGCAACGCGCTGGCGGCGAGCTCGAGGGGCGTCTTGATCTTGCTACGCTGGGCGGCGACGTCCCAGAACTCCGGGGCGGAGATCAGCGTTCGCATGACGGCCCTCAGATCCCCGTCGGTCAGCTCCCAGGTGGCGACCAGACGCTGAACGAGACTCGCCGGCGGCTGCTCGGATACGAAGCGCACCGCCAGCTTGCGCGCCAGGTGGCGCAGGGTAGCCGGGTGGCGGGCGACCAGATCCAGCACCTCTTCGCCGTCTTCGATCCCGCGACCGGCTGCCAGCGGCACGCCGAGGACGACCTTGGCGTCACTGTCGTGGTGGTCGGCACGAAAGACGAACTCGTCTTCGATCACAAAGCCCATGTCAACCGCGGTCTCCGAATTCACCAGGGTCTTTTCGATCTGCGCTCTGCCGCCGCCGGGTGGGAACGTCGTCCAGCCCGTGAACGCCCGCGCCACCTCGATCACATCGCGCTGGCTGTAGCCGCCGTTGACCCCGAGGGTGTGCAGCTCGAGCAGCTCGCGCGCGTAGTTTTCGTTCAGGCCGCGAGGCTGCAGCGTGCGCTTCAGGCGCGCTTCGCGGTTGTACCAGCCGAGATTTCGCGCCAGCCGCATGCGCAGGGTCGGGTTGTCGAGCGGCGAAAGTCGATCGAGCTCGGTCACCTCGAGGTCGAAGGTCGTCGTTGCTTCGGGGTTGGCTACCGATTGGGCGTTGCCGAGATAGCCCAGCATGGCGGGATGCCGCGCCGTCGCGCCGAGCAGCTCTCGAAAGCTCGACAGCACCCGCGGTCGGATCGCGTCCCGCTCGTAAGAGAGTATGTGGACCCGGGCCGTGGGCTGGGTCGCTGAAACGTTGAAGTGGTTGAACCAGAAGTCGGTCAAGACCTCCACCAGCTGGGCTTCGGAGTGCACGGCGCGCAGCACCTTCTGAGCCTTGAGCTGGGCCAGTAGCTCGCGGTCCGACGTCATGCCGCGGTCGGCCGCGTAGCGATCGAGCGACGCCAGGGCGTCGCGCAGGCGAAGCCCGCCGTTCTTGCCGGTGTAGTCCGCCATCGTGAACAGGCCTTTGGCGACCGCCTCCTGCACCAGCACGCCTTTGTTCGAATAGCGCCAGACCATCTGCTTCGGGGTCAAGGCCATCGCCGGTAGCTGATCCAATTTGGCCTGCAGGACGGGGCCGGGGAGATCCCCGGCGAGCTGGCTCTCAACCCAGTTGCCGATCCCGAGCTCGAGTACCGCATCGATGTCGCCGGGACGCGGCCCGTAGGCGAAGCGCTGCAACAAGTGAGCTACCGCCTGCTGCTCACTCAAGCCGGCCTGACGCCACGGGATTCCTTGCGTCCAGGCGCTCTCGGTCGCCCGCGCGGACGGCGTCCACGTGGCTCCCGACAGCAGGAGCAGCGTGAGCACGGAAACTGGGATCGTTCGCTTCATCATCTGGGACCGCCGAGCGTCACTCGCTGACGCTACTCTACGCTGGTTTTACGTGCGCCGGCGGCACAGCGTCTTCACGCTTCGGCTCAACATTCAGGCACCTGCCGAGTTTTTCGAGATCCCGGCCAAAACCGATATCCTTGGTAGCGATGTCGTTGCGTCTCGCCCTCGCCATACTGGCGATCTCGTCACCGCTGATCTTGCTGACTTTCGTCGTGCCGGTGCCCGCGGGCGAATGGCTCTTCGCCATGCTGGCGATGGTCTATCCGGTCGCCCTGATCGCCCTTGGCGCTCAGCGTCGCGGACGCCTCGGTCCCCTGCTGTGGCCGCTGATCGCGATGGCGGCGATCCTGGTGGCCTGCTGCGCCGTCATGCTGGCGTACCGCGGACGGATTCTCGAGGCGCCCTGGTTCGGTGGCCTGCCGCTCACCACCGCGGTTCAGTTCTACGGCCTCTTCCTGGCACCGGTGATGCTGGTGTCGCTCGCCTACGCCTGGACCTTCGACCGCCACGGTTTGCGCCAGCAGGATCTCGACGCGTTGCGACGGCGCTTCGGTCGCGACGAGCCGTCAGTGAAAGCTGACCAAGCCGAAGCCGACGGAGCCTGATCCGCCCAGACCTGATCCGCCCAGACCTGATCCCCAGACCTGATCCCCAATCTGATCCGTCATGCTGTCTCTCGCTGATCCGACCATCATTGTGACGGTGGTCATCTACCTCGCGATTGTGGTGGCGATTGGCCTGTGGGCCGCTCGCCGCACCCACGACGCCAAGGACTTCTTCATTGCCGGCCAGGGTATTGGTCTACTGGTGACCGCGTTGGCGACCATGTCGGCGGCGTTCTCGGGCTTTCTCTTCATCGGCGGTCCCGGGCTCACCTACAGCCTCGGCATGGCGTCGTTCTTCATCTCGTTCCCGGTCAGCTTCACCGCCGGCCTGCTGTGCTGGACGGTCGCCAAGCGCCTGCGCCTGCTGTCCGAGGTGCGCGAGGTGTTCACCGTGCCCGACGCCATCCTGGCTCGCTACCGCTCGCGCTGGGCCTCTGGGCTGGCGGCGGTGGCGGTGGTGGTCGGAACCCTCGGCTATCTCGGCGCCCAGCTGCAGGCCATGGGGGTGATCATCGAGTCGATCTTCGGCACCCGCGAGATGTTCGGCGAGTACAGCCTGGCGGTCGCCATGGGTGCCGGCCTGGTGCTGGTGCTGGCCCCGGGGGTCTGGAAGAGCCTGCCGAAATGGTTCTTGGACCCGGCAGGCCCCGTGAAGGTCCGGTGGCCTGATCTGCCACAGATCCTTCCCTGGGTCCGGTCGTTCTTTCGCCATGCGAC
>JBCCEE010000095.1:0-21809 GCA_039030415.1 Acidobacteriota bacterium
ATCAGAAACAACAATCATGTGCGGCAGTGTTTGTGACAGACCTGTGGTTCCAGATCAGGTATAAAAACAGGCAGAGAGAGCAGGAGCGTAGCTTGGGTAAGGTGCTCGATGCGGTGTCCGCCGAGATGGCGAACGAAATTCAGAAGACGTTCGACTTCTTCGGCGCGACGTCTTCCGAAGGGCCGGTCGACGAGCTCATGCTGTCCGGTGGCTGCGCGCTGACCCCCAACCTGCAAGAGGTTTTGCGTGAGCGTTTTGGCGTTCCCACTGAGCTGCTCAACCCGTTCCGCCGCATCCAGTTCAAAGAGAGCGACTTCAACCGTGAGTGGCTGGACTCGATCGCTCCGATGCTGGCGGTCTCGGTTGGCTTGGGCGTGCGCAGAGTCGGTGATGCCGAAACCACCGATCTGCTGACCCGAATCAACCTGCTGTCGGAAGGCCGCCGGCCGGTCGTCGCCCGCCGCAAGGCGCCCAAGATCAATCTTGGCGACCAAGATCCCAGCCTCTACTTTCTGGGTGGCGGAGTGGCGGCCGGATTGCTGGTGTCGGCCGGCTGGTGGTTCATGCTCAACGGCGAGCTCAAAGACATTGGCGCTGAGGTTCGGCGCGCTGAGCGCGAAGTGGCCGAGCTGCGGCCGATCCTGCAAGAGGTCAACGATTTCAAAGCGAAGCAGCGTGAACTCGAGCGCAAGATCAACGTGATCAACGACTTGACCCTCAAGCAGGAGGGGCCGGTGCAGATCATGGATCAGGTGTCGAACGCGTTGCCGGATCTGGTGTGGCTGAGCACCATGAATTTCCGGGGTCGCACCGTCGATCTCGTAGGTACGGCGTTCAACACCAACGCCATCGCCTCGTTCATCGAGAACCTCGACAAAGTACCCGAGTTCCGGGAGCCCGATACCCGCGACATCACTCGCGACGGTACCGGAGCGAGCTATAGCTTCCGGATCAGCTTCCAATTCGATCAGAAACCGCCACCAGTGCCGCAGCAAGACGCTACCTCGCCGGAAGCTGCGACTGCCGAAGCCGGCCCGTGAAGGCGCTTCGAACCATCGAGGTGAACGTCAATGGCAATTGAAACCGGACTGGAAGGCAAACCATGGTACATGTCGGCGGGTGTCGCGGTGGCCCTCGCGATCGCTCTGGTAGTCGCGTTCAAGTACATCAAGTTCAACGAGATGAACAATCAGATCGTGCGCAGCGAGCGGCATCTTCAGAATCTCGAGCGCGAGATCAACGAAGGCCGCTCGGCGATGAAGAGCTTGCCGCAGTTCCGTGAGGAAGTCGGGCGGCTACAGCTCGAGCTCGACAAACTGCTGCGGATTTTGCCTTCGCGCCGCAACACCGAAGATCTGCTGCGCCGCATCCGCCGTCTGACCGAGCAGGGAGACTTCGATCTGCTGCGCTTCACGCCTCGAGCGCTATCGCCGCGTGATTTCTACAGCGAGTGGCCGATCGCGATTCACCTCAACGGCAAGTATCACAACCTCGCGCTTTTCTTCGATCGCGTGCGCCGCTTCTCGCGCATCATCAACGTTGAAAATCTGAGGATCAGCGCCACCGGTGGGCGCCACAGCATCACCGCCAATTTCATAATCAAGACCTTCATCTACAATCCACCACCCGAGGAGGAGGGCTGATGTCGTCCCTCACCCTAAAAGGGCGACGGCATGGCGAGAGCGACTCCGTCGTGCGCTGGTTGCGCCTCTCCTGCGTCTTGGCTTTGGCGATGCTCGCGATGCCGGTATGGGCTCAGGACGAAGAATTCGTACCCGAGGAAGAGCAGGAGGTCAGCGAAGCGCCTGATTTCAGTGCCATCGACGACATGCTGAAGCTGGATGAAGAGGTGCTCTCGGACCCCACGACATACTCCTATGATCCTGGCGCGCGACGAGATCCCTTTACGTCGTTGTTTCAAGCGCGGGTTGCAGCACGCCGCAGCGAAAAGCGGCCCGATGGACCGGCCGGCCTGTTGATCGACGAGATTGCGGTCGAAGGGGTTTTCGTGCTCGACGATGGGCCGGTAGTTCAGGTGCAGTCGGCTAGCCAGGAGACCAGCTTTCTCTTGCGCGTCGGTGATCAGCTTTGGGACGGGGACGTGATTCGCATCACCCTCGACGAGGTGGTCTTCAAGCAGTCGGTGGATGATCCCACCGCGTTGAAGCCGTTTCGCGAGGTGGTCAAGAAGCTCAGGTAATCAGAGTGCTGCAAGGTATGGACAAGGAGCTCGCGAGGACAGCATGAGGAAGAGCTTGTGGAGAATGATGAACCGGGGCCCCGCGCCGCTCGAGCGGGCTGTGGCCTCGTGCCGGAAGCCGCAGCTCTTCGCGCGCCGCGGAGCCAGCAGCCGAGCCGAAAACACTGACCGGAACGCGGTCGGAGGCCAATGAGATGGGAGAGCGAATCGATAACAGAGCGGGATCTAGACGCTGGTTGCTCGGCGCTGTCGCGGCAATAGTTCTGGTTTCCCAGATCGGTTGCTCCTCGGCAGGGACGAGAGACGCTCGCCCGTCGAGTAGTGCCCGTCCCGAGGGCGCGGTGTCTGCTGCCCAGGTGAGGATGCCGGCGGAGATCCGCTCCCTCGATCTGAAGGGCTCCAGAGGGCTCGAATCCGTCGAGCTGATGGCTGACCGGCCGCTCGTGTGGACCAGTTTTCGCGACTCTGCTGGAGATCTGGTGATCGAGCTTCCGAACAGCGTGCCTGCACAGACGGTGCGCAGTCTCGAAAGCCCTGAAGGCCTGATCGCCGCGGTCGATATCGAGCGCGTTGACGATGCCTCCCGGCCGATGACGCGCTTGATCGTCAAGACGCGGCAGCCGAGTGAGCATTCGCTGTCTGGCGAAGGAGAGCTGCTGCGCATTCAGCTCGCGACGGTAGGAGCTGCTCCCCAGACCAGCGTTGCTGCGCGCTCTACACCGCAGCCGCCTCCACCGCCCGCTCCGGTGCGTCTAGCCTATGAGCCGGTGGCCGAGGAGGACCTCGCTGCAGATCCGGCGCCTGCCGCCGAATCGGTGCATTCGCAGGCTTCGATGGGCACGCCGGAAGCCCCGGTCGTTGGGCCGCCGCCGAGCGGTGTGGCTGCCAGTCAGCTATTCTCCGTTGATGTCTTGAGTCGCGGAAACCCGACGGTCGTACAGATCTCTGGCGACGGTGAGTTCGCCTATTCGATGTTCCGGCTCGAGAATCCCGAGCGCTTCGTCGTAGACCTCGCCGGAGTCGTCAACACGGCCGGCAGCGCGACCCTCCCGGTCGGTAGCGATGAGGTCGATCAAATACGCATCGGCCAGTTCAAGCCCCGGCCGGATCCGGTGTCACGCGTCGTCTTCGACCTTCAGGATTCTGCCGCGCTCAAGATCAACCGCTCGGCTGATGGCCTCAAGGTCACCTTTGGTGCCGACCCAGCTGCAGCCGCGATGCAGGCTTCAGAGCCTCCGGCGCCCGAACCAGTAACGGTGGCTCGACAGGTCGCTCCGGCAATGGATGAGCCGACCCTTTCTGAGCCTGAAGCAGGAATCACTGAGGAAGATCTGGCAGAGTCCCAGATCGCCGAGGCCACCGAGCCCGAGACGGTGACGTTCGAGCCGATCGAGGAGACGCCAACTTACTCTGAGCCGGGCATCGAAGAGCCCGAGACCATCGACGTCGCGGACAGCGCGATGGCTGAGCCAGCTCCTGAGCCGGCCATGGCCGAGCCGGAGTGGGTCGCGGCCGAAGCCACTTCGCCGCCAGCTCAGGGCGTATCGAGTGAACCAAACGATTCGATCCGTATCGAGCCCAGCGCTGCGCCACCGGTACCGGTGTATCAGCCCACGGCACCGCCGGCCGGCTCCTCGCTGTCGCGCCCGACGGCGACCAGCGACGTCGCCTTGTTCGAAGAGCAGCAGGTGCAGATCGATGATCCGCGCCTGGAAGAAAAGGAGAAATTTCTCCAGTCGTTCGGCACGCTGGTTATCGACTCCCAGGAGAAGGAGTACTACGGCGAGCTGATCGACATGTCGCTGCGTAAGGCGGATCTAGTCGAGACACTGCGCTCTTTCGCCACCATCAGCGACCTCAACTTCGTGATCCAGCCAAACGTCGCGGGCAGCGTCACGGTCGAGCTCAAAGGTGTGCCCTGGGATCAGGCGATGTGGCAGATCCTGAAGATCAACAATCTGGGCATGGATATCGACGGCACGATCGTACGCATCGCACCGACCGCCCAGCTGCGTGCCGAAGCCGAGGAAGCGCGGCGGCTGCGCCAGATCCAGCAGCAGTCGGTGCCTCTGCAGACTGTGCTGAAGAGCTTGAGCTATTCAGACGCAGAAGAGATCGCCAACCTGTTGCGCAATCGCACTGGCTCGATCCTGTCGGCGCGCGGCACCGTACAGGTCGACAGTCGCACCAACACCCTGATCCTGCGTGAGCTTCCGGGCACCATCGACGTCGTCCTGGCGGTGATCGACAACCTCGACTCGCCGGAGCCGCAGGTGACGATCGAGGCCCGCATCATTGAAGCTACCAAGACATTCAGCCGCTCGCTGGGTATCGAGTGGGGTTTCGAGGGTGAGTCGAGCAACCGACTCGGCAACACCACCGGCCTGCAGTTCCCCAACAATGGGACGGTCGACGGTGGCGTCGGCCTGCTGACCGGCGGCGCCAACGGGTTCCTGAATCTCACCTTGGGGAATATCCTCAACAGCTTCACGCTCGACGCGCAGCTTCAGGTCGCTGAGAGTGAAGGCCTGGTGAACCTGGTCTCTGCGCCGCGGGTAACAACGCTCAACAACAATGCCGCATCGATCCAGAGCGGTATTCAGATCCCGATTCAGACGGTAACCAACCGCACGGTGTCGGTGCAGTTTGTCAACGCCACGCTGCAGCTGACGGTGACTCCACAGGTCACGGCCGAAGGTACCGTGATGATGGAGATCACGGTAGCCAAGAGATCACCGCAGCCCGGTCTGGCGGTGGTCGGTGCCACCAACTCGCCGATCTCGACCCGAGAAGCCTCGACCAAGGTGATCGTGCGAGACGGCGGCACAGCGGTCATCGGCGGAATTTACGAGGTCTCGGCCAACCAGTCGCAGGATCGACTGCCCGGCTTGTCCAATATCCCGATCCTCGGCCACCTGTTCAAGAATCGAAACCGAACCGACCAGAACGACGAGCTGATGATCTTCATCACTCCGCGTATCGTTCAGATGTAGCTCGACACTCCGGAGGTCCAAGGTGAGATCCCTAGCAAAAGTATCCCTGCTCATCGCCGCGCTTCTTCTGCTCGGTTGCGAGGAGCGCACGGAAGAAACTGATTCCGGCGGTGTGCTGATCGAAGTCGAGTTCACCAGTACGGTGCTGCGGGTCGGCGTCGAGGAAAACGAGACCGTTACGATTCCGACGATCAACGTCACCAGCATCGTGGCGGATCCGACCGCCAACACCTCGTCGCTGATGGATGTGCAGCTACGTACGCTGGAAGTGACGTTCTCGCGTGCGGACGCCGGAACCCGCGTGCCGCCGCCGTTCGTCTTCAACGTCATCGGAACGGTACCGGTCGGCGGTAGCTTGACCCTCAACAATTTCCCGATCATGTCCAACGAGCAGACTCGCGTGCCGCCTCTGTCCGACCTGCTGATCGCCAATGGCGGATTCGATCGCGAGACGGGAAACACGACCGTTCGGCTCAACGTCAATTTCCGTGCCTTTGGAACGACGCTGGGCGGCACTTCCGTGTCGAGCGTCACGCGAACTCAGACAATCGAGTTCGTGTCCAGCCTGGCCGCTTTCTAAACACCTGAGATGAGTGATCGAGGACTGATGATCCCGAATTGGAGAGTCGCCATGCCAGTGACCAAACTCAACATTTTCAAGGCTCTGCCGATCATGGCTCTGGCGCTGATGCTGGGGGCTTGTGATGCCGACTCCCCGACGGAGCCGAGCCAGGCGCCAAATCCTGCGGTGCCTCAAGGCGGTGGATCGGCGACGGGCTTCTCCATCACGGTGAGCCCGAGCCCCAGGACGTTCGAGCTCGAGAGTGACGCGACGATCACGATAACGATCGTCGCGCGTCGCACCGACAACAACGCATTCGTGCCCCAGGGCTCAACCGCGGTGCTGACGAGCACCAGCGGCGTACTGACCAATGAAGCCGGCAATTCGGTCGGCAATTCGATCACCATTGTATTCGGATCCAACGGCACCGCGGCTGCGACCCTGGCCGCCTTGACCGAGACCGCCACGATTCGAGCCCAGATCGAGCAGAGCTCGGGTCAGGCAGTGGTGGAAGTCACCGAAGCGCCGCTTCCCGTGCCGCTCACCATAGCTGGCCTGGTGCCCAACTTTGGGCCGCCGGCGGGTAATACTCAGGTGCGGATCGAAGGGACGGGCTTTTTCGAGCCGGTGCGGGTTACGCTCGGCGGGATCAACGCGCCCGTGCTCAGCGTCAGCGAGAGCTCGATTCAGATTTTGACGCCGCCAATCGATCTGCCGTCGGGTCAGAACCGGGCCGTGGGACTGATTCTCGAGAACGCCTTCGGCACCCTCGAAGCCGCGACCGACACGCTCAACAACGCGTTTACCTACACCCGCAACCAGACGCCGCTGGTGCCCAAGATCATCTCGGTGACGCCGACCTCTGGACCCAATGAGGGCGGCACGCCGGTGACTATCTTCGGCGAGGCGTTCGGTTCGGAGATCCAAGTCTTCTTTGGCGCCGGCTCGCGGATCGAAGCGGAAGTGCTCGATATCTCGCCGACCCGAATCCTGGTGCGCAGTCCGCCGGCTACCGGGCAGAATTCAGCAAATCTGAACCAGATCGTAGGCATCGATGTGTTCGATCTCCGTTCGGGCTTTACCGCCTCCCTGAACAATGCCTTCCAGTACGGCGGCGGTGAGATGTTCATCTCCAGCGTCGGGCCGAGTGAAGGGACCTATTTTGGTGGTGACCTGGTGACTATCTTTGGTAACGGCTTCGAAGGGCCGGTGGCGGTCAGCTTTGGCGGTCGCGCTCAGCAGGTGGTGTCCGTCAGCGGTACAGAGATCGTCGCCCGCTCGGTCGGTCCGGTGGAGATTGTCGCCTGCAGTCGGCCAAGCGGTCCGTTCAACGTAGTCAACATCGAAACCAATGAGGGCTTCACCTCCGGCCTGACGTTCACCTACCGTCCGGTCGAGCCGCGCATCGGCTCGATCTCGGTCAGCTCGACGACGGCCGATATCGATACCGGAGCCATCCTTGGCCCGACCAGCTTGACGATGACCGGTTCCGGCTTTGACCGTCAGGGATTCCCGCCCCAGGTCACCTTCGGCGGCGAGCGCTCGGGTTCGGTCACCATCACCAGTCTCGATCCCGATCCGATGCATGAAGGCAACGGAGTCGGCGACGTCATGGTGGTCGATATCCCGAACTTCCAGGTGCCGTTCCCCGAAGAAGAGTGCACCGGCGCCGGGGGCAACCCGGGCATGCGATTTACCGAGCAGCGAGTCGATATCGTGGTCAGTAACCGCGATACGGGCTGCACGGACACGGTGACTGCGGCCTTCACCTACCTCCCGAGTGACGGTGGTGTCTGTCGGGAAGATCCGGTGGATCCGAACCCGCCACAGGCCGACTTCAGCTTTACCGCTAACGATTTGATGGTGACGTTCATGGACCGCTCGCTCGGAGACGCGGCCACCGCCATCCGCTGGGATTTTGGCGACGGCACGCTGGTCGATGGAGTTCCTGGCGAACAGAATCGGCAGCATACCTACGCGGCTGCCGGCACCTTCACCGTCACGCTGACCGCGACCAACGCGGGCGGTTCGACCCAGAGATCCAGAGAAGTTACCGTTACGGATCCCTGATCTCAGGTCGTAAGAGGTTTGCCAATGAGGCGATCGTCTGAGACGATCGCCTTTCTTCGTCTAGACGCCCAGACACCTCTCTCCGTATACTGCGTTCGAGATGAAACAAAGACTCCTCCTCCTGCTCTTGTGCGTTTGCGCGCTTGCCTGTGATAGTGCCAACCCGGTAGCACCGACCGGAACCGTGCTTACGATCGCCGCCAACCCGACCCAAATCGGACTGAACGGCGGGACGTCGCAACTGACCGTGACGGGCTTCAAGCCCGACGGCAACCCGCTAAATCCGGGGACGCAGATCACGCTATCCACAGATCTGGGTGTCCTGAGCTCGAACCTGATCGAGGCGGACGGCAACGGCCGAGCCACGGCAACCTTGCGCAGCGACGGACAGCCCGGACCGGCGATGGTCACGGCGACGCCAGCGAGTGGAGGAGATGCCAGCGCCACGGTCACGGTGACGATCGGTCAGACGGACACGTCGCGTCAGCGGATCTCACTGACGGTCAGCCCTTCGGTTCTCGGTCTCGGTGAACGAGCCACCGTAACCGGCGTTGCTCGCAACTCCGACAACACGTTGTTCGGCGCAGGTGGAGAAGTGCTGTTTCGAACCGACCTGGGTTTCTTCAGCTCAGGCGGTTGTGGCAGTGGGGGCCCAAACAGCATCACGGTGACCACCAATTCCAATAGCGAGGCACGCACTTTCCTATGCGCGGGCCAGCAGCCTGGAACCGCCAATCTCACCGGCTCATTCGGTTCCAGCGACGATGCCATGGCGACCGTGACGATCGAGAATCAGCGCCCCAACCTGATCATCAACGCGAATCCGGACAACATCTCCACTGCAGAAACGTCGGTCATTACGGTGATCGCTCGTGACGAGAATGACGTCCCGCTGGGTGCTGGATTCCAGATTCAGCTGTTGTCTTCGTTCGGCCTGCTGGATCCCGAGACGCCAGAGACCGACGACAGCGGTCGCGCGACGTCAGTCTTCGATCCCAACGGCGATTTCGGTGATGCTCAGATCCAGGCATTCCTGGGCTCGAGTGAAACGGTCACGGTCAACATTACGGTTCGCGGAGACGTCGTTGCGGTCGAGTTCTCGACGATCCCAGGCACGATTCAAGACAGCGACCAGGAGATTCGACTGGTGGCGCGAGCCCTCGACAGTCGCAACGAAGGCGTGTCTTCGGTCATCGCGCGCTTTACTGCTCAGCTCGGAAACGGCACTAATGTCGGGCGTTTCGAGGAGCCGGGAGGCGAAGTCTCGAGCGACGGCTCGGTGCTGACCGACAACAACGGCCAAGCGATCATCGACCTGGACATCCTAGAAACTGAGGTCGCACCTGGAGATGTCATCACGGTACTGGTGACGGTCAATACCGAGAGCGGCTCGGTGACCTCGCCGCCCGGACGGATCACAGTCCAGTAGGCTGCTTCGGCGGCGGTTCTCGGATCGCCGCCTCCTTGGGTGCTGGGCAGGGCCGGTCGCGGATTGCTATAATGTTTCCTTCACAGGAAGTCTGACAGCCGTCCGTTAACGTCTGATAGCCAGCGAGGGTGCAGGTCACCCGCGCAGTCTCGCCGAAACCCAGTATGTCCGACGCCGGCCAAAACTACCGTCTCGACGATCTCAAGCTGCGTTGGGAGCGCGATCCCTCGTCTCGCCTGTTTCTTCAATTGGCCGAAGAGCACCGTAAACTGGGCCAGCAGGTGGAGGCCGTTGCGGTGCTGGAGAAGGGGCTCGAGCATCGGCCGAACGATCTCTCGGCGCTAGTGGCCCTTGGACGCTGTCGACTGGAGCTGGATCGTATCGAGGAGTCGGTCGCGGCCCTCGAGACGGTCATCTCGCGCGATCCGACCCACATCGTCGCCAACAAGCTATTGCTCGACGCGTACCTGCAGCAGGGGGACCGAGAAAAAGCTAGCGGTAGACTCGAGACCTATCGGCTGTTGAATTCACGAGATCCTGAGCTCGCGCACCTCGAGTATCGCCTCGAGCGCCTCCAGGCCGAAGAGCCCGACGACCCTGTGACGGTCGTCACGGACGAGCCGATAGGGCAGGAGCTGGTCGCGGAAACGCCGGTCGCGGAAACGCCGGTCGCGGAAACGCGGATCGCGGAAACCGTGGACGAGGCGGCGGCTGACCCCGGTGATTTCGAGCTAGTGGCAGACGATGAAGAGGATGCCGAAGCCGCAGGCTCGATGTCCGTCAGCGACCTGCTAGCGACAGAAGCTGGTGAATCTGAGGAAACCGAGACGGCAGCATCACAGTCTTCCGACCGCAGCCCGCTGGCTACTCGCCCCACGGCATCGAGCGTAGACTGGTCCCATCCGTTCGATTTGACGCGCAGCGATGTACCCGAGCCCGATTTCAACGCTCTGTGGCAGCACCAGGCATCGAGCCGGCGTCCTGCCGTTCCGTTCCAAGGATTGGGCCAGGTCGATGCGGACCAGCATTGGAGGTCCCTAACGGGTGAGGGCATTTTTGCTCCGGGCGATGATTCAGCCAGCACCGACGCAGAAGACGATGATTCAGCCAGCACCGACGCAGAAGACAGGGTGGCAGCGGATCTGCAAGTCTCAGATGAGCCCTCAGTCTCCACGGAAACGGTCTCCACAGAGGAGCACGAGGAGCACGCTTCGATCGCAACGGAGGCGTTGGAAGGCTCGGTTTCCCTGCCTGAGACCGTGCCTTTGGGCGAGGCTGGGCTCCTGACCGAGACCCGTTCTGCAGAGGAGTCGCCTGCAGTTGTCGAGCCGGAAGCCACAACCGACGCGGCTTCAGAGCCGCTCGCAGAGTCGGTAGAGACCTCGAAGACTGAAGATCACGCCGAGCCAGAAGCCATAGCCGAGCCGGAAGCCGCTGAACCTGAAGAGCCGGCCGAGCTTGCAGCGCCGGAAGCGGTCGATCCCCAGGTGACCGACTTCCTGCCGGCTACCGACGCTGACTCGGCGCCGGCAGTCTCCCAAGCACCGGGAGACACTGAAGCTCCGAGCTGGATCGGGGGAGCTGCGGCAGCTGCCGGTGCCGCAGCCGCAGCCGTTGGAATGGGGCTCTCGAGCGCGCTCGCTCCGGATGATGAAGCTGCCGATTCAGGAGCAGCCGATTCGGAAGCCGCTGATCCAGAAGCAACCGATTCAGACGCGGCCGAGTTGACTGAGGCTAGCGACGCAAGCTTTCTTACTGCCGATACTGCAGCTACAAGTCATGCGGCGGTCGCCGAGTCTGAGTCCTCGATTCCTGAGGATGCAGCTGAAACGTCGCTGGCCACCGACCCAGAGCTATTGGCCGACTCGATGACGGCTGTCGAGGTGCCGGCGACAGCTGACTCCTTGGCGGATGCTGAGCCAGAGATGGCGGCAGGCCCGATGACGCCGGAGGAGCCTCCGGAAGCGGAAGATTCCTCCGAGGCCAGCGACTTCGATGCGATGCTGCTAGCCGAGACGGCGCCGATTGAGGCAGCGTCGATCGAGGCAGCGTCGGTCGAAGAAGAGCCGGAGACCGTGTCTGTTGCCGAGCCGCAGGTCGAGCTAGAAACGTCAACGCTGGCCGAGGATGCTGCGGAAAGCACCGAGCCAGCCGCCGAACAGCCCGCGTCGGCGACGCTCGGTGAGATATACCTTCAGCAGGGCCACCACGAGGAAGCTGAGCGCATCTTCCAACAGGTGCTAGAGAGAGAGCCGGACAACGCATCGGCACTCGCTGGGCTCGCCAACATCCAGGGCGACGGCCAGGACAACGGCCAAGCGCCGGCTGCGCGCGAGCTGACGGCAGCAGATCTGTTGGCGGTACGCACCGCCAGCGGCAAAATTCCCGAGGGTTTGACGGCCAAGAAGATTCTGGTACTCGACAACTACATCAAACACCTGCGTGCGGGGCATCATGTTCGCTGAACGACTCCAAAAAGTGGCCGACCGAATCGACGGCTCTCTGGCCCTGTCGTTGATCGCCCGAGATGGCATTGCAGTCGAGTCCTACACTCGGCAGGACTCCTTGGATCTGGAGCTTTTGTCAGCCGAGCTCATGTCACAAGTGAGGGCAGTGTCGCAGAACCATCAAGAGCTTTCGGTCGGGGAGGTTCAGCACTTCTCGGTTATCACCGACCGCTACATCTTGATGATTGGCGCATTGACCGAGGATTACTTCCTGCTGCTCGTGCTAGCTTCCGGCGCCAACGCGGGACGGGCACGATTCGAGCTGCGCCGATCGGTGCTGCTCTTTGAAGAGGACCTAATCTAAAACCCCGGGGACGCGCCCCCGCTAGCAGTTGTTCGCCTTCGACGGAAAGGTACGATCGTGTTGACTTTTGAGCAAATCAAAGAGCTCATCGATCAGGTGGCTAATCACCGCCTGAGCGGAATCGAGCTAGAAGACACCGAGTTTCGACTGAAGATCGACGGCCATCGGCTCGTCGAATCCACCGCCGAGATGGTGCCGATGGCGGTGCCCGCGGCCGCGCCGGCCGCCAGTGCCGTTGCGGTGGCTCCGTCGGCGCCGGCTCCCGCTTCTGCTCCCGCCGCAGAAGCCAGCGAAGCGGCTGACGATGTGCCGGCAGGCGCTCACATTCTGAATTCGCCGATCGTTGGCACCTTCTACCGGTCCCCCGACCCCAAGTCACCGACATTTGTCGAAGTCGGAGATCGGGTCAAAGCTGGCCAGGTGCTGTGTATCGTCGAGGCGATGAAGTTGATGAACGAGATCGAATCCGACGCCGACGGTACGGTCGTCAAGATCTACGTCGAGAACGCTCAAGCGGTCGAATTCGGCGAGCCACTCTTCGCCATCAAGTCTGACTGATTGCGGTCCGCCTGAGCGAGATGTTCAACAAGATCTTGATCGCCAACCGCGGAGAGATTGCTCTGCGGATCATTCAGGCTTGCCGCGAGCTCGGTGTCGCCACCGTCGCGGTTCACAGCACGGCCGACAACGATAGTCTGCATGTCACCTATGCGGATGAAGACATCTGCATTGGTCCGCCGCCACCGACCGACAGCTACCTCAATATCTCGAGCGTCATTGCTGCCGCCGAGATCACGGGCGCCGAAGCGGTGCACCCGGGCTACGGCTTTCTGGCGGAGAATGCGCATTTCGCCGAGGTCTTAGACGAGTGCAATATTGCCTGGATCGGGCCAAAGCCTGAGACCATCCGAGCCATGGGCGACAAGGCTAACGCTCGGCGTGTGGCCATCGAGGCGGGCGTACCGGTCCTCCCGGGAAGCTCGAAGCCCCTCGAGAGCGCTGAGGAAGCTCGTGAGATGGCGCAAGACATCGGCTATCCGGTGATTCTCAAGGCATCTGCGGGCGGCGGCGGTCGCGGCATGCGAATCGTCCAAGGCGCTGACGAGATCGAGCGCCAGTTCGCGACCGCTAGCGAGGAAGCCAGCCTGGCCTTTGGCGATGGCTCGATGTATATCGAGAAGTACCTCGTGGTTCCGCGGCACGTTGAGTTCCAGATCTTCGGCGACCAGCACGCCAACGTGATCCATCTCGGAGAGCGTGAATGCTCGATTCAGCGCCGACACCAGAAACTGATCGAAGAATCGCCGTCGGTGGCCCTGGACCAGGATTTGAGGGATCGCATGGGTGAGGCGGCGATCCAGCTGGCGCGTGCTGTCGGCTACGAGAACGCTGGAACCATCGAGTTCCTGCTCGATCAGGACGGCAGCTTCTACTTCATGGAGATGAACACCCGCATTCAGGTCGAGCATCCCGTCACCGAAATGGTGTTGGGCATCGATCTGGTGAAGGAGCAGCTGCGCGTCGCGGCGGGCGATGCGGTCTCGTTCCGAAGCGGTCTCAAGCCCCGCGGGCACGTCATCGAATGCCGGATCAACGCGGAACATCCAGAGACGTTCATTCCTTCCCCGGGCCGGGTGACGACGCTCCACCTGCCGGGTGGTCCCGGGGTACGGATCGATACCCACACGTACCAGGAGTATGTGATTCCGCCGTTCTATGACTCGATGGTCGGCAAGCTCATCGTTCAGGGAAAGAATCGGATCGACGCCATCGAGAGAACGCTTCGCGCTCTGGATTTCTTCGTCGTCGAAGGCATCAACACGACGATCCCGCTGCACAAGAGAATCCTCAGGGACGAGCTGTTTCGCAGCGGCGACATTTCGACTCGCTTCATGGAAGAGTTTTTCGAGCGAGCCAAAAGCGACGCTGACGCCTAGCCGTGTCTGAGCTTTGCCCACCCCCGCTCTATGCCATCGCGGATGTCGAAACGTTAGGCTACGAGCGGGTGGTGAGCGCTGTCGGTACGATGGCTGCCAGTGGCGTCGAGTGGATCCAGATTCGCGCCAAGCGCACGCCAGACAAAGCGCTCTATGCGCTCGTGGAGCAGTGCTTGGAGCAAGTCGCCTCCAGCCCGCCGCCCGGCGTCCGTCTGTGGATCGACGATCGGGCCGATATCGCAGCGATGCTGCCGGCGGCCGGGGCTCACGTCGGGCAGCTGGACTTGCCGCCTGCCGCGGTGAGGCCGGTGGTCGGGAACCACAAGCTGATCGGCAGCTCGACGCACGACCTCGCTCAAGCCATAGCTGCCGAGGCCGATCCGGCGGTCGACGTCGTCGCGCTCGGGCCTATCTTCCCGACCGCCAGCAAAGAGAATCCCGATCCGGTCGTGGGACTCGACCAGCTCACCCAGGTTCGGCAGCGGGTCCGCAAGCCCCTGGTTGCCATCGGTGGCATCAACGCCTCGAACATCGGGCAAGTGCTGGACGCGGGTGCTGACACCGCGGCCGTTCTAGGGGCTGTCTGCCACGGAGATATTGCTGCGAATTGCGAGCGTCTGCTGACCGCTGCCAGCGCGGGAGCCGTGCTCTAGTCGGAACGATCGTCAGCTATGAACGAGGAGAACCGATGAGTCGAATCGAAGAATTCGGTAGTCGCTGGGGATTGATCATCGCTACCCTCGGCATGGCGGTCGGAACGGGCAACATCTGGCGCTTCCCGCGTATCGCGGCGTCGAATGGCGGCGGCAGCTTCCTAGTGGCCTGGGTAGTGTTCCTGTTCTTGTGGTCGATCCCGCTGATGATGGTCGAGTTCTCGTTCGGCAAGCGCTCCCGAAGGGGGGCGATCGGTGCGTTTGTCGAGATGGGCGGGCGTAACTTCGCTTGGATGGGCGGGTTCGTCGCCATCTGCGCCAGCGCCATCATGTTTTACTACTCGGTGGTCACCGGCTGGTGTTTCCGCTTCCTGGCCGCTTCGGTGAGCGGCGGTTTGAAGAACCAGGGTGACGGTGAAGCCCTGTGGAATTCATTCGCGGGAACACCCAAGGCCATCTTCACCCACGTGCTGGCTCTTGGCCTGGGCATCGCCGTGGTGTGGTTCGGAGTGCGCGGGATCGAGCGCGTCGCCAAGATCCTCATCCCGAGCCTGGCTGTCATGGTGGTGATTCTGGCGGTGCGAGCGGTGACACTACCCGGAGCCTCGAAAGGGCTCGAGTTTCTGTTCACTCCGGACTGGCAGGCTCTGAGCAGTCCCAAGATCTGGCTCGAAGCGTTGACCCAGAACGCCTGGGATACCGGCGCCGGTTGGGGGTTGATCCTGACCTACGCGATCTACATGCGGGCGCGCGAAGACGTGTCGCTGAATGCCTTTCTGATCGGCTTCGGCAACAACTCGATGTCGCTGCTGGCCGGCATCATGGTGCTGTGCACGGTGTTCGCGATCAATCCCGCGGCGCAGCAGGATATCGTAGGTGCCGGTAACGAAGGTCTGACGTTCATCTGGATGCCGCAGCTCTTTGCCGCGATGCCGGCCGGTGGATTGTTTATGGTGCTGTTTTTCGGCGCCCTCTCGTTTGCTGCCTTGACCAGCCTGATCGCTATGCTCGAGCTCGCCACGCGAGTCTTGATCGACATGGGCATGGAGCGGCGCCCGGCCCTGCTCTGTGTGGGGGGAGCAGGTTTGATCCTGGGCATGCCGTCGGCCCTGTCTCTCGATGTGTTCAGAAACCAGGACTGGGTCTGGGGCGTCGGCCTGATGCTCTCGGGTTTGTTCTTCGCGATTGCCGCGTCGCGTTTCGGCCTCGAACGGCTGCGCAACGAGGTCGTCAATGGTGATCACAGCGACCTTCCGATCGGCCGCTGGTGGGTCGTGATCGTGGGGATTCTGGTCCCGATCGAAGCGGTGATCCTGATGGTGTGGTGGCTCTATGAGGCGCGCGGCTGGGACGTTCAGGGCTGGCTCGATCCGTGGCAGCCGTTCAGCGTCGGCACGGTGCTGCTGCAGTGGACGGTCGCTTTGGTGCTGCTCTTGCTTGCCAACAAATGGCTCGCGGCACGCGTCACGGCCAAGGAGGTGCAGTCATGACGTCTACCGCGATAACGATGATGGTGCTGATCTGCGGACTGGTATGGGGAGGCTTCGCGACCCTACTGTGGCGAGCGATACGGCAAGAGGGACGCAAGCGTGACGGTGGCTCGGACTGAGCAGGCCGGAGCGACGCTGCCTCTGCGCCTCTTCCTGGTCGGCTTCATGGCCTCGGGCAAGAGTACCGTCGGTTCGGTATTGGCCGAGAAGCTCGGCCGGCCGTTCCTCGATCTCGACGCCGTGATCGAAGCTGAGGCCGGTGAATCGATCCCCGAGATCTTCGAGTCTCGTGGCGAACCGGTATTTCGCGACCTCGAGCATCGCTGCCTGACCGACATGGCGGCGATACCCAGCGCGGTGATCGCTACCGGTGGCGGCACCATGGTCTTCGAGCGCAACCGCGAGGCGATGCGTAGACTGGGAGTCAGCATTTGGCTCGATCCTGGAATCGACACCCTGCTCGCCCGTCTGAGACGCACGGCCGGAGGCGATCGACCGCTCTACCAAGACGAGGCACAAGCGCGAGCCCTCTACAATCGTCGCGTCGAGGCATATAGGATGGCCGATCTGCGGGTGACGAGCCCAACGGAAGCCACAGCCCACGCCGTTGCTGATAAAATCCAGAGCTTACTCAGAGAGAGAAGTTGCGGTATTTAATTCTGTCCGACATGCACGGCAATTGGGACGCGTTCGCGGCCGTATTGCGCCGTGTGCGGCGTAAGCGCTTTGACGCTACGCTCGTCTTGGGAGACTTGGTGGGCTATGGTGCCGGTCCCAATCAAGTGGTCGAAGCGGTCAAGAACCTGGAAGGGCCGGTAGACGTCGTCCGCGGCAACCACGACAAGGTCGTGTGTGGGCTCGAGGACGGGTCGAATTTCAATCAGCCAGCGCTGGCAGCAGCGCGCTGGACGGCCGAGCGCTTGACCCAAGCCAACATGCGCTATGTCCGCCAGATGCCTCTAGGGCCGCTCGAGATCGAAGAGCACCTGCACATCTGCCATGGCTCGCCACTGGACGAAGACACCTACGTGTTCTCGATCTACGACGCCTACGAGATTTTCACCAACTACGAAGCCGACGTCGTATTTTTCGGCCACACGCATATCCCATCGCTGTTCGTGCAGCAGGCCAAGGGGATCGAAGTGGCGGTGGTGCAGGGCGAGACCTTCAGCCTCAAGCTGGAAGAGGGCAGGCGCTACCTCCTCAATCCGGGCTCGATCGGCCAGCCCAGGGATCGCGATCCCCGAGCCGCCTACATCACCTATGACAGCGAGACGCGAACCGTCCGCTGGCATCGGGTCGACTATCCGATCTCCAAGGCCCAGGAGCGCATCGTCAAATCGGGCCTGCCGAAAGTCCTCGCGGACCGCCTCGCTCTAGGTATCTGAGCCGGGCTTAGCTTAAGCCGCAGCGACCTTGTCGGCAATCTCGTCGACTTGCTGCGCGCCCTTGAATCGCTTCCAGGTCGACAGCAGACCGCCGAGCAGTATGATGTAGAGGCCGTACCAGACCAGGTTGATCAGCGGCTTGCGGGTCACGTCGATCGACAGCTTGGCGAGCTGCGGTTTGATCTGGATGCCGGCGATGTCGAGCTGAACCTGACCGAGGCCGGGATTGATGCCCGTCATCGCCAGCCAACCGCCGCCCGGCAGCTCGATGGGCGGGGTCTCTACCTGCCCGATCTGAGAAAAGCGATAGAGCGCGGTGGCCGGCAGGAGCTCGCCGTTGCGCCGGATCTCGAGATCCGCGCCGATAGTCGTCTTACCGCCGCTGGCCAGAGCGATCGACGGGTTGCCGGTCTCTTGCAGGTTGTAATCGACGAAGCGCACCGTCAGGTCTGCGATCGTCTCGGTCTCGCCTCGCGCCAGCTGCATGCGGTGATCCACACCCGGCGGCTGCCCCGGTTCATATTGGATCGGCGAGATGTAGAGATCCTGCAGCGGCACCTTCTTGATGTGCGGGTTGACCATCAGCTGCTTGGTGCGGTCGTTGAGGAAAAACTTGGGATAGGCCGTATAGGTGAAGCCGTCGTCACGAGCGACGGTGATCTCCATACGCTCTTTCATCCGGCCTTGGCGCGGCAGATAGCGCTCGAAGGTCAGCGTGAGGTCTTCCCCAACGCGCTGAGCCACGCCCTGCTCGAGGGTGACCTTGGCGCTATAGTCGTAGGCCGAGGACGCCAGAACGCCCAGGAACATGACGCCTACGCCGACGTGCGAGAGGTAGCCGCCACTGCTGGCCAGGCCGCGGACTCGAATCAGGCCGATCACCTTGTGCAGATTGGCGGCCAGCGCCGAGGCGGCAGAGAACACGAAGATCAGGTGAAAGAGCGACTCGACGCCGTTGACCGCCGCCACCACCGTGGCCACCGTGGCGAATCCGAAGCTCGGCACCAGCTGTCGCAACAGCTGCGATAGCGGAACGCCGCGCCAGGTCAAAAAGGGGATCACCGTCAGGGTCACCGCCACCACCAGCGCCAGCGGCATGTTGACGCGGTTGTAGAACTCTGGACCAACCTGCCCCGGGTTCTCCATGAACTTGGTCAGCAGCGGTGCCGACGTGCCGAAGCTGATCACCAGGGCCGAAATGCCGACGGTGATGGTCGATACCACCAGCGCGAAGCCGCGCGACAGCAGCGGGTCCTCGTTGGTCGCGGTCTCCACCTTCGGCAGGCGGGTGGCCAGTAGAAAGGCCGAGGCCAGGAACCAGAAGGCCATGGCGGCCACCAGCCAGCCCGAGATGCCAAGGTCGACGAAGCTGTGGACGGAAAAGTCGGCCAGCACGCCGGAGCGCGTCAGGAAGGTGCCGTACAGCACGGACAGGAACAGCAGGCACGAGACAATTAGGTTGGCGCGCCGAAATCTCCCTTTGGTCCGCTCCAGGTAGAGCCCGTGAATCAATACGGTACCGAGCAGCCAGGGGATCAGCGAAGCGTTCTCCACCGGGTCCCAGCCCCAGTAGCCGCCCCAGCCGAGCGTCTTGTAGGCCCAGTAGCCACCCATCAGGATCGCGGTACCCAGGACCAAGAATCCGCCGAGCGCCCACGGAAACGCACGCGCCGCCCAGGTCGAGGTGTCGCGTTTCGACATCGCCGCGACCGCGAAGGCGAAGGGGATCGCGGCGGCGGCATAGCCGATGAACATGATCGGTGGATGGATGACCATCCAGTCGTCCTGCAGGAGCGGATTCAGCCCGGCGCCGTCGAGCGGCGCTTCGTCGAGCATGACGAAGGGATTCTCACGCGCTAGGATGAGCACGAGCGGAACGAAGAGGGTCAGCAGATAGACGCCCATCACCCGCGCCTCGTCGCGACCTGCCGAACGGCCCAGCGGTAGCCCGATCAGAGCGCCCCAGAACAGCCAGATCAGAAAACTCCCTTTCTGACCGGCCCAGAACGCAGCGAACTGAAAGTGCGCCGGCAGGTCGAGCCCCGAATATTGATAGACGTACTCGATGCGGAAGTCCCGACGCATCAAGCAGATGCCCAGGACCAGTGCCGAGAGTACGACAGAGGTGGCGAAGAAGAGGTAGCCGCGGCGAGCGAAGGCTAGAGAGTTGGGATCCCCCTGGACCGACTGGGCGTAACCCCAGAGGGCAGCCACGCCGAAGAGAACGGAGCACCAGATGGTGACGGCACCCGGTAGATAGAGGTGGGAAAGGGCGTCTAGCATGATGTTCTATTCGTCGTCGCTCGCGGTCTGGAGGCGACTCAGCTGTAGGTTTTGGTCTCGACCTCTTCGAGTCCCTGGTACTTCGACGGGCACTTGACCAGCAGCTGCTTGGCAGCGAACTCGTTGGCCTGGGGGTCGAATTGGCCGATGGCTACGATGCTGATGGCTTCTTCGAAGTTGGCTGGCTTGATGCCTTCGTAACGGATCGCGAGGGTCTCGTTGGTCTCGGGCTCGACCAGCGTGAAGAGCAGCGCGCCGGCTTCTTCATCATAGGAGGTCGAGCCCTGCTGCAGGCCGCCAGCGACCTGCACCGTACGAGGCGCTTCTCGCGCCGTTTCGTAGGGCACGTAGGGAGTCAGCGCTCCCTTGAATTCGGAATAGGAAAAACCGGCGAACACCACCAGCAAGACGGTGCCGACGAGATAGAAGATCTTCTTGTTGCTATTCATGGGTCTTTCTCCTGCTGACGAATCTTGCGTTCGAGACTGAGCAGATAGAAGAACAGGCCGGTCCAGATGATCAGGTTGACCGCCGCGAGCCAGATTAAGCCACCATCGTTCACGATTCGACACCCCTTTGGGTGGTTATTCCAACATCTCTTGCTCGAGGCGCTCTTCGATCGCCAGCGCCCGGCACCTGAGGTTTTGCATCCAGAAGAACAGCGCGGTGAAACCGATGATGCCGGCCACCACGACCAGGCCGATGCTGGCTTCCATTTCCGCCCCACCCGGTTTGGGGTGTAGCGAAAAGCTCGCCATGCGCGGCATGATGAAGTAGAGAAACGGTGCCACGATGAAGCCGAGCACAGCGTAGGAAGAGGAGATGCGAGCCCGCGTCTCCGGATCTTCGATCGCGCCGCGCAGCGTCAGGTAGGCAGCATAGAACACCATGGCGAGCGCGATCGACGTTTGTCTAGGATCCCAATTCCAATAGGCTCCCCACTGAACGCGCGACCAGACCGCTCCGGTCACGGTGGCCAGCACGCAAAACAGCAGGCTCACCTCGATCGCCGCGACGCTCGCCAGGTCTGCCTCGGGCCTACGCTTCCAGAGATAGACAGCGCTCCACCAGGCGCCGGCCAGGAAGCCGAAGAACGACGCCACCGCCATCGGTACATGGAAGTAGACGATGCGGCTCGATTGCGGGCTGTAGCCGTCTAGCCCGGCGAAGCCGGCGGAAACCGGAGCGACGAGCAGTGCGGCCCAAATGACACCGCAGATCCACAGCCAGAGCAGCCAGCGCAGCGCGTTCTTCACGTCGAGCCTGATTCCTATGGGTTGAACGGTTTGAGAGGAATGACGGTTCGCCGCTACGGCGACCGGATGAGCGTCCCCATACTGCCCCTCAGCCATCCTTTCGTCTAGGTGATCTTATACGATTCAATTGATGGCTTCCGGTGGCCTGTGGCCGATACCGGAAAGCACGATCTCGCGAATCGCGGTGCAATCGATGCGTTCTGCCATTCGCTCGCAGCACCGCCAGGCCAAGGCACAGGCCGGCAGGCCGTGACCCGCACCGGCAGGTCATGACCCACAACGTGACTTTTGGCACGTGAGGACATGACCTGCGACCGGCCACACTCTCCTGCGAGCACGACGGAAAGGTCCGTCGTCGCTTCAGCAAGGAGCAGGTTATGGAATTGCTGCGCGAGATCCTTCGTTGGGCCCACATCATCCTCGGATTCACCGGCCTCGTGGCCTTCTGGTTTCCCGTTTTCAGCCGCAAGGGCGGCAAGCTCCACCGCGCCGCCGGCAAAGTCTTCGTCTACTGCGGCTACGGCGTCGCCGGATCGGCGTTTGTATCGTGTGCGATCGTCACCCACATGATCCTAAGTCGAGGGCTGAGCGCCCAAAACCAAGCCAACCTGGCGTCCCTCGCCATGCTGGCCTATCTGGCGCTGGTGACGTTCGTCATCTTGCGGCACTCGATGAGGGTGCTCGAGGCCAAGCGCGACCCCACCCTGCTCGACACGTGGCTCGACCGCGGGCTGGCG
>JBCCEE010000096.1:0-21651 GCA_039030415.1 Acidobacteriota bacterium
GCAGCAGCTCACAAGAGAACGTCGCGAGGGCTGCCTGGCTGAGCAGGCCAGGGCTGACGCCAGAATGGAAGCTGAGCACGGCAACGTCGAACGTGAGGCTAGCCTGCGACAGAACGCCATCGGCTCGCTGCAGCGCCTGATAGAAACCGGGCTGCTGTCCGTGGCCGAGCCAGCTCTTCCGGTCAGCGACGAAGACCGCTCGGCCGAGCGGTCAGTGAAGCGATCGGTAGAGATTTGCCGAGCGCTCGAGGCGCGGCTGTCGGAGGTAGAGTCCGATGATGGCCGCTGGCAGCGCCAGCAGCGCGACGTCCACAACCAATTTCAACGCCTGCAGGAAACGCTGGCCCCGCACGGCTACCCGCCAGTCCTCACCGTCGAGGACGATCTCTTCGTGGTGACGGCGCCGTTCCAGGGCCAGCACCAGACCCTCGACGTGTTCCGCAGCTCCCTGCACGACGAAGTCAGCATGCGCGACCGGGTGCTGGCGGAGCGCGAGCGCGAGGTGATTGAAAACCACCTGATCGGCGAGGTCGCCCTCCATCTCCACCAAAGGCTACGCGACGCCGAGGAGCTGGTGCTGCGTATCAACCAGCAGATCGAGAGTCGCCCGACATCGACCGGTATGATTCTGCGCTTCCGCTGGCAGCCGCTGGGCCAAGAGTTCATGGGGCTCGACGGCGCACGCCGACTGCTGATGTCCGAGCACGGCCTGTGGTCGGCGCAGGACCGCAAGGCGGTAGGGGATTTCTTGCAGGGCCTGATCGACGAACGCCGCCGAGAAGACGATACCGGAACCTGGCAGGAGCATCTACGAGACGCCTTGGACTATCGCCGCTGGCACGAATTTGGTGTCGAGCGGCGGCAGGACGACCGCTGGCGACGGTTGACCCGCCGCACCCACGGCACCGGCTCCGGCGGTGAGAAGGCGCTCGCTCTGACGGTGCCACAGTTCGCCGCCGCAGCCGCCCATTACGACACCGCCGACAAGCGCGCTCCTCGCCTAATCCTGCTCGACGAAGCGTTCGTCGGCATCGACAAGGACATGCGCGCCAAGTGCATGGGCTTGCTGCACGCCTTTGATCTCGATTTCGTGATGACCAGCGAGCGCGAATGGGCGTGCTACCCCACTCTACCGGGAGTGGCGATCTATCAGCTCGCCACCCGCCCAAACATCGACGCCGTGGCGATGTCGCGATGGCTGTGGAACGGACGCGAGCGACAGCGCGACAATCCAGTGCTGCCGCCGGCTTCGCTACCGCCCAAAGCCCTGGATGAGCGTCAGGCCGATCTCTTTTCGGAAGCAGAGTGATTCTCGGAAGTCGATTGCGCTCTCAACGAGATCGCCTGCGCTCCATCCTGAGTCGCCCCGAGCTCAAGCGCTTGATCGATCGCCTCAGACGGCGCATCGAATCCGGCCGGGGTCTCGAAGGCACCGTGACTCTCGCCTCGCCAAGCGACTCCGAGCGACGCGCCGTCGACCGCCTGCTCGGTCGGCCGCTGTCTCGCGGCCGCAGCGTACGCGTCCCCCTTGCCGAGCTCGAGGCCCAGCTCGAGCACGCCGGCTTCGCCGGCGGGTTGCGCGAAGCAATGGAGGCGCTGACCGGTCCGCTGACCGATCGACAGGCTCAACGCCAGCGGCTGGAGCACGCCTGGCAGCAGCTGCTGGCCGACGCCGAGCAACGCGATCCCCGGCCAAGGGTCCGCGAGTGGCTCGCTGCCCGACGCACTCGCACCTTACTCCGTCGCTACAGCGGCCAAAGTCCGGAGCGCGGCGAGCGGCTTCTGGGCACCGCGCTGGAAGTTCTGAGCCGGTTGCCCAGCCGCGGCCGGCTGCTCGCCGAGCTCGCCGCCGAAACCTGCGCTGACAGCCACGCTCTCGACGCCGGGAGACCGCTCGGCAACCTGGTGGTCGATGCGGTAGCGCGACTGGGCGGCATCGACGACTGGCACGGTGCTGAAAACCACCAGCAGGTGTGGGCGGCGGTTGGCGTCGCCAAAGACGATGTCAGCGCCTCGGTGCTCTGCTTCAACGTTCCAACGGTAGGCGATCGTCTATGTGATCAGCTGCTGGCCGACTGCCTGGCCCATAAAGAGCCCTGCCGGCTGACCACCGGTCAACTCTACCGTCACCCGCCGACCTTCGCTGCCCACCTCGTTGATGCCTTCGTCGTCGAGAATCCTGCCATTCTCGCTGCTGCTCGTCGGTTGGGTGCCTCGTGCGCACCGCTGATCTGTACCGATGGCCAGCCCGCGGTGGCGGTGCACGCCTTGCTGACTCGCCTGGTCGAGCACGGTACAACTCTGCACTACCACGGTGACTTCGATTGGCCGGGCATCCGTATCTTCGACCGCCTGCTCAGGCGCTATCCGATCAAACCCTGGCGCTACTCGGCGACGGACTACCGAATGGCTCCCGCCGGCGTCGAGCTGACCGGCAAACCCGCTGCTACGCCCTGGGACCCAGCGTTGCACGATGCCATGGTCGAGCGCGAATGTGCGGTCCACGAGGAGCAGGTCGTCGATCGCCTCCTCAGCGACCTCACGCGCTAGCTCAGCTTTGGGCTGGCGGACTAGACTGAAGCCCCAGACAGCGGACGGCCAGGAGGCGCCGGTCCTGGAGCGTGCGGAATGCGACGTTGGCTTGCACGTCGATCCGCACGAAGGGGCCGGCCGACACGGGCGGCAGCTCGCAACGGTACGCTACGACCCCCGGCTGTTCGGCCTCGAAGCAGCCGACGCGCCGCCCCTCGGCCTTCAGCTCGATCACCAGCGGGCCTTGCTTCGGCAGCCGATGGACCTCGAATTCGACTTGGAATGCCGGCCAGCGCCGTGGCACGACCAGGTGCGAGCGCGGACCGAGCCAACCATCGGCGTGTACCGGTACGCCTTCCAGAATGCGGCGCGAGGCGAAGGCGATCAGCGAGTCGATACGTCCGGCGAGCGCTGGAAGCTGAGCCCGCAGCTGCAGTCTCAGGGTGTCGAGGGCATAGAGGCGAACGCCAGGGGTCCAGCGACGGCCGGTGTGGTGCCGCATCAGGCGGCCAAGCTCGCGGATCCGACGCCAGCCGCCGGTAGCGGTCTTGGTGTCACCGTACTCGCGCGAGCCACCGAGAACATGGTCGATGAAGCGTACCTCGGCGTGGGCGACGAGGCGCAGCCAGAGGTCCCAGTCCATGGCGTAGTGCAGCTCGAGATCGAGACCTCCGACCGCTTCAAACGCAGAGCGGCGAAAGAAGGTGGCGGGCTGCAGGATGGTGTCGAGCATGTAGAGCAGGCGCCACAGGTTGAACGGCTCGAGCTCGACGAATGGGCCGGTCTCCGCCCCGGACTCGTCGAGGATCACGCCGCGGCCAAAGACCAAGCCCGTCTGCGGATGACGTACCAGCTCGTCGACCGCACGCTCTACCGCGTCGGGCCGTGGATAGACATCGTCGGTATTGAGCCAGGCGAGGATCTCTCCCCGGGTCGCCGCGAAACCCCGATTGATGGCGTCGGACTGGCCGGCGTCAGGCCGCGAGCTCCAGTTGATGCGATCGCCATAAGAGCGCAGGATCTCGAGGGTCTCGTCGGTGGAACCGCCGTCGACCACCACGTGCTCGATGTGCGGGTAGGTTTGAGCTTGGACGCTGTCGATCGCCTGGCGGATGAACCGGCCCTGATTGAACGACGGCGTGACGACCGAGACCTTCGGCGCGTCAGATAGTCGAGTCACGGGTCTTGAGCAACCGCCAGCGCTTGGCGAGATGGGCTTTGACCGGCACCCAGACTTCGCGCCCCAAACTCGGCCAGGCGGCCGGCTGCGACCAGTTGTGGCGCACCAGCAGAGCGCCAGCGACCAGGTACGTCAACCAGGTCAGCCGGCGCTCGTTGAAGAACGGATCGCCCCGATCCCACAGGTGATGGGCGCGGCCAAGCGCCCACGAGAACGGCAGGCGACGGTAGTGTTTCTTAACCGTTGCGAACACCTCGCGGTACACGTCGTCGCGGCGGCTGACCGTCTTGTTGTCTTCATACATCCGCGAATTGGCCAGCACCTGATCGATGAAGCGCACCTCGAAGCGCTCTCCAAGCCGAATCCAGAAGTCGTAGTCCATGCACATCTGCAGCGCGTCGTCGAGACGGTAGCCGGCATCGAGCACGCGACGACGCAGGAACACCGTCGGCTGACAGATGAAGCACTCGTGGGCCAACGTCGGCCAGTGGAAGTCGGTGCGGGTCGGATAGACCCCCAATAGCTCGTCCTGCTCTCCGATGTAGTGCGCTCGACCGTAGACCACGTCGCACTCCGGATAGCGGCGAAAGGTCTCGGCTACCGCCTGCAGGCAGCCCGGCTCGTAAGTGTCGTCGGAATTGAGCCAGCCGATGATCTCACCACGCGCGCGATCGAGGCCCTTGTTGACGGCGTGGGCTTGCCCACGATCGGGCTCCGAGACGAAGTCGAAGCACTCGGAACGCTCGGCGCGGGAGCGCTCGAGGACCTCCACCGTCCCGTCGGTAGATGCAGCGTCGATCACCAGGTGCTCCACTGGCGAATAGCCGCCATCGAGGACGCTGCGGATCGTGCGTTCGATGAACGGCTGCTGATTGAACGACGGCGTCACCACCGAGATCAGCGGCAGTGCTGACGTCTCGGCCCGCGCGAGACCACCTGCCGGCGACACAATACGATCCGTGCGGCTCGCGATCGCGTCCTGAAGCGTGGCCAGGGTCGCCTCGGCGGTACGCCGCCAGGAAAACTCCCGAGCGCGACGGCGCCCCGCTGCCACCAGATCGCTGCGACGACGGCCGGCGTCATCTATCGGAGCCTCGGGATCATCGGAACAGAACGCCGCTAGGCGAGCGCACAATTCATCAGCACGTGTCGGATCAAAGGGCACGACCGCATCGCCGCCGACCTCCGGTAGGCTAGCGGCAGTCGAACAGATTACTGGGCTGCCCAAGCGCATGGCCTCGACCACCGGAATGCCGAAACCTTCGAACCGAGATGGGAATACCGTCGCCAGACTGAGCTGATAGAGCGCGGCGAGATGCTCTTCCGGCACGTAGCCCAAGATCTGCACCTGATCTACGATGCCAAAGCGCTGACTGAGCGACGCCAGATCGACCGCGCTTTCCACCTGGGCGCCGGTTAGCACCAGGCTTGGCACCGACTCGAGGCGCTCGCGCAGCTCGGCGAACGCGGCGAACAACGTCTCGTGGTTCTTGTGCGGCCAGCTGGCCCCCGGGTAGAAAAAGAACCTCGACGGCAAGCCGTAGCGCTGCTGGACCTCTTCCCTCGCCGCGGCATCGACTTCCTTCAGGCTCGGCGAGCCGTCGAGGTGGGTGGCCACGACGCGCTCGGGATCAGCCGCGAGTCGTTCGACAATCTGCTGCTTGGAGAATTCCGAGAGCGTCAGGATGCGATCCGCCGCCGCCACCGTGCGAGCATAGTGCTGCCGACGCCAGGCGAGGATCTCGGGCGTGAAGAATTCGGGAAACGTCTCGTGCTGCAGATCCGGAATGTTGACCACCGTCGGCAGCCCAGGCTGCTCTGGCTCCAGCACCAGCAAAGGGCAAAACCAGGCATCGAGCTCGTAGGGCTCGATGCCTTGGGCGTCTAGCGCCGCAAACGCTTCCGCCGTCAGCAGTTGGGTTTCCCAGCCGTGATCGGCGAACGACTGCTGGTTGTAGTCGGTGCAGAACAGCACGAAGTGGGTGCTCGGGTCGAGATCGCGCACCGCCGCCAGAACATGCCGAACATAGCCTTCGAGACCACCGATCTGGCCCGGGCGCAGAGACTGCAGGTGCACCCCGATTCGCGTCAACGCCTGAGCTTCCCGAGCCAAGATCGCAGAGTCATACCCAGACGGTAGAAGTGATCAGCGCGCAGCGTCGCCAGCTCACGCCGTGCCGACGCAAGCTCGGCCGTCCGCTGCTCAACCTGGGCGACCGCGAACCGTACCTTCTCGTCTTGGTCGCGCAGCGCCTCCTGCAGCAATTCCAGCTCGCGACGCTGCTGCTGTGCGTTAGCGTCGAGCCTGAGGATCACGGCTTCTTTGGCCTGCTGATCCGCTCGCACCTGCTCGAGCTCGCTGCCGGTACGCTCGATCAGCTTTCCGCGTGCCGCATGATCGGAGCGCAGCGCAGCCAGCTCGCCCTCGAGACGTTCGATCAGTCGTGCCTTGGCCTCTCGATCGCGCTCGACGCGCCCCAGCTCGCAGTTCAACCGGTTGGCGCGGTCGCCCTTGGCCAGCTGATCGCGGCGGATCTGCCCCAGCTCCTCGGAGAGCTGCTCGATCAGCTCTTGCTTGGAATCTTGATCGGCGCGTACCCCGATGAGCTCTTGATGCTGACGTCCGAGCAGCTCTTCTTTTGACACCTGATCGGAGCGCACGCTTTCCAGCTCGCGATCGAGCGCCTCGATGTTCTCCGCTTTGGCCCGCCGATCCGCTTCGATCGCTTCCCGCTCTGCTTCTGCTCGTAGAGCATCCTTTCGAGCATCGATCAGAGCCAACGCGATGGGCGAGGTCCCAGCGAGCATCTCAGTGCGGGGCGCGAGCTCTGCGGCCGGCGACGCCACTATCCACATGTCGTGGGGAAACAGACCGGGCTCGACGCCTACCGAGCGAAACCCGGCCGCCCCGAGCAGGCGCTCGACCGACCTGCGGGTGAACAGAAAGAGATGCTCGCGCGGTATCAGCATCGACCAATCGGCACCCTCGCCGCGATAGCGCGGCGTCTGCAGGAAGAGCAGCCCCTTCTTGGTCAGCCGCCGCAAACACTCCTCGAGAGTGCCGAGAGGATCGGTGAGGTGCTCGAGGACGTCGATCGCGACGATGACGTCGTATGAGGTTTCTGAATCGGCCGCGGCTAGTGCTTCGATGGGTCCCTGCACCACCTCGATCCCAAAACGTGACTCGGCCTCGGCAATCGCCGCCGGCGCGAGCTCGAGACCGGTGGCTCGAAAGCCGGCCTGCTGCAGCAGATAAGTGAGGGTACCGGCGCCGCAACCCAGCTCCAGAATCTTCGAGCCCGGTCCTGAGTATCGCAGGATCTGCTCGAGATGATGGACCGCACGCTCCGGCAGATCGCTGCGGGCGCGCTGATCGAGCCCCGGCAGCCCGAGGGTCTTCGGCACGTGAACCTGCCAGTAGTGGTCACTGTAGAAATCGCTGGAGCCGCCGGCAGCAAAGTCCGAAGGATCATAGGGCTCGGTGTAGATCACGGTGCCGCAACGCGCGCAGATGCCATAGTCACTGCGCAGAGGCTCAGCGTCTACCTCGCCACACCAGCAGCAGCTGCCGCCGAGCGCGTGAGGCACCTCGACTTCGGGTGCGTCGATCTGATGTCGCGAATCCATGCCAGGAGCTCTTGAGGAGTACGCCCGCGCGCGGAAGGTGGTTTGCTGGCTCGCCGCTGGCGACCGAGCCCGGCGCCCCTCATATTACGATCGAACTATAACAGCGCCATACCGCGATGGACATTCGCCCGAGATAGGATCGGGACTTCACAGCATCGAGGAGTACGAGCATGATCGAAACCCCGTTTCTGAGCCGCCTAATCCCAGCGACAGCAGCGCTCTTGCTGGCTGCTTGCGGCACCCAGCAGCCTCCCCAGCCGGCGGCGGAATCGACTGCGGTCACCGAAACAGCCGCGGCCACCATTACCGCACCGAGTCAGCTCGTCGATCTCACCTACAGCTTCGGCACGAACACCATCTACTGGCCGACCGACGTCGATGGTTTCGGCTTCGAGATCCTCGCCGCAGGTCAAACCGATGCCGGCTATTACTATGCCGCCAATCGCTTCTCGAGCGCCGAGCACGGCGGTACCCACATCGATGCTCCAATCCACTTCGCCGAAGGCAGATCGACGGTCGACAATATCCCGCTGAGCCGTCTAGTCGCCCCTGGGGTGGTGATTGATGTCCGCGATCGGGCCGTTGTCGACCGCGACTACGAAGTCAGCGTCGCCGATTTCGAAGCCTGGGAGGCGATCCATGGCCGGCTGGACGATGGTGTCATCGTCCTGCTGCACACCGGCTACGGGCGGTATTGGAGCGACCGCGAGCGCTACCTCGGCACCATCCGCACCGGGCCGGAGGCTGTGCCTGAGCTTCATTTCCCCGGTCTCGGCCCGGCCACCGCCGAATGGCTGATCGCCGAGCGCAACATCGCCGCCATAGGCCTCGACACGCCATCGATCGACCGCGGCCAGAGCACGCTCTACGAGAGCCACGTCGCCCTTTTCAAAGCCGAGATTCCAGCGTTCGAAAATGTCGCCAACATCGACCAGCTGCCGCCCAAAGACTTCATGGTGGTAGCCCTACCGATGAAGATCGAAGGCGGCAGCGGCGCCCCGCTGCGCATCATCGCCTATTGGTAGAAGCGACAACCGGGCGCAGGGTCAGGGCCGCGGAATCAGCTCTTCGGGCACTGCCAGCGTCTCGGGTGGAGTCTCGACGAGGCCGGCGCGCCCGGCGAGGACGACCAGCGGGCGTACTGACTCGAGCACTTGGGCGGCGGCGATGATGGCGAGCTCGCTGCCCGAAGGAACCTGGTCGACGAAGCCCTGCCAAAAGGTCTTGGGTACCGGGAAGGGCCGCAGCTTGATCGACGCGCCGGGCTCTAGCCCGAGAGCCTCGCGCACTAGGTCGATCGCGACGGTATAACCGCCGAGGGCGTCCACCAGGCCGAGCTCCTTGGCTTGGACCCCGGTCCACACTCGGCCTTTGGCAATCTCGCGCACCTTGTCCAGCGGCAGATCGCGGCCCGCGGCTACCCTGGCGGTGAAGTCTTCATAAACCCGGTCGAGCCAGTCCGACTGCCGCGCCCATTGCTCGTCGGTGTAGTCATAGTTGGCAGACCACATCGAGGCGTTGGCGCTGGTCTCCACCGCGTCCCAGCTCAGCCCGATCTTTTCCCACAGCCCAGCAGTCACCAGCTTGCCGCCAACTACGCCGATCGAACCGGTGATGGTGCTCGGCTGGGCGACGATCTTGTCTGCTTCAGCCGCGACGAAGTAGCCGCCAGACGCCGCGACGTTGCCCATCGAGACGATCACCGGCTTGCCGGCTTCACGAGCCCGGGTCACCTCGCGCAGCACGGTATCCGAGGCGACGTAGGAACCGCCGTTGCAGTCGATCCGGAACAGGATCGCCTTGACCTTGGAATCCTCGACGGCGGCACGAAAAGCCGTAGCGACGGTATCCGACCCCATGTTGGCCGAACCGTTCAGCGGGCTGTACTGGCTCTCCCCGCGGGTGATGCCGCCCACCCCATAGATCAGCGCTACCGTCGTGCCCTTGCCCCACACCCGCCCCGCCTGCTGGAGGTAGGGACGCAGATTCTGAAAGCTGGCACGCCCGTCAGTCGCCTGCTCGATCTCGTCGTAGACTTCATCGCGGTAGGCCAAGCCGTCGACGAGACCCGCGTCTACCGCTTCCTGGCCGTAGTAGGGTCCGGCGGCGATCCGCTGCTTCAGCTCGTCGACGCTCAGATCCCGGCCCTCGGCCATGCCCTGAGTCATCTGTTCGAAAATCGACCTCATCAAGGACTCTGACGCCTCGCGATGGGCCGCGGTCATCTCGGTCTCGGTGTAAACGTTCCTAGCGTTCTTGTATTCGTAGCGATGTCCCAGACGCGGTACGATGCCGAGCTTGTCCAGGGTCCCGCGGAAGAACGAGCTGGCCAGCATCAGCCCCGTTACATTGACGTCGCCGGCAGGCTGCAGGTAGATCTTGTCGAAAGCGGTCGCCAGGTAATAGCTGGCGTTGCCGGAGCTGACCTCGCCGAACGTTTCAGCATAGGCATAGGCCGGCTTGCCGGCGGCTCGGAAGGCGATCACCGCGTCCCGGATCTCCTGCAGCTGCGCGATGCCCAGGCCGCCTTGACCGACCCGCGCAATCAAGCCGACCACATCGTCGTCCGTGGCAGCGCGGGTCAGGGCCTCGACCAGAGGGCGCATCTGCGGCGCTTCTTTCATGGTCAGTTGCGCAATTGGATCCGGCGGCACATACTCCAGCACCGCAGTTTCGAGGTCGACCTGGAGGATCGTCTTGCCGGCCAGCATGCGGGGGTTGAAGTTGGCCTGGCCCAGGGCGAACGCGATCAATAGACCGAGCGCTACCATGACCATGACGAACGCTAGGAATACGGCGAGAGCTACGGCGTTACGCTTCTTCATCTCACAGAGCTCCTGTCACCGAAATCGAACGTGAAGGCATGACTATCGCAGATCCCTGCTGCGCTCAGCCCGCTGCCAGAACCTGTCGTGCCCAGGACGCCATGGCGTCAGCGACCTCGTCCTGCACCTCGTCGTCGGTGCGGCCCGAACGCTTCAGAACGTGGAACCCGTGGTCGGCGCCCTCGACCACGTGCAGCGTGGCGCGTGCTCCCTGACGCGCCACCACCGGCTTCAGCAGCTCGAGATCCGCCAGCTTGTCGCGCGTTCCCTGCAGGAACAGCATCGGCACGGTAACGTCGTCCAAGTGGTCGCCACGGTCGGTCCCCGGCTTGCCGATCGGGTGGAGAGGAAAGCCGAAAAACGCCAGACCGCGCACTCCGGCGAATTCCTCCTTCGCTGCCGCCATCGACGTCATGCGACCGCCCATCGACTTACCGCCGGCCAGGAGTGGCAGATCAGGTGCGGCGGCAGTGGCGGCGCTCACTGCCGAGCGCGCGGTCTCGAGCAGGATGTTCTGGTAATCCGGGCGCCGTCTCCCCTGCTCCATGTAGGGAAACTGGTAGCGAAACGTCGCGACATCTCGAGCCGCCAGGCGGGCGCTCATCGCCTCCATGAAAGCATGCTTCATGCCGGCTCCAGCGCCGTGCCCGAACACCAGCAGGCAGCACGCCGACGCGGGACGCAACAGTAGGGCGGAGACGTTGCCCGAGCTGCGGGTGGCTTCGAATTGGAGATCCAGTGAATCCATAGCGGCGCGAGTGCAGTCTAACAACATAGAATCGCGCCATGAGCTTTCAGCCACGACATCTCGGCAAATCCTCCAACCAGCCGGTAGACGAGATCGACCTGATTCCCTGGACCGGCAGCAAGATCTTGGTGCGCCTGGACTGTAGCGAGCTGACCTCGCTGTGCCCCGTGACCGGCCACCCGGATTTCGCCACGCTCGAGATCCGCTACGTACCGGATCAGCATTTGGTGGAGACCAAGTCCATGAAGCTCTACCTGTGGCGCTACCGGGAGCGGCCGACCTTCAACGAAGTTCTGGTCGACGAAGTCGCAGGTGACCTCTTTCAACAGCTAGCGCCGCTGTGGCTGAAAGTCACCGGCCGCTTCCACCCGCGCGGCGGCATCGCCGTTACGGTCGACGCCGAGCGTGGCGAAAGCAGGCATCTGCCGGCTTCAGGAGACCAGTAGCTCCCGGAGCGCCCGGCTGGCGTGGCCAGCCTCGTCGTCGAGACGAGCCAGAAGCTGAGACGAGCCGGCGAGGTCCTCCGCAATCGCCCGCTCTTCGAGATCACGACAAACCGACATCAGACGGTAGGCGCCGACCGTCCCCGATGTGCCCTTCAGATTGTGGGTAGTATCCGCTGCCGCGGCCACATCGCCAGCAGCCAACTGCTGATGAAGCTCTTCCAGCAGCTCGGGGATGCGCTGAAGAAACACCCCAACGACTCGCTCCAGGAGCCGATGATCGTCACTCTGGGCTTCGAGCTGGCGCAGCGAATCGATGGTGGCGGGATCCAGGATCAGCTCCGCGTTGCGCCGAGCATCGCCATCGGCGAGCGGCAAGGCGGGCGTTGAAGTCTCGGCGTCAGCTTCCACCGGTTCAGACGACCCGTCCCCGTTCAGCCAGCGCCTCAAGATGCTTCTCAGCTCGGTCTCGCGAAACGGCTTGGCGAGATAGTCGTCCATCCCGGCCGCCAGACATCGACTGCGGTCGCCTTTCATGGCGTAGGCGGTCACCGCGACGATCGGTAGCCGCCCTTCGGTCTCCGCCGCACGAATATGCCGCGCCGTCTCGTAACCATCGAGGGCCGGCATCTGACAATCCAGCATCAGCAGATCAAAATCTCGAGATCTCAGCGTCTCGAGCACCTCGGCCCCGCTCTCTACCGTCTCACAGGTCACGCCGAAACTCTCCAGCATGCGCTGCATGATCAGTCGGTTGACTTCATTGTCATCTGCCACCAGCACGCGACCGGCGATCGCTTCCCTGGACCCAGCATCATTCGACGCCTGGGCGAACGCACGCGCAGCTGCTGGAGGCAAGAAGGCTCCAGGCGACAGCAAACGACGCCGGTAGGGCGGCTTGAGCGCACCGTCGGAGTCAGCTTTGGGCTCTGCGACTTCGGGCAGCGGCAGGTTGACCGTGAAGGTGCTGCCGATGCCGAGGGAGCTCTCGAGCTCGATGGTCCCGGACATCAGCTCGACCAGGCGACGGCTGATCGCCAGACCCAGACCGGTGCCACCGAAATGGCGTGTGGTCGAGGTGTTGGCCTGGGCAAAGGGCTCGAACAGGCTCCTCTGAGCTTCTTCGCTGATGCCGATACCAGTGTCCTGCACCTGAAATCGAATCGTGCCCTCGTCAGTGCAGCCGATGATCAGCGTCACGCCACCGCTCTCAGTGAACTTCACACCGTTTGCCACCAGATTGAGCAGCACCTGCTGTACCCGTCCAGGATCGCCCAGCACCCACTCCGGAACCCTGTCGTCACGATCTAGAATGAACTCGATCCCCTGAGCCGCGGCACGCGGCGCGATTAGCTCGCGGAGGTGATCGAGCAGGAGGGAAAGCGAGAACGGAACGCGCTCGAGCTCCAGCTTTTCGGCTTCGACCTTGGACAGGTCGAGGATATCGCTGATCAACTGCATCAAGCTCTCGGCAGAGGTCTCGATGGTGCGTGCGTACTCGGCAGCTTCGGCCGACAGACCGGTCTTGAGCTGCAGTCGGTTGACCCCGACAATGGCGTTCAGCGGCGTCCGGATCTCGTGGCTCATGTTGGCGAGAAACTGGCTCTTGGCCACGCTGGCGGCCTGCGCCCTTTGCTTCTCTACCCGCAGCTGCTCGGAGCGCTGCTTCAAGTCTCCGATCAACGAACGCGATAGACGCACCGCCCTGGCGGTAGCCCGATGATATTTGTCAGCCGTGCCGGCTACCCCCACGAGATAGAAGTTCACCCCTGCGATGGCGAGCGCCTTGACCAGGCCGATCGCCCATGCGACGTCGCGTCCTGGAATCAGCTCGAGAGCCACCAGAAGCGCCAGGTAGAACACTACCGAAAGCCCGCCGAAGAATAGCGTGCGGCGCTGGCTGACGGCGCTTTGATCGGCCGCTCGCAGCATTAGATAGAAAAACAGCAAGCTGTGCTCGCCACCGGTGGCGTAGATCATCGCCAGCGACACCAGGCCATCAGCGGTCAAGAAGACATCGCCGAGATTGACCCACCGCACCCGATCGTAGAATCTGACTAAGATCAGCCAGCTGGCGACAACGTAGATCACCGTCGCGACGGTGACAGTGATCAGGGTATCGGTCAGCTCGGGATTTGGCAGGATGAACGCGTGATGCAGCCAGGCGAAAGCTAGGAAGACCGAATCTCCCATCACCCGCAGGGGCGGCGATCGCACCGTATGGAAACGCCTCAGCCGCTCCGCCTTGTCACGCTCGATGGCTGCCGGCTCGAGCGGAATCTCGCTGCTATCGACCTCACTCAAAATACCAGATCGCTCTCGGAATAATGCTTGCCGGTCTATTGCTACAAACGCCAAGGCATTGCCACCGCGACTTCGGCTCGCCCAGCATCCTGCAGCGAGTGCCGTGTCGCCTGAGGCACTCTCTCTCGCCCCTGCTGCCCCCTTGAGCTCTTGGCTTCAGACTACCATGGTGAGCTCTGTCTGTCCGCTCCAGCAAGACGGCTCCAGCTATTCAGTGGATTGCCTCGAACCCTTCGAATCGACTTAACAGATATGTCAAGAAACTAGAGCTCATAGAGAGCTTCGGTAGGCATGACCGAGCTCGGACATCACGGCTTCAGCCGCCTTGACGCCTTGGTACTGTGCTTCCTCGAACAGCGAAAGCCCACTCATGTCGGAATGGGCGAAATGAATGGCACCGAAGGGCTCGGCAGCTAGCCTACGGGCCTCGCTCCAGAAGAAGCCCGGTACGGGCCGGATCATGGCGTGCCCCCACAGCATGACGTCGAGATGATCGACTCGGGAGTGGATGTCGGGATGCGCCAGCGCCAGATCGGCGAGGATGGCGCTGGCCCACTCCTCCCAGCTGCGCTCCAGCATACTCTGCCGAGCGGCCGAAGGATCGGTGTCAGTGAGCGGCAGGTAGTAGGTCAGGACGCTGCGCTGACGGGCGATCTCCAGGTTCTGATGGGTGGCCACAACGTAACCCAACGAGCGGCTATGGTAGATCACGTTGTCCCATGCGACGCCTTCGGGCAGCCGACGCACGGTGAGGTTGGCCACTACCCACGGGCTGTACGTAAAGCGCTCGACGCCCGCCAGCTCGTAACCCGCGATCAGATAGGGCACGACGAAGCGCGGCAGGGCGCAGATCACGTGCCGTGCGTGTAGGCGCTCGACAGTCTCGCGGCCGGCGTCGAGCACGTCGACCGCGACACCTGCCTGCGAGCCGTCAGCGGTCGGCGTGATGCGGGTGATCAGCTGCCCGGTACGCACCCGGTCTCCCAGCCGCGCTTCGAAATGCTGGACAACCCGGCCGTTGCCCTCCGGCCAGGTCAGGTACTCCACCTCCTCGGGCCGCGAGCAGAAGTAGTGCCAACCCGCCCATGCCGAGGTGGTTTCGAGGCTGCAGCCATAGTCGTCGCGGCAGCAATAGTCCAGGTACCAGCGCAGACGCTCGGACCGCCATCCCCGGCGGTCCAGGTCCTGGCGCAGGGAGAGGGAGTCGAGCTCGAGCAGCTCGGGATCGGGACTCGAAAGCGCCGCTGGCAGTGCGAAGCCGGGGCGGCCATCGGCGCCACGCCAGGAGCGATAGATCGCCACCTGGCGCTCGAAGGCCGCGAGCTCGGCAGCCTCGGTCGAGCTCATCAGGTCGCGCGCCGAGATACCATCGCGCCAGCCGTCGTCGAGCAGCACGCGCTCGTGCGGCGCATGGCAAAGGTGGCGGGGATCGTAGATCGGCGTGCCGTCGGGGTGCTCGCCGACGATCAGATCCATCTCAGCCAGCAGCTCGTGCACGGCAGTACACTCCGGCGTCGGTAGCGGCAGGTAGTGGGCGCCCCACGGAAACCGCGAGACCTCGTTCTCCCCCCAGCGCGAGTTGCCGCCGACGGTATCCTCGAGCTCTAGCAGCTCGAAGTCGCCGACGCCGCTATTGAGCAGCTTCCAACCGGCAGACAAGCCGGCAATGCCGCCACCGAGGATCAGCAGTGGAACCTCGCGAACGCTGCTCGGCTCCGGCAGATCGCCGGTGCGCAGGCGATGCCCAAGCTCTAGACTCGCGCCGACGATGCCGCCGCTGATAGCGCTCAGATCGACGCCTTCACCAAAGCTACCGGGAGCGCGAGGATACGGTGCACAGCCCAGGGTCCAGGCAGCGGCCAGCCCCGGCGCACCGAGCAGCAGCTGGCGACGATCGAGCCCACGACCTGGCGGACACCTGCTCACGGTCCGGACCGCTGGGAATGCCGCTGGGTGTACTGCCGCCAGCCCTGTTCGTAGTAACGCACCAGAATCTGGTTGTTGAGCTGGTTCGGCTCGACCGCTACCGGCTGCATGTCGGCGGGAAAGGCGAACAGGCTAGGAAGGACCTCGGGCGCGAGGAACCGTAGCCCGGGCGCCAGCCGGTCCGAAATCTGGATCGGCTCCCGTGACGCCAAGGTGTAACCCCACTCCCCGAAGGTCGGCACCGGCGCATGGTAGGGCGTCACCTCCAAACCTACTGAGCGCAGCGTCTCGACAATGCACCAAAAGGAGCGGCGCGACACCAGCGGCGAGGTGCTTTGAATGGCGATCAGGCCGCCCGGCGCCAGGTGGCGAATCAGACGGCGGTAGAACGTGCGCGTGTAGAGCTTACCGACCGAGTAGCTCAGCGGGTCCGGGAAATCGACGACGATAAAATCGAAAGGCTGCTCCTGATCCTGCAGCCAGACGAAGGCGTCAGCGTTGTGTACCGTCACCCGCGGCGATCGTAGAGCGTGATCATTGAGCAAGGCCAGGGTGGCATGGTCGCGGAAACTCTGGGTGACCAGAGGATCTAGATCGACCAGCGTGATCGATTCGACGCGGTCGTCCTTGAGCAGCTCGCGCACCGCCAGGCCGTCTCCGCCTCCGAGAACCAGGCAACGCCGAGGCGACGGGGCGGCCGCCAGACCGGGATGGACCAGAGCCTCGTGGTAGCGGTATTCGTCGAGCGAGGAGAACTGCAGCTCACCGTTGAGGTAGAGCCGCACTTCCTCGTCGCTGCGGGTCAGCACGACGCGCTGATAGGGCGACGATTGGGAGAAGATGATCGGCTCTTTGTACAGCCGTCGCTCGGAGAAGCTCGCCAGCTCGGCGGAGGTGAAGATGCCAGCGACCAGCAGGCCCAGGGCCAGGTAAGCCTGTACCAACAGCGATGGGCGACGGTGCTCGCGATAGAAGATGTGGCACGTCCAGATCGCCACCGCCACATTGAGCGCGCCGAAAATGAACGAGGTCCGCATCAGACCGACTCTAGGCACCAGCCACAGCGGAAACAGCAGCGAGGCGGCGAGCGCGCCGACGTAGTCGAGCGAAAGCACCCGCGAGATCAAATCGTCAAGCGGGAAACGCTCCTTCAAGATGCGAATCAGCAGCGGAATCTCGAGCCCCACCAGGACGCCGGTGATCAACACCCAGCTGAACAGTACCAGGCGGAACGCCTGCAGCTCGGCGAATGCGAAGAAGAATACCGGTGACGAGACGCCACCGATCAGGCCGACAAGGATTTCGATCTGGATGAAACGCACCACCAGCTCGCGCTGGAAGTAGCGCGACAGGTACGATCCCAACCCCATCGCCGACAGGTAGAGTCCGATGATGATGGAGAATTGGGTGACACTGTCGCCCAGCAGATAGCTGGCGATCGTGCCGGCCAGCAGCTCGTAGACCAGCCCGCAGGTGGCGATCGTGAAGACCGAGACGAGCAGCGCCAGGGTCTTGGAACGGCCGTCGACCGGCGAATACGTGCTGGCGCTCACCCGTGAAGAATAGCAAAGCTGCGGCAGCTCGTTGTCGCGACATTTTTGCCGGCAGACCTGATCTGTGCTATCAATCGTGCTGGCAGCGAGGAGACTTAGCGAGAACGATGGGATTCTTAGACCGCTTCCGCAAGACCCGCAGCGAGCCCGAGCTCGATCCCCTGGCTGATCTGGTGCTCGCCAAGCTCAAGGTGGGCTACCTGGTGGATTACGACCTCCGTACCTGGGTCGTCACCGAATACAGCCGCTATAGCTTCAACGGTGGCCGCACGGCCGAAGAGTGGGAGCTGACCGAAGGCACCGACAAGCTCTACCTGGAGCGCTCCGAGCAGGGCGATGCCTGGTCGCTTTCGAAGACCATACCGCTGGGCGCTCTAGGCACCGGCGTACGGCAGCACATCCTCGACCACGACGAGGCGCCCGAGCAGGTGACCTACAAAGGCACCGTCTACTATCTGGACGACTCGGCCGGCGGCGAGCTCGTCTCGGCCGACGGTAAAGAGCGCAAAGAGCTCATTCAGTGGGAATTCCTGGACGAGGACGAAGAGGGCTTCGTGTCGATCGTCCAGTGGAGTGAGACCGAGCTCTCAGCCGTTGCCGGTCACTTCGTGGAGGAGTACCAATTCACCGATATTCTGCCGGGAGAATCGACATGAGCCATCGCTCCAACCCTGGACCGAGCAGGCGAGGCGGCGCGCTCGTCGCGGCGCTGCTGGTCGCCGGATCCCTGGCCGGCTGCGCTTCCGAGCCGGGCGATCCCCTGGTCAGACTATCGCGCCAGCTCGACGTCTACCCGGAGTACGCTGTGGTCCTGGCCGATATGGATATCGCCGGTACGTTCTTCAAGAGCTACCACCATCGCTACACCGTCGTGTACGGTCAGGAAGCAGCCGACAACGGCAACCGTAGCGCGAGTGCCAGCGGCTCTGACGGAACTGGCGCACCTAGCGACGGCAGCGCCAATCAACCTGACGCCGAGGGCAGTGCCGGCCTGAGCTTCGAGTCCGAGACGCTCAACTGGGTGGAAGTCAGCCCGAAGTTCTTCGAGAGGTATGAAGCGCTGCTCGGCATGGTCGTTCTGTCGAAGACTCGAGACAGCCAGTCTCCCGAGACCGCCAACTATCCGCCGGGATATCAGTACATCGGCAACCCCAACTACGGCAGCTGGCGGACCGACAGCAACGGCAGCTCGTTCTGGGAGTTCTACGGCAAGTACGCACTGTTCAGCCACCTCTTGGGCAGCTTCAACCGCCCGATCTACCGAGCGGACTACGATTCCTACCGCTCGGCTCGCACCACCGGGAGAACATACTTCGGCCCGTCGAACAACTACGGCACGCGAGGCTCCTACACCAAGACGTCGAATCCCACCTTCTACCAGCGTCAGCAGGTGCGCCAGCGCTCCCAGAACCAGCGGTTCTCGCAGAAGGTACGCAGCCGCGCCAGCAGTTCGCGCTCGCGCAGCGGCGCACGCGGCAAATAGCAGCAACGCCGGAGGCTTCCCATGTCCTACGTGCAACTGGATATCTTCGTCACCGGCGTGGTCTACCTGGCAGCGATCTTTGTGCTGCTGCTGCTCGGCAAGCTGATCTACGCTCGGCGTCACACCGGTTTCGTGCTCGCCGAGGAGCTGTTCGAGAACGACAACCTGGCGCTGTCCCTGGCGGTGGTTGGCTACTACCTGGGGCTGGTCTTCGCGCTCAGCAGCGTCCTCTCCGGTGAAGCCGTCGACCTCACCACTGACCTGATCGACCTCTTCCTCTACGGCGGCCTGGCGATCGTCCTGATCAATCTGTCGAGCGCTCTCAACGACAAGATCATTCTGCCGCAGTTCCGCAACGAGAAGGAGATTATCGAGGACCGCAATGCCGGCACCGGCGCGGTGGAGGCTGGCAACCACATCGCCAACGGCCTGATCATTTCCGGCGCCGTCAACGGTGAGAACATCGACTTGGTCGTGGTTCTGGCGTTCTGGAGCCTCGGTCAGCTGGCTCTGATTCTAGGCGGCATCGTCTACAACAAGCTGTCCGGATTCAACCTCCACGACGAGATCGAGCAGGACAACGTGGCGGTCGGCGTCGCCTTCGCCGGCGTGCTCATCGGTCTCGGCAACCTGGTGCGCTTCAGCGTAAGCGGTGACTTCATCGACTGGCAGACCAGCCTGACCGAGTTCGTCTTCTTCTTGCTGATGGGTCTGGTGCTATTGCCCGGCGTGCGGATCCTGACCGACCGCCTGCTGGTGACCGGCGCCAGCCTGACCGACGAGATGGTTCACCAGGAGGACCCCAACGTCGGCGCTGGCATCCTCGAAGGTACCTCCTACGTCATCGCCTCCATCCTCATCGGCTGGGCGATGTTCTGAGCCAATCAGCAGGCGGGCCGCAGAGCGCGATTCTCAAGGCCTGTATTTTCGTCACCGGCATTTCCGGCATTGTCGCCGAGTATGTGATGGCGACTCTGGCGAGCTATCTGCTCGGCGACGCGGTGCTGCACTGGACGCTGGTGATCTCGCTGATGCTGTTCGCGATGGGCGTCGGCAGCCGATTCAGCCTAGTGTTCCGTGAGCCGCTGCTCGATACCTTCATCGGCGTCGAGCTGATCCTGTCGATGCTGGTCGCGGCGAGCGCGCCGCTGGTATACCTGCTGTCGGCCTATACCTCCTGGGTGGCGCTGATCATCTACCCGATGGCGTTCGCCATCGGCATGTTGATCGGCCTCGAGCTGCCGCTGGTGACGCGGCTCAACGAGACCTTCGAGGCCCTGCACCTCAATATCGGCCGGGTGCTGGAGAAAGACTACTACGGAGCGCTGATCGGCGGTCTGTTCTTCGCCCTGGTCGGTCTACCCTACCTCGGCCTGACCTACACGCCCCTGGTGCTGGGCGCGCTCAATCTCACGGTCGCGTCTTATCTGGCGTGGCGCTATCGCAGCGCTCTGAGCTGGCCTCTGCCGCTCGCTCTCGGCGTCTTGGTAGTGGCCATGTGCCTGGTGGCCCTGGGGCTCATGGTCGAACCGATCGTGCGTTTCGGCGAGCAGCACAAGTATCGCGACCGGGTGATCTACCAGGAGCAGACGCGCTTCCAGCGCATCGTGATGACTCGCTGGAAAGACGACGTCTGGCTCTATCTCGACGGCCATCAGCAGCTTTCGAGCGCGGACGAAGAACGCTACCACGAACCGCTGGTGCACCCGGCGATGAAGCTCGCCGCCGCGCGCCACCGGGTGCTGGTGATCGGCGGAGGCGACGGCGTGGCGATCCGCGAGGTGCTGAAGCACGGCGACGTCGAGGCGGTCACCCTGGTGGAGCTCGATCCGGCGGTCACTCAGCTCGCCACCACTCACCCAGAGCTGCGCCGCGTCAACCGTGACTCGCTGGCGGCCCCCCGGGTCGAGATCGTGCATCGCGATGGCTACGGCTTCCTGCTAGAGAGCGATGAGCGTTTCGACGTCGTGATCATCGACCTGCCCGATCCGCGAACCACCAGCCTGGCACGGCTCTACAGCCGGCCGTTCTACGAGCTGGTCGTACGCCACCTGAGCCCCGGCGGGGTGCTGGTGACCCAGGCCACCAGTCCGTTCTTTTCGCGTCGTGCCTTTTTGTCGATCCTCAAGTCGATCCGCGCTACCGGACTGCCCGCGGTACCGCTCCACAATCATGTTCCGACCCTCGGCGAATGGGGCTGGGTGATTGCGCAGCGTGGACCGGCGACGCTGGAAGAAGCGGTGGAGCGCAACCGCGTCGACCTGCGCGAACGCCTGCTGGCGCTCGACTTCTCGGATATCGAGACTCGATTCTTGAACGCCGAAGCGATGATCTCTATGCTCCACTTCGGCAAGGGCGTATTCGATGAGCTCGAGACGATCGATGTCTCAGAAGAGTCCAACCTGGCCGTCTTCACCTACTACCGCAATAGCGACTGGGATCTCTACTGATGGATCAACGCCCTAGCCCTCCCCGCTGGGTCGAACGCCTGGTGCGCTTCCTCAGGCGTGAGAACCTGCACCGAATTCTGCTGTTCCTGGTTCTGCTCAGCGTGCTGAGCGCGGTGGCTCTATCGCAGCTCGAACCTCAGATCTCGCTCACCGACTGGCTGTGGTGGAGCATCGTCACCGTCACCACCGTCGGCTATGGCGACTTCACGCCCGTCACGGTCACCGGCCGGCTGATCGGCATCACGCTGATGTTCTTTGGCATCGGCGTCCTGAGCATGTTTACGGCGACGATCGCCGGCTTCTTCGTCGAGATCCAACTCAAGAGAGAGCGTGGCATGGACCAAGTACAACTGCGTGACCACTACATCATCTGCGAATGGAATCAGCGAGCCGCGGCAATCTACCGCGAGCTGCGCTCGGATCAGCGGTCGATCGAGACTCCGATCGTGCTGCTCGCCGAGATCGACGCCAAACCGGTGGACGACGACAAGCTGTTCTTCATCCACGGCGAGGTCAACGAGGAGAACCTCGAGCGCGCCAACATCTCAGCCGCTGCCACCGTGATCATCCTCGGCAACGA
>JBCCEE010000097.1:0-21407 GCA_039030415.1 Acidobacteriota bacterium
CGACCAGGTCGGGGCCCAGTCGAAGGCCGGATCGTCGGTCAGGCGCACGGTGCCCTCGGCGCCGACCACCCGGACGTAGATGTCGAAGTTGTCCTGACTCTCGCCGTTCCACGAGAAGGCCACCTGCTCCCCGCTCGGCGAGAGGGCGGGGGTCTGCTCGATGCCGGGATAGCTGGTCAGCGGCGTCGGCACCAGCGGCGCCGTCTCCACGCTTGGCTGGGGACGCCACCACCACGCGGCCAGGGCCAGTACAGCCACCGCCAGGACCGGCCCCAGGACGCTGGCCCGCCGCCACAGTGCGGCGCGGGGCGACTGGAGCTGCGTGGTCGGGGCGGTGATCGGTGTGGCAACCAGGGTTCCGGAATCCGAGGCGTCTTTCAGCTCCTCAAGCACCACCTTGACGTCGGCCATGTGCTGATAGCGCCGCGCAACGTCTTTGCGCAGGCAGCGCTCGATCAATTTCTGGAGGTCGTGCGGCACCTCGGGCGGCAGTGGCTCCGGCTCCTTGTGGATGATCGCGCCGAGGGTGGACATGGCGGAATCGCCCTGGAACGCGCTGCGGCCGGTGGCCATCTCGTAGAGCAGGCTGCCCAAGCTGAAGATGTCGGAGCGGGCGTCCACGGCGCGTCCCACGGCCTGCTCGGGCGACATGTAGGCGGCCGTCCCCAAAATGGTGCCTTCCTGGGTCTGTGGGCCGCTTTCGCGGAACGTCAGGGTTACGTCCGAGTCGGAGTCGGCTTCGACCAGCTTGGCCAAGCCGAAGTCGACGAGACGCAGGCGTCCGTCGTCACCCACGATCACATTGCCGGGCTTGAGATCGCGGTGCACGATGCCGCCCTGGTGCGCCGCCGTCAAAGCGGAGGCGATCTGTACGGCGTGCTTCAGGACCTCGCCGAGCCGCATCCCTTGACGGGGAATCAGCTCGGCCAGGGTCTTGCCCGCCACATACTCGATGGCGATGAAGGACGTGCCGTCCTCTTCCGCGATGTCGTAGACGGTGACGATGTTGGGATGATTGAGCGCCGAGGCGGACTTGGCCTCCTGCACGAAGCGCTGCTGCCGCTCGCGATGGGCGACCTTCTCCGCCGGCAGAACCTTGACGGCAACGAATCGATCGAGGCGGGTGTCGCGAGCTTTGTAAACGACTCCCATGCCACCTCGGCCGAGCTCTTCGAGGAGCTCGTAGTGAGCGAGCTTCGTGCCGATCATCTTCGTGCGAGTCTACTGCATGCGTCTGGCGCTTCAGCTCTAGATGCCCGGGTTACGAATCCGCTCGGGCTAACTCCGACTGCCAGTGCCCAGGCCCGGCAGCACGAGCTGGCGGTTGTTTCGTCGCTTGGGCTTTGACGGAGCGGTTCGCCGCGGCTTCCGTGGTCGAGGGCGACCCGCTGGACCGAAGACGGTGCGGCCGCCGTAGTCCGGGCTGCGACGCCGTTCGGTTTCGAGGAAGGCGTCGAAGCCCTGGGCGGGCTGTCCCTCGAGCTCCACGTGCTGTTCGAGCTGACGGGCCTGCCGATCCAGGCGCTCCAGGGCCTGGAGGCGGTCGTCGTTGCCGAGGCGGGCGGCGTCGACGGCTTGGCGCAGGGTGGTGAGGGTGTGGTCGAAGACGTCGACGGGCACCGGGAAGGGCTGGCCGTCTTTGCCGCCGTGGGCCATCGAGAAGCGGGCCGGGTCGGAGAAGCGGGTGGGGGTGCCGTGGACGACTTCCGACACCAGCGACAGCGCTTCGACGGTGCGGGCGCCGATGCCGGGCATGAGCAGCAGATCGGGGAAATCGACGGGCCCGCGGTCGGCGGCGGCGGCGAGGTTGCTGGCCAAGCGCCGCAGCTGAACGTCGCTGATCCTCACGTCGTGGTGGGCTGGCATCGTGAGGTGGGGACGCGTCAGGTGAGGACGCGGACCGGCGTCGAGATCGAACAGGCTGCGATTGGCGTCACCGCGCAGCTGGCGCAGTGTGCCCGTGACGCTCTCGGGCCCCTGCTGGATCAGCTCGACTTGAGCATCGCGCGACGGCGCGGCGCGGGTGTCGGTGAGGTTGAGGATCTCTCCCTGCCGCGGGCCGTCGATGGCGGCGTGCGGTGCGTCCAAGAAGTCGTTCAGGCCCTCGGACAGCCAGTGGTAGCGGCGCGCCTGGCGCTCAGCGGGCTTCATGCCCTGCTGGATCACTACCCAGGCGCCATCGTCGGCGATCACGAAGCTGTGGAGGTAGATGTCGAAGCCGTCCTGGACGGCGGCGGAGTCGACTTTGGCGACCAGGCGACTGGTGCGGGCGAGGTCGTTGCCGTCGAGCCCAACCCGCTCGCTGACCGCCAGCAGCTCGGAGGGCGTCTTGCGCGAGTGGCGTCCGCGTCCTCCGCACACCCGCAGGCCGAGCTCGTGCTCGAGCGGCGCCAGGCCGCGTTTGAGCGCGCCAACGACGCTGGTGGTGATGCCCGAGGAATGCCAGTCCATTCCCATCACCGCGCCGAACGACTGGAACCAGAAGGGGTGCGCCAGGCGGCGCAGAAACTCGTCGCGACCGTAATGCAGGATCACCGCTTCGACGATCACCCGCCCCAGTCGCTCCATGCGCCGCGCCAGCCATGGCGGCACGCGGCCGGTGTGGAGGGGGAGGTCGGCGCTACCGCTGCGTTGGGCCATGGTTCAGTATGCCACAGCGGCTGATCGCTCCCCCCGAGCCGGCAACCCAATCGCGGCCGCGGACGCTGGAGCTTCGGTTCGTCGCAGCTTGGGAGGGAGGGCAGAGTCCCAAGTCTTGGGCTCGAAGCCAGAAAGTGGTCTCTGCAACGTCAACATACCCGGTGCGAGGCTCGCACCGGGTATGTTTGAGGTGAAGATACCGGGTGCGAGGCTCGCACTGGGTATGTTTGAGGTGAAGATACCGGGTGCGAAGCTCGCACTGGGTATGTTGACGTTGCGGAAGGGTTCGGCGAGCTTCGATCATTCGGCCAGGTCTTGACTGGGATCGGCCATCGACTGGGATGAGCCAATCCCAGGCCTTCAAACCCGACGCTTGAGTCGCCTTTTCGCCGCCGCCTGAGCGATCTGCAGCGGATTTTGCAGCCAGGCCAGGCCAGTCGACGCCGTCAGCCGCGCCAGGTCGATAGCTCGCCGCGGGCCCGCGGGGCGCTTGCGGGCGCGCAGCAGGACGATGAATTCGTTGCCGGTTGGGGCGGTGTTGCGGCAGCGCGCGAGGGCGAACGGGGCGACGTTTCGGGTGTAGAGGTAGATCAGCAGGTGGAGGATGTCCTGCAGCACCCAGACGTGGTTGTGGACCGCGAAGCCGTTCTCGAAGCAGTCTTCGATCCAGCGCTTCCACTCCGCGGATCCGGGAGTGAGCCCTTCGACATGGGTGGCCCAATCGACCAGGTGCTCGAAGTTCTTGAGCCGCGGCTCGAGGTTGCTCGTGGAATCGGCGATGAGGTGGGCGAGCGGCGTGCGTCGACGGTCGGCGTCGAAGGTGTAGCGCTTGTCGGGCAGCGCTACCAGCGCCAGGCCGCCGTCGCGCAGGATGCGATGCCACTCGCTCAAGGCGCGGATCGGGTCGGTGAGGTGCTCGAGGACATGGTTGGCGATCAGGAAGTCGAAGGTGTCGTCTCCTACGGTGGGAAACGACTCGCTGTCGCTCAAGATATCGGGGTGGACGCCGCCCGGGTAGCGGCGCTCGATCTCTTCCGGCGGCAAGATGTCGGAGTAGACGACTTCTGCGTCGTCGCCGACTTCGAAGGGGTTGCGCAGGGCGCCGATCTCCAGCCCTTTGCCGCGCAGCAAGGGGGCGAAGCGGGCCCTACGACGATCGGCGGATCGCATGGTCGTTGGAGGAGGTCGCGAGGTGGGCTGCAGGCCGTAAGTTCGCGTCGTTCACGACGCTCACTCGGCTCGTTCGGCTCACTCGTTTTCCTCTGCTCCTCTGCTCCTCTGCTCCTCTGCTCCTCTGCTCACCCTGGCGGCTGGGGAGCGACTTGGCCGTGAAAGACGGTGGCACCGTCCAGGTAGCTAATGATCACGACGCCGCGAATGGGATCGCCGCTCCCTTGGTAGGAGATCGGTCCGGTCACGCCAGGGTAGCCTGTGAGGTTCGCCAGGCCGTCGCGGAGCGGCTGGGGCTCGAGGCTGTCCTGGGATTCGATGACGTGCGCCAGCAGCCCCACCGCGTCGAAACCGAGGGCAGCGCCCGATCCCGGGGATTGGCCATAGGTCGCCTTGAAGCTCTCGACGAACGCTCGACTCTGCGGGTTGCCAAGGTCGGGATGCCACTGTTCGGATAGGTAGGCGCCCTGCATCACGGGCAGCCCCGCCATGGTCTCGGTCCTCCAGCTGTCGCTGCCGAGGAAGATGACTTCCAGGCCGAGGTCGCGGGCCTGACTTACCTGGCGGACGACGTCGAGCTCGAAGTTGGGCAGGAGCAGCGCCCGGGCTCCGCTGTCCCGGATGCGCGTCAGCGCCGCGCTGAAGTCGGTCTCGCCACTGAAGTACGGCTCATTGGCGACGAGTCGAGCCCCCAGACTCTCGATCTCACGCTGAAAAGTCTCGGCGAAATTGTGGCTGTGGGGATTGGTCTTGTCATACAGCGTGGCCGCCGTCTCGAGGCCGAGCTCGCCGTGGGCGAACCGAGCCATCGCCTTGGCCTGGGCCGCGTCGAGGAACGAAATCCGAAAGACGTAGCGTTTGCCTCGGGTCACTTCGGGATGACTGCTCGCCGGGCTCAGCATGGGGACTCCGGCCTGCTCGGCGGCTACCGCCACCGGAATGGCCGTCTCGCTTTGGAAGGGGCCGACGAGCGCGACGACCTGATCGCGGTTGATCAGCTCGAGCGCCGCCTCGAGTGAGGTTTCAGGCACCGCCTTGGTGTCACGGACGAGAAGCTCAATCGGCCGCTTGCGACCGTCCAGGAGGATTCCGCCCCGCTGGTTGATCTGGTCGATGGCGAGCTCGACTCCCTGAAGGTTCGCCACACCGTAGGACGCGGAGTCACCGGTCAACGAGGACAGGAAACCGATCTGGATCGGCGTCTCAGGCTCACGGAACCCGCACCCCAACGACACTAGACCTAGTAACACCAGAGCGAGCAGCGGGCGCAGGTGGGCACCTGTGAGCATGTGAGGGCCTGAGGACGCTTGCATGTCGTCAAAGGATATCCGAGGGACGGGCCGGTCTCCCAGCAGACGGGGCTACGGGACCAGACGAGGCTACGGAGCCAGCCAGAGCTTGACGGCGAAGATCAAGATGGTGATCGTGACCACGCGCTGCAGCCACTTGTGGCCGCGCTGTACGGTCAACCGGGAGCCGAGCACGCCACCCACCACGGTGCCGCTGGCCAGACTGAGGCCGATCGGCCAGTCGACCCGGCCCTGCCAGACGAATATCGCCAGCGAGACGGCGGTCAAGGCGAGGATCGTGAGCACTTTGACGGCGTTGCCGCGCACCAGATCCAGACCCGCGGCAGTGGTCACGGCCAGCACCAGAAAGCCCACCCCGGCCTGCACGAAGCCACCGTAGGCGCCGGCGACGAAGAACCCGGCGCCGAGGGTGAGGTAGCTCGGGCGGTTTTCGGGCCGCTGGGTATCGTCAGCTTCGCCACGGCTCGACCACAGGGTCCACAAAGTGACCGCCACCATCAGCACCGCGAGCAGCTTCTGGAACGCTCGGTCGGGAATCGCCAGGGCGAGCCAGGCGCCGGGAATGGCGCCCAGGGTGGCGGGCACCGCGGCCCACAGCAGCGACTTCGAATCGAGTACCCCAAAACGTTTGAAGCTCCACACCGCGCCGACGTTCTGCAGAAAGATCGCGACACGGTTGGTGGCGTTGGCGATTCCGGGGGGCAGACCGATGAAGATCAGCACCGGCAGCGTGAGGAACGAACCGCCGCCTGCGAGCACATTCAGCGTGCCGGCCGCCAGACCGACGACGAATAGCAGGGGGATCTGGTACCAGGGATCCATGAGGGCTGGAGCCTAACTCAGAAATGGGGGCTCGCCTGCTGCGGGTCGAACCCTGGGCGCGCATGCTGTACAATTCTCCCAAGTTCGAGACTCCCCTTGAAATCTTTTCTCCGCAGCGTTCTTTCTCGCTCGGTCAGCTCAGTCGGCAGCTGCATTGGTGACTCCCTGGTGAGGGCCAGTGGCAGGTGGAGTGTGAGTGCAGGGGCAGCCGATTGTCATGAGCTGTGGATCCGAAGGGGGCTCAGCGCCTGGCCCAGAGGCCAATTAGGTTTATCAACGGCGACTAACCTTCTATGTCTTTGACTCGATCACCCATCCCCTGGCTCGCGAGGGGAGGGGCGCGCCATCGCAGGAGGCAGCCGTGAGCTGGGTTCAGGATCTGCACTTTGCAGTGCGCTCCCTGGTTCGGCGGCCAGGTTTCTCACTGCTCAGCATTGCTCTGCTGGCGCTGGGTATCGGTACGACCGTGGCGATGTTCAGCGTGACCCATGCGCTGATGCTCCAGCCGCTGCCTTACGCCAATGCCGACCGGGTCATGGTCGCCTGGCGAGTGGTGGAGGGGGTCGAAGGTGCGATGCCGTTCTCGTTTCCCACCGTCGACGATCTGAAAGAGCGCAATCGCGCGTTCGAATCGATGGCGGTGTTCGTCGAGAAAGACCTCGCCTTGACCGGCGCCAGCGGCGACCCGGAACGCTTGCGCGGCCTGCTGGTCTCGGGTGATCTGCCCGCGACGCTCGGCGTCAATCCGCATCTGGGTCGCGGCCTGGCTCTCACCGACGATCAGCCCGGAGCGCCGCGCACGGTCCTGCTCAGCCATGAGCTGTGGAGTCGACGGTTCGGAGGCGACGAGGCGATCCTGTCGCGCTCGATCACCCTCGATGGCCTGCCGTACACGGTGATCGGCGTCTTGCCGGCGGACCTCAGGACCCGCAAGCTCGGTCCCTACCGCGTCGGAGATTTCTGGATACCGATCGGGCTGTTCCGCGATCAGCTCGCCGCTACCCGCGAGGAGAGTCCCGAGCTCTTCATGGTCGGGCGGCTCAGGCAAGGATTGCGGCCCGAAGACGGACGCCAGGATCTCGAGCGCATCGCCCGCGAGCTCTCGCAGGAGCACGCCATCATGAAGCAGAGCGACTTTGCCGCCGTCGAGCTGTTCGAGGATGTCGTGGGCGAGGTCCGCCCGATCCTGCGGCTCTTGATCGGCGGCGTCGGATTCGTGCTGATCATCGCCTGCGCCAATCTCGCCAACCTGCTACTGGCGCGTGGCGTCCGGCGCCGCCAAGAGTTCGCGACCCGCGCCGCGGTCGGGGCGGGGCGGATGCGCCTGGCGCGCCAGGTGATCACCGAGACGCTAGTGCTCGGGCTGCTCGGCGGCGGTGCCGGCCTGCTTCTGGCGCAGGTCTGCCTGGAGGTGCTGGCGAGCAGGCTGCCGGCCGAAACGCTGGGGCACGTCGATCTCGCGCTCAATGCGCCGGTGGTTTTCTTCGCTCTGCTGATCACGCTGCTGGCGGTCTTGGGAGCGGGCCTCATACCCGCGCTGCGGGCTCCGCGAGCAAGCTTTCGAGCGGCTCTGCGGGCGCCTTCGAACCGTGCTCCTCAAAGGCTCGAGAAGCTGCTGGTGGGGGCGGAGATCGCGGTTGCGGTGGTGCTGCTGATCGGTGCTGCCCTGATGCTCAGCAGTCTGCTGCGCCTGCGCGATCAGGACCCCGGCTTTCGAGCCGAGGGCATCTTGAGCGCGCACGTGACCCTGCCGACGCCGAAGTACTCCGGCTCGGACCAGCAGATTCAGTTCTACGAGTCGGTGCTTCGCAGAGTCGGCGACCTGGGCGGGGTAGAAGGCGTCGCGATAACCAGCAACCTTCCCCTGGTGGGCAACAGCGAAGACATGTCGGTGGTCGCGGCTCGAGATCGGCCGCTGCCAGGGATGGGGAAGTTCTCTCACACGCTGTTTCAGATGGTGAGCCCGACCTACTTCCGCACGATGGGCATTCCGCTGATCTATGGACGCGACTTCAACGACCGCGACGACATGCGCCTCGACAGCCCCAAGGTGGTGGTGATCAACCACGCGCTGGCGAGCCATTTCTGGCCTGGTGCCGAGGCGCAGGCGATCGGCAAGAAGATCTCGTTCGAGGTTGACGGTACGCCGGCCAACCCGGATTTCCACTGGCGCGAGGTGGTGGGCGTGGTCGGCGATGTGCGGCATGGCAGTCTGCGGACGACCTCGCGCAACGCCGTCTATCTGCCCTTCACTCAGCCCGGGCTGCTGTACCACGACAGGTGGCCGACGATCGCGCTGGTCGCCAAGACCGGTAGTGAGCCGCTCTCGCTGACGGAGTCCCTGCGTCTCGAGCTGCAGAGGATCGATTCGGATCTGCCGATTTATGGAGTCAGCCCGCTGAACGCGGTGGTCGCGGCCCAGCTTCGAGATCTCGAGGGAGTCTTTACGCTATTCATCGCGTTCGCCGCCCTGGCGGTGGTGCTGGCGATGGTGGGCGTCTACGGCGTCGTTTCCCAGACGGTCGCCAGCAGTACTCAGGAGATCGGCACGCGCGTCGCGCTCGGTGCCGCTCCGGCTCAGGTGGTTCGGGGATTGCTGCGGCAAACCGCCCTGTGGATCATCGCCGGGTTGGTCTCGGGGCTGCTGATCGCGGCGCTGATGAGCCGCTCGCTGGCGAGCCTGCTGTACGGCATTGGCTCGTTGGATCCGCTGGTTTACGCTGGCTCGGCCCTGGTGGTTGGCCTGGTGACGGTCATAGCCATCCTCGGCCCGGCCCTGCAGGCTGCCCGGCTCGATCCCAGCAAAGCGCTGCGTGAGGACTGATGCCATCTAGGCTAAGATCCGCGTGTCGTGAAGATCCTAGCGCTCTACAACATCAAAGGTGGCGTCGGTAAGACCGCCGGCGCGGTCAATCTGTCGTTTCTGGCGGCCCTGGCTGGGGCGCGCGTCTTGATCTGGGACCTCGATCCTCAGGGAGCGGCGTCGTTCTACTTTCGTATCAAGCCCAAGATCAAGGGCGGCAGCGAGAGGCTGCTCAAGAAGAAGCATCGCGGCAGGCTCGAAGAGCAGATCCGCGGCACCGACTACGAAGGGCTCGACCTCATTCCGGCAGATTTTTCCTACCGGCATCTCGATCTCGCCTTGGACGCCAAGAAGGAGCCGACCCGTCGGCTGGCGCAGATGCTCGAGCCGCTGGCTGATGATTACGACTTCGTGTTTTTGGATTGTGCCCCTTCGATCTCGCTCACCTCCGAGAGCATCTTCGCAGCAGCCGATGCGCTGCTGGTACCGACTATCCCGACGCCGCTGTCGCTGCGCACGCTGGTACAGCTCGATCGCCATCTCCGGCGCGAGGGGCCGGAGGACGTGCTGGTCCTGCCCTTCCTCAGCATGGTCGACCAGCGACGCAGCTTGCACCGCAGGACTCGGCAAGAGTTCGAGGAAGGCAGCGGCAGCAACCTGCGTCGCGTATCGCCGCTGCTCGAGGCCGAGATTCCCTACTCCAGCCTGGTCGAGCAGATGGGCCTCCAGCGCACCCCGCTGCACGCCTTCGCGTACCGCAGCAAACCCGCCCAGGCTTACATGCAGCTGTGGCGCGAGATTTCATCGAAGCTCGAAGGAGTGCCTTGATGGGTACTGAGATCGAACGCAAGTTTTTGGTCGACGGCGACGGCTGGCGCGAAGGTGCCGTCGGTACGGTCTATCGCCAGGGGTACCTGTCGACTGCTGTCGAGCGCAACGTGCGGGTGCGTCTCAAGGGCGATCGTGGGATTTTGACCGTCAAGGGTCGAGCCGAGGGCCTCACGCGTCTGGAGTTCGAGTATGAGATTCCCACCGCCGACGCCGAGCACATGCTCGACGCTCTGTGCCTCGAGCCGCTGATCGAGAAGACGCGATACAAGATCGAGTATGGCGGTGCGGTTTGGGAGGTCGACGAGTTCGCCGGGGTCAACGCCGGCCTGGTGGTCGCGGAGGTCGAGCTCGAGAGCGAGGAGCAGGCGGTCGAGCTGCCGCCGTGGGTCGGCCGGGAAGTTTCCGGCGATCCCAGGTACCTCAACTCGAATCTTGTTGAGAAGCCTTTCAGCAGCTGGTAAATCGAGCTAGTCCGACTTCTCGAGCGCTTGTCGAGAAGCCTTTCAGCAGCTGGTAGGCCTGCCTAGCCCGCATTCAGGAAAGACCGATAGTCGGTCGCGCTGGTGGACTGCGCGCCGAGCTGCGTATCTCGCCTTGGCATATGCGAGTGACGCAACCTTTTGGGATAAACAACTCTATGGGCAGGGTGGTCGCGGATTCTGCTCTGACATACTCGCCCGTGCTCGTTCCGCCAGCGCGACCTCACAGCTCGGCGATCCTGCTCTCGGCTGCAGTAGAGCTAGTCTGACTTCTTGGGGCGTTTGCGGCGCCACGATCTGCGGTGCTCGAGCATTAGCTGCTGGGTGTCGAGGCCTGGACCGTCGGCCGGCCGCAGTGATTCGAAGCTGCCGTCGGAGCGTAGGCGGCGCGCGCCATGGGTATCGCGCAGGTGGGCGAACAGGATGTCGTCCCGCACGGCCTCGCGGATCTCGACATCGTCGATCGGGAACAGGGTCTCGACCCGGCCACCAAGGTTGCGAGGCATGAGGTCGGCGCTGCCCGAGAGGAGCTCCTCGTCGCCACCGTTGTGGAAGTAGAAGATGCGCGAATGCTCGAGGAATCGCCCGACGATCGAAGTCACCGTGATGTTCTCGCTGACCTCCGGAACCCCAGGCCGCAGACAGCAGATGCCGCGCACCTGCAGCTCGACTTTGACCCCGGCACGGGACGCTCGATAGAGCGCCTGAATGCAGGCCTTGTCAGCCAGCGAGTTGAGTTTGAAGGCGAGATGGCCGTTGCCGTGCTTGCGGTGGCAGTCGATCTCGCGATCGATACGGCGCAGGATCTCTTGGCGCATCGAAGCTGGCGCCACCAGCAGCTTGCGGTATGTCTCTTTGTGTGAGTAACCGGTGAGGGCGTTGAACAGATCGGAGACGTCAGTGGCGAGCTTGGTCTCGCAGCTGAAGTAGCCCAGATCGGTGTAGATCCGAGCGGTCACCGGATTGTAGTTGCCGGTGCCGAGGTGGACATAGCGCGTGATGCCCGACTTCTCGCGTCGCACCACCAGGCTCATCTTGGCGTGGGTCTTGAGCCCGAGCAGGCCGTAGGCGACGTGGACGCCGGCGCGCTCCAGGGCGCGCGCCCACACGATGTTGTTGGTCTCATCAAAGCGCGCCTTGAGCTCCACCATCACCGCGACCTGCTTGCCGTTTTCACGGGCCTCCATCAGCGCTTTGACGATCGGCGAGTCCGGCCCGACCCGATAGAGGGTCTGCTTGATGGTGAGGACGTCGGGGTCGTTGGCCGCCTCACGGATGAAATCGACCACCGGGTTGAAGCTGTCGTACGGGTGATAGAGCAGCACGCTGCGCCTCTGCAGCAGCGAGAAGATGCTCTTCTCTTCGCCGGCCAGCGCCGACGGTACATACGGTAAGAACGGGGCGTCTTTGAGCTCGGGCCGGTCGAGCTGGTAGAGCTGAAAGATGTCGGCCATGCCGATCGGCCCGTCGACCGAGTTGGTCTGATAGAGCTTCAGCTTGAGGTTGCTGATCAGAATGTCGCGGATACGGTCCGGCATACGGTCATCGACTTCGAGGCGGACCGCAAAGCCAAAATGACGCTGGCCGACGACCTCCTCCATGGCTTCCAGCAGATCCGAAACTTCGTCCTCTTCGATCTCGAAGTCGGCGTCGCGGGTCACGCGGAACGGATAGGCGGCCGCGACCTCGATGTCGTGGAACAGCAGGTCGAGGTTGGCGGCGATCACCTCTTCGAGCCACACGAAGTGGCGGTCGCTGCGCAGCTCGGAAAGGCCGAGCTGCTCGTACTCTTCGGCCTTCTCTTCGGTCGGGATCCTGAGCAGGCGGGGAAAGACTGGCGGCACCTTGAGGCGGGCGAACCGCTCTTCTCCGCTCGGGTGGTTGATCACCACCGCCAGGTTGATGCTGAGGTTCGAGATGTGTGGAAACGGATGGCCCGGGTCGAAGGCGAGAGGGGTCAGCGCCGGGAAAATCTCGCGCTTGAAATGGCGCCGCAGGAGCTGACGCTGTTTGCGCTTGAGATCCGAGTAGGCGAGGATCTCGATGCCTGCCTCTTTCAGCTTGGGCATCAGGTCCGCTTTCCAGCATTGGGCGGTGCTCTCGAGCATCGGCTTGAGCTGCTCCCTTATGCCGGCCAGCTGTTCCGCCGGGCTCATCCCGTCCGGCGGCGCGGTCAGCACTCCGGTAGCCAGCTGGCGCCTGAGCCCGGCGACGCGGATCATGTAGAACTCGTCGAGGTTGGACGAGAAAATCGACAGAAATTTGACTCGCTCGAGCAGCGGGTTGGAATCGTCCAGCGCCTCTTCCAGCACGCGACGATTGAACTCGAGCCAGCTCAGCTCGCGGTTGATGAACAGGCTGGAATCGTCGAGATCCGGCAGTGTCGATTCATCGGCGCGATCAGCGTGGGCGGGGCTGGAGTCGTCGAGATCCGGCGTCGGTTTGCTGGCGCCGGCCTTGCTAGTGCTATCGAGATCCTGGCCGGCGTTGGCGTTGTCATCGGTCCCTGGCTTTGCGTCGGACTTGTCGTCAGCCGACTTTGAGGCGGTTTTCGTGGCTGCTGCGTTTCGGGAGGGTTTTGACTCGCGGGTCGACTTTGCAGGCATAGCGCTATCGTCCATCCTGAATGAGAGCGAGAAATGAGGACTCCGACACTCATCAGATCTGCTGGCGAGCAGATCCCCCAATAAGCGGGCCTCCTAGCGTAGCAGGTCGAAAGCCAGGTTTCCGGGCTCAGCTCTCAGCCGGCATATCGTGCTTCACGACTCTCAGCTTGATGCCCGCAGCCTTGAGATAGGCTTTTTCCTGCGCGAGATCGGCGGCGCTCAGCGGGTGCTGAGCCAGCCAGCCCGGCGAGAGCTCGATCTCCAGCTTGCGACGCCCGGCGGTGAGCTTGATCTCGGGCAGGGTGCGCTGGCTGCGGCTGCGGTTGAGCAGGCAGCTCAAGCGCAGCAAGATGCAGAGGCGGATGGCGGTGCGGGCGGCCTGCGGCGGTAATTCGGTGAACTGCAGACGGGGGAATTTGCGACGCACGCCGCGCACCAGCAGCGACAGGGTCTTCTGGTCGGGCACCGAGAACCCCGGCATGTCCGAGTGGTCGATCAGGTAGGCACCGTGTTTGTGAAAGCCGCCGTGAGCGACGCTGAGACCGATCTCGTGCAGGCTGGCACCCCAGGTCAGAAACAGCTTCGAGCGCTCGGGCTCGAGCTCCCAGGCTTCCGCGACCTGATCGAGGCAGCGCAGCGCGGTCGCCTGAACCCGCCGCGCCTGGGGTACATCGACGTCGTACTGCTCGATGAAGCGCTGAATGGTGCGGTCGCGAACGTCTTCACGCCGGATTCGGCCGAGCAGGTCGTAGAGGACGCCCTCTCGCAAGGCTCCCGATGAGACCATCATGCGGTCGATCTCGAGACGCTCGAAGACTGCGCTGAGGATGGCGACACCACCTGGCAGCACCTTGGCGCGATCCGTCTTGAGTCCGATCAGATCGAGCTCGTCGACGTGGCCGCTCGCGACGACCTCCTCACGCAGGCGCTCCAGGCCATCGGGAGTGATACCGCGCTCACTCCAGCCGTTTTGCCGCAGGATACCGGCGACCGCATGAATGGTGCCGGAAGCCCCAGCGCAGCCGGCCCAACCGACGTACCGGAAATCGGTCGCGATCGGTCGCAGCTCCAGGCTGGCGGCGGTGATCGCCTTGCGCATGCGCTTGCGGTTGATCTTGCCGCCCGGAAAGTAGGACAGGGTGTAGCCGACGCAGCCCATGTACATGCTCTCGGCTCGGATGGGCTCGAAGGACTCTCCGACCACGCATTCCGTCGATCCACCGCCGATGTCGACGACCAGGCGTTTGCGGTCGGCACCCGAGAGGCTGTGGGAGGCGCCGAGAAAAATCAGCCGGGCCTCTTCCTGCCCCGAGACGACCTCGATCGGGTGACCCAGCGCCGCCTCGGCCTGATCCAAGAAGCCACTGGTGTTGCGGGCTTTGCGCAGCGTGTTGGTGCCGACCGCCCGCACGCTGCTCGGTGGGAAGTCGCGCAAGCGCTGACCGAATTTTTTCAGGCACTCCAGGGCTCGGCGTTTGCCCTCGGCATTGATCCGCCTCCGCGAGTCGAGACATTCGGCGAGGCGAACCCCTTCTCGCAGCCGGTCCAAGGGCCTCAGCTCATCGTTGACCACCCTGGCGATGACCATGCGAAAGCTGTTGGACCCGAGATCGACGGCGGCCAGAAACTGCGGTCGGCGGGCGGAGCGCTCCCAACCCGAGTGGCGCTCGTCGTAGGCGCTGTCGACGTAATCCATGTTGGTCTAGTGTAGCTCGGAACCCGCTTTCGCCAAGTGAACTTGATGGCAAGGCAGTCAGTTGAGCTTAAAATTCGTGCTGTGACTCTCGCAAAACTGAACACCACGACGTACGCGGCGCCCGAGGATATGGACGGTGGCCGACTGCAAGCCGCCTTGGCGGCCCATTTTCGTACCTCCTCCGAGGCCCGACGGCCCTATCGTGTCTCATACTTCGACACGTTTGACTGGCGATGCTATCGCGCCGGCTTCCGTTTGCGCTTTGCCCCCGGCGCGCGTGGCGCTGTCCTGAGCTGGCTGGCTGGTGAAGACGAGCGGCGCTTTCAGTGGGCCACTCGCTCGGTTCCACCCTTCGCCGGCGCCTTTTCCGACGGGCCGCTGCGCCGGGCGCTGTCGCCGGTATTGCAGATGCGACGGCTGCTGCCGGTGGTCGAGCTGAAGGTAAACCGCTGGCGGCTGCGAATTCTCGACCGCCGCGACAAGACGGTCGTGTGGCTCGAGCTCGAGCATGCGGTCGCCAGGGCTCCGGGCGGCTCGCAGGATCCCGTCGCCCTGCCGCCCCTGCTGGAGCTGCGGCCGGTGCGCGGTTACGCCAAAGCGCATCGGCGTGTGATGCGGTTCCTCGAGACGGAGCTCGAGCTCTCCGAGATGCCAGACCGCGAGCTCGATCGGGCGCTCGCAGCGATCGGCCGACAGGCCGGCGACTACACTTCCAAAGTCGTGATCGATCTCGATCCCGCGATGCCTGCCGCCGACGCGACCAAGCGCATCCATCGTGAGCTGCTGGCTGCGATGCGGCGCAACGAGCCCGGCACTCGCAAAGACCTGGATTCTGAGTTTCTGCATGATTTTCGGGTCGCGGTCCGGCGCTCGCGCTCGGCGCTCACCCAGATCAAGAAGGTCTACCCCGAAGAGGCGATAGCGCGCTTCAAACCGGAGCTCGCCTGGCTCGGCTCCATCACCGGTCCGACCCGCGACCTCGATGTGTACCTGCTGAAGATGGAGGACTATCAGAAAGGGCTTTCGGCCGAGCGTCAAAGTCAGCTGGAGCCATTGGTCGAGCATCTGCGGGGTGCACAGCGTCGCGCGCAGAAGCGCATGGTGCGGGCCATGAGCTCGAAACGGTACCGCGAGCTGATCGACGGCTGGGAGCGCTTCCTCCATGAGCCGTCGGCTCTCGAAAGCCCGCAGAACGCCGCGCGGCCCATCGCCGAGGTGGCTTCGGAGCGAATCTGGAAGGTTTACCGGCGCGTCATCAAGAACGGAAGCGCAATCGATGACGACACACCCGCCGATCCCATCCACGAGCTGCGTATCGAGTGTAAGAAACTGCGCTACTTGATGGAGTTCTTCCGCGGCTTTTACGACCGCGAAGCGATCGGGCGGGTCATCAAGTCGCTCAAGAGGCTGCAGGACAACCTCGGTACCTTCAACGATTGTGAGGTTCAGCGAGGGGGCCTCATCGGGTTCGCCGAAGAGATGCAGCGAGAGGGCGAGGCGCCGGTCACTACCCTGATGGCGATCGGTCGTCTGGCGGACGATCTGGAGGCTGGCCAGGCGCATGAACGCCGGATTTTCGGCGAGCGTTTCGCCGCCTTTTCCCAGCCCCACAACCAGCGCCTCGCGAGGCAGCTTTTCGCCTCGGGCTGAGCAGCCGGCTTCATGGGATCTTTATAGATCCTGATCGTTGTGTTTACACGGTCCTCACATATCGCCGCTACTTTCCTTTTGTAACCTCGAGCGAGGCTCTCTAGTCGAGGTGTCGAGAGGAGCCGGTCTACTGGACGCTCGCCGCGAGGTCCCGAGTACCGGTGCATGATGCACAAACAAACCAGCTCCGCTGAAGGGAAGCCAAGAGGACGGGCCAAGCCCAACAATTCAGCCTTCCCGGGGCACCACGGCGAGTTTCGCCGATCCAGAATCTGGAGGAAATGAATGGTCAAGTTTCGTCATATCGTCGTCGCCGCGGTCTGTGCCGTGCTGGCAGTGAGTCCAGCCGCCGGCCAGGTCAAGGTCGATGACAGGCTGCCTGAGTATGAGACGATTTCGGGAGTTGCTGGAACGATCAAGAGCGTCGGCTCCGACACGCTCAACAATCTGATGACCCTTTGGGCCGAGAAGTTCAAAGAGAAGTACCCGAGCGTCCAAGTCGAGATCGAGGGCAAGGGCTCCTCGACTGCTCCGCCAGCCCTGATCGCCGGTGCGGCGAACTTTGGCCCGATGAGCCGGGCGATGAAGGACAAAGAGCTGGACGAGTTCGAGAAGAAGTTCGGCTACAAGCCGGTCGCCGTCCAGACCTCGATCGACATGCTGGTCGTCTACGTGCACAAAGACAATCCCATCGCCAAGACTGGGCTCTCGCTGCCGGAGGTCGACGCGATGTTCTCCGCCACCCGCAAGGGCGGTCACAGCAGTGACATCAATACCTGGGGTCAGGTTGGCCTGACCGGCAACTGGGCGAACAAGTCGATCAGCGTCTACGGCCGCAATTCGGCCTCCGGAACCTACGGTTACTTCAAGCAATTCGCTCTATTCAAGGGTGACTTCAAAGACTCCGTGAAGGAGCAGCCTGGCTCGAGCTCGGTGGTGCAGGGTGTCGCCAGCGACCTGGGTGGCGTCGGCTACAGCGGCCTCGGCTACAAGACGGCCGACGTCGCCAGCGTACCGCTCTCCAGGAAGACCGGTGGTGAGATGGTGCCTGCCTCGCCGGGGTCGGTGGCCAAGTATCCGCTGGCGCGCTTCCTGTTGGTCTATGTCAACAAACAGCCCGGCAAGGATCTCGATCCGCTGCGGCGCGAGTTCCTCAAGCTGATCTTCAGCAAGGAAGGCCAAGAGGTCGTCGTCAAGGACGGTTATCTGCCGGTTCCCTACGAGATCGCCAAGAAGACCCTCGCCGAGCTCGGAATCGACATCGACAGCTGAGGTTCCGGCTGGCGGAAGTCTATTCCTCCGCATCAGCCGTTTACGATAAGGGGGAGTTGGCTCGTCCTTCTTCTCCTGGGTGGAGGCGCCGGCCCTTGTCGCGGAGAGAAGGGCCTCGCCCCACCCGTCTTGCATTGAGCAGATCCGGGTCAGCTTCCTGCTGCTACATTCTGAACATCACTGCCGAGCATCATTCCCGATCATCCCTGTCGAGCACCGAGCGCTTCGAGGTCAATTCCGTGGCGCAACGGAGCTTACCGGTCCGTTGACCAATTCTTTGTGCGAGATCAGGCCGGATGAACCCATCTTCTCGAGAAGGCACTATGGAATCCAAGGGCTCTTTCACCGGCCGTAAACGCAACCGCAAGACACGTAGCAGCGTGCTTTGGGCCGACCGCGTGGCGCGCGTTTTCATCTCGATCGGCGGCATCGGCACCATCCTCGCCGTCCTCGGCGTCATGGCGTTCTTGGTGTGGGTCGTCATCCCGCTGTTCCTGCCAGCGCGGGTGCAGAACGTAGAAGCCTTTGATCGCAGAGGGCAAGAGTCGATCCTGCACCTCGGGGTCGATGAATACAAGGCGCTCGCCTGGGTGCTCAAACCCAGCGGTACGATCGAAGTCTTCCGTCTCGATACCGGCGAAGTACGCGACGAGATACCGCTGTTCTCCGAAGGCCAGCTGAACACGGCGTCGTTTCTGATCCAAGGCGATCTGGCGGCCTTTGGTCTCGTCGACGGTACGGTGCAGATGGCCGAAGTGGGTTTCAGCACTGAATTCCTGAACAGCGAAGACCTGCCCGAAGCGATCCGCCGGCAGGTCGAAGCCAATCCCGGCGTACCCATCAGCTTCAAGAAAGGCGTCGTCGAGCTCACGCCGACCGGGCAGTATCGCGTCCAGCAGCTCAACGCCGAGCTTGGTGATTCCATCCGCGTGTCCCACGGGCCGGTACGCTTGCTCGAGCACGTCATGCGCTCGAGCGGCCCGCTGGTGATTGCGCTCGCTGAGCAGGGTGTTTCAGCCGAGCAGGGCGTGCCGCCAGAGTCGGCTTCCGAGCCGGCCGAGGGCGCGTCCGCGGTGGCCGAAGGTGACTCCGCGGCAGCGCCGGAAGCCGCCGTGGAGAGCGCTGAAGCTGCCGAGCCGGTCTTGGCGGCTGATACCGCAAGCCCCGCGCCGGCAGGCGCCGAAACCTTGCGCCTGGTAGCGATCTCCGGCAACGAGATCTCCAACTTCCTCACCGGTGAAACGGCCCTCGAATTCGATGCGCCATTCGATCTGCCGTTCGCCCCGGCTCCCGAACGCGGCGTGCCCAGCCACCTCGCGGTCAACGGCTCCGGCAGCGACATCTTCATCGCCTGGCAGGATGGCGAGGTGCTGCGCTTGCGTCGCTCCGACACCGAAGAGCCCTTTATCGCCGAGAGCGGCAACCTGCTGAACGCCGGCGGTACGCTCGAAACGCTCAAATTCACGCTCGGCAGCACGACCCTGATCTGGGGTGATTCCGAAGGCATCGTGCTGGGAGGATTCACGGTACCGAGAGAGGGTTTCGAGCTCGCTGGCCTGCGCGACGTCGAGCGCCACGATCAGGCCAACGACGTCTTCGCCACCACCAAGCGACTTTCGTCTTCGGGCGCCGCGTCAACCGCGCTGGCATCGTCGGCTCGCAGCCGGCTGCTGTGGACCGGTTTCGCTGACGGCGAGATTCGGCTCTACAACGTCACCAATGCATCGCAGCTGCGGTCCTTTGCTCTTCCCAAGACCGCGAGCGGCAGCGCCGAGCCAGTCCTGGCGCTCGCCATGGCGCCCAAGGAAGACGGCGTGGTGGCGGTGACGCCGAGTCAGATCTTTCGCGCCGATATTGATCCCCGCCACCCGGAAGCCAGCATTGCGGGCCTATTTCGCCCGGTCTGGTACGAAGGCTACAGCGCGCCGCAGCATACGTGGCAATCGTCCAGCGGCACCGACGATTTCGAGATGAAGCTCGGCCTCTGGCCGCTCATCTTCGGTACCCTCAAAGCGACCCTCTACTCGGTCCTCTTCGGAGCCCCGCTGGCGCTGCTGGCAGCCATCTTCACCAGCGAGTTCCTGCCAACGCGCGTCAAGGGGGTCGTCAAGCCGAGTATCGAGCTGATGGCCAGCCTGCCCAGCGTGGTGCTCGGTTTCCTGGCGGCGCTGGTGTTCGCGCCCTTCGTTGAGCGCGCGATCGCCGCCAGCCTGGCGGTGTTCGTCGGTGCGCCCCTGGCGTTCCTGCTCGGCGCCTATCTGTGGCAGCTGCTGCCGGTGCGTCTGGCGGTGCGCTATGCAAGCTGGCGCTTCGGGTTCATGGTGCTGGCGCTGCCGATCGGCTTCCTGGCCGCCTTCGGCTTGGGGACGATCGGTGAGAACCTGCTGTTCTCGGGCGACTTCCGCAGCTGGCTTTCGTTCGCCAAGAACGGCGACGCTCGATTCGCCAGCCCGATCGGAGGTTGGATGATCCTGCTGCTGCCGCTTTCGGCGTTCATCGTGGCGCTCACGCTGGGGCGGCTGATAGCGCCGGTAATGCGCCGCAAAGCGAGTTGGGATCGCCGGCAGTTCGCCTTGGCCGATCTGGCGAAGTTCGTGCTGGCCTTCGCCGCCACCTTGATCCTGGCCTACCTCGCTGCTGCTCTGCTCGGCAGCTTCGGTTTTGATCCCCGCGGCGGCGTGCTGGATACCTACGTCCAGCGCAACGCGCTGATCGTCGGCTTCGTGATGGGTTTCGCCATCATTCCGATCATCTACACGATCTCCGAAGACGCACTGCAGGCGGTGCCCGAGCATCTGCGCTCGGCTTCACTGGGTGCTGGTGCCACCCAGTGGCAGACCGCGACCCGCATCATCATCCCGACCGCCATGAGCGGCCTGTTCTCGGCCCTGATGGTGGGACTCGGCCGGGCGGTGGGTGAGACGATGATCGTGCTGATGGCGGCCGGTAACACGCCGGTCTTGGAGTGGAACATCTTCAATGGTTTCCGCACGCTGTCGGCCAACATCGCGGTCGAGCTGCCGGAAGCCGTGAAAGACAGCACGCACTACCGAACCCTCTTCCTGGCTGCTCTGGCGTTGTTCGTCATGACGTTCATCATCAATACGGTAGCCGAGATCATCCGTCTGCGCTTTCGTAAAAGGGCTTATCAGCTATGAGTGATTCGGCGTCTCCCAGGTCTGAGACCGACACGGCTGAGACCAACACGGCTGAGACCAACACGGTTGAGCTCGAAACGGCTGAGCCCGCGAAAACCGTCCGCCGTCTGCGTCCGCGCGCGGCCTCTTCTTTGTTTGCCGCCGGTGAGCCGATGGTGTGGCTGACCGGCGGTGCGCTGGTGGTCTGCGCCGCGATGGTGGCTGGACTGCTGGCGCTGGTGTTCTGGAAGGGCGCGGTCACTTTCTGGCACATGCAGGTGGTCCGAGTCGAGACACCGGTGCTGAATTCGGGCAGCTCCCAGGTATTCATGGGGGAGGTGACACGGGCCGATACGTACCAACCCGAGCAAGGCGTGCTCGATGCCTTGGATCCGGCGATCGCCAAACAGGCGGATTCGCTGCTCGCCGAGCGCGCTGGTGAGGCCGGTCGCCGGCTCTTCCGTACGGGTAACTTCCGACTCACCCAGAATCACTTTCGCTGGGTGAGCGACTACGAGATCGCCGCGGAGAGCCGGCCGGAATGGGTGCTGGTGATCGAGCGCTTGGAATGGGGGCGCTTTTACGGCTTTCCCGAGGCGTTCTTGGAGCTGACCCCGGTGACCGACGCCAGCCAGGCGCGCGAGGTCGCCAGCGGCTTGACCGCCGGGCCAGGCCAGGAGATTCAGCTGCTCGATCGGCGGTTCGAGAACGGCGCTGAGCGCGACCTGCTGGTCGATATGTCCGAGCTAGATAGCGTCCAAAATCTGCAGGCGGTAGCGGTCGTCTCGAGTGGCCCCGAAGCCGCCTGGCAGCAGCTCGAGATCTACCATGACCGAGTGCAAGAGCGCTGGCACGAGCGGCGTGATCTCGAAAAGTACGATACCGGTCGCGTCAGCCACGAGCAGGAGAAGGCACGCCTGGCGGTGCGTGAGGCCGAGCTCGAGCTCGAAAGGGCTGCGGAACGTCAAGGAAGAGACTCCAACGCTCATGC
>JBCCEE010000098.1:0-21209 GCA_039030415.1 Acidobacteriota bacterium
ATCGTGAACGACATGAGCGAGGTCAACATCGACGCGGCGCTTGCCACTCCGGCTGATTTCGCGGCGATAAACGAGGCGATGCCTCGGGCGTTTTGGCTCGACTGCCTTCGCGTCCTGCGCCGGGAGCGGGAGGCCAAGCCGCGCGCGAGCTCCACGCAGGAGATCACAACCCCGCCGGAGCCCGAGGGATGGAATTGAGCTCGCAAACCCTCGCGCTGACCACCTCCTCGCTGGCGTACTCCTACGGAGCTGGCGGCGAAACCACGCTCACTTTTCCGGATATCACGATTGCCCGCGGCGAGAGCTGTGCGGTGGTCGGGCCGTCCGGCTGCGGCAAGACGACGCTGCTGCACTTGATCGCGGGCTTGCTGACCCCACAAGCCGGCTCGATTCACGTCGCCGGACAGCGTATGGACACGCGCTCGCAACGCGACCGGGATCGCCTGCGAGGACGCCGAATCGGGATTGTCCTGCAGCAGCTACGGCTGATCTCCTCGCTCAGCGCGCTCGACAACCTGCTGCTCGCGCAACGCCTGGCCGGCCAGCCGGTGGATCGCGAGGCTGCGACGGAGCAGCTCGCCGGGCTGGGGCTTGGCCAACTCCTCCATCGGCGACCGAGAGCCCTCAGCCAGGGCGAGGCCCAGCGCGTGGCGATTGCCCGCGCGTTGATGGGGCAACCCAAGCTACTGCTGGCCGATGAGCCGACCTCGAGCTTGGATGACGCCAACGCCGAGCGCGTGCTGCAGCTGCTGATGGAGCAGGCGGCTGAGCACGATGCGGCGCTGCTGGTCGTCACCCACGACGCACGCATCCGCGGTTGGTTGGATCAAGAGATCGAGCTCGCGAGAACGGCAGCATGAACCTCACCCGACTTGCGTGGGCGAACCTGCGCGCCACCCCCATCACCAGCGCCTTGAACGTTGGGCTGCTCGCGCTGGGCACCGCGACCATCGTCGTGCTGCTGCTGTTTTCGCATCAGCTCGACCAGACGCTCACGCGCGACGCCGAGGGAATCGACCTGGTACTCGGGGCCAAGGGCAGCCCGGTGCAGCTCGTACTCTCGACGGTCTATCACGCCGACCTTCCCACCGGAAACATCCCACTGGCCGAGGCCCAGCGCTGGACCGAGGACCGGCGCATCGCCCAGGCCATCCCGATGTCCCTGGGCGACAGCGCGCGAGGTTTTCGCATCGTCGGCACAACGCCCGCCTATCCCGCTTTGTATGACGCCGATCTCGCCAAGGGCCGGCTCTGGGATGCCAGCCTGGAGGCGGTGATCGGTGCCGAGGTCGCGCAGGCCACCGGCTTGCGCCCTGGCGATCTGCTGGTCGGCTCGCACGGAATGACGGGGATGGGCGATCGGCACGCGGCGTCGCCCTACCGCGTCGTGGGTATCCTGTCGGCGACCGGCGCCGTGGTCGACCGATTGATCCTGACCAGCCTCGACAGCGTCTGGGACATCCATGACGGCGAGCACGGTCATGGCGAACACGAGCACGGTCATGGCCACGGCCAGGGCCACGATCCCGCCGAAGATCACGCCAAGCCCCCCGCCGTCGACGAGGCCGGTGGCGAGTCGCGCGGCGCCCCCCACGAACCCGAGCACGACGAAGAGCACTCCGGCAATATCGGACACGCCCACGGAGACGGTCATTCCCACGGAGGCGATCATTCCCACGAAGACAAAGTCGAGCGTGGTCACAACGAGGCCGCTGGAACCGACCATGACGCCTCGGAGCAGGATGCGCTGGCCGAAGCTGACCCAGACCGTGAGATCACCGCGATGCTCGTCACCTACGCCTCACCGGTGGCCGCGGCCAGCCTTCCGCGTCAGATCAACTCCCTGTCCAACCTGCAGGCCGCGGCCCCTGCGTTCGAGCTCGCGCGACTCCTGCAGATCGTCGGTCTGGGGCTGGAGGGTTTGCGAGCCTTCGCCTTGATTCTGATCGTATCGGCGGCCTTCAGCGTCTTCGGCGCGATGTACGGCGCGCTGCAGACGCGCCGCGGCGAGCTGGCGATGATGCGCTGCCTCGGCGGAACGCGGGCTGAGCTCATGGCGAGCCTGATGATCGAGGGGCTACTGCTGGGCCTGGCCGGGGCGGCGCTCGGGCTGCTGGTGGGTCACGCGACCGTCGAAGTGGTCGGTTCGGCGCTGACCGAAAGCCGCGGCATCGCGCTGACCGGCGCAGTCCTGCTGTTCGAAGAGCTGCTGCTGGCCGCGGGGCTCGTCCTCGTCGCGCTGCTCGCCGCCGCCGTACCGGCCTGGCAGGCCTATCGCACCGACGTATCCCGCACTCTCGCGAGTCACGGATGAGCCAGGAGATGCTCCACCGACGATCAACGAGGGCGATGCTCGGCCTGGTCGCCTCCTTGGTCGTCTCGTCGTGTGGCGGCGGTCCGAACGACCCTGCCGCGGTCGAGCAACCCTCCAGCGAGCGTCCCTCCGACGAAGCCGGCGATCAGCCATCGGAAGAGGCGGGGCCATCGCCACGATCTCAGAGCCCTGCCATCCCGGAGCTCCAGCCCGACCCCGTCGACGTCGAGGGCGCGGTCCGTCCGCTGCGCTTGCGGGTTATCCCGGAATTCGGCTACGAAAACGAAGCGGGTGAGCTGGTTCTCGACGTGATGGAGCGCGACTATGTCTACTTGACGCTGCTGATCGAAGACGCCGAGGGGCACCCGGTGCAAGGCCTGCTGCCAACGGTCACTCCGGAGGGCGACAGTCGTTTCATTCCCCTCAACGGTGAAGACGCCGTCTCCAACAAATTCGGGGGCTACGCGTTCGGAATCCAGGGCGGGAGCATGGGCGAGGAGCGGGTCGAGATCGTTGCCGATAAAGCGGTCGAGTCGGTGATTCTGAACGTCATCAGCCTGCGTGCCGCGGGATACGGGTGGCTGGAGGACGTCGAGGGCGTCCTCAGCTGGACCCAGCTCTTCAAGGCCGAGATCGAGTGGGGCGAGGAGCAGCTCTTCGCGACCTTCCCGGACGAAGTCCTGGCCGAGAACGGGCAGACGGTAAAGCTGGCCGGGTTCATGCTGCCGCTGGAAACGACACGCAAGCAGAAGCACTTCGTGCTCGCCTCGAACCCGCCGGGTTGTTTCTTTCACATACCTGGCGGGCCGGCGGGCGCCGTCGAGGTCTTTGCGAAGGAACCCCTCGAGGTGACCTGGGAGCCCGTCCTGCTGGAGGGTCGCTTCGAAGCGCAAGAGACCAGCGAGATGGGTGTGCTCTATCGCCTGCACGAAGCGCGGTCCGCGGGTCCGGTACCTCGGCCGCCCGAGCCTTGAGGTTCAGGGGGTGACACCGGGGCTGAGCGGGCACGGCGAGGCCGGCTTCCGGTCTACGCTCGGCTCCGAATCCACTTCCCTGCGATAGCCAGCAGGTAGGTTGCGCCGGCAACTTGGATAACCGTCGCGCCGGCGGGAAGCTCCGGGCCGTAGCTCAGAGCGATACCGCTGACCGTGAACACGAAGCAGAGTGCGGAAGCGAGGATCATCGCGCTCCACAGCCGCCGGGCGAACTGCAGAGCCGTAGCGGCCGGCAGCGTCAGGAGAGCAATCACCATGACCAGCCCGACCACCTGGGTCAGCAGGACGACCGTCAGCGAGATCAACACCAGGAGCAACGCGTGATAGGCCCCGACGCGAATGCCGCGCAGGCGCGCCAGCTCGGGCTGGAAGCTGATGACGAGGAACTTGTTGTAGAAGAGAAGCACGAGGGTGACGATGACCGCGTCCAGCACGGCCATGTGCCCGAGGTCGGACGCGCCGATCATCAGGATGTTGCCGAAGAGGTAGCTCATCAGATCCTCGTAGTACCCCGGCGTCGCCGTGATGAAGCTGACACCCACCGCCATCCCGATCGCCCAGATGGCGGAGAGCACCGTGTCCTCGCGCTGGCGCCCCGAAACGGTGACGGCGGCGATGATCAGTGCCGCGACCACCGCCGCGGCGGTGGCCCCGAGAAGCGGAGTCATCCACTCCACGCCGTGGACGCGCTGCAGGTAGCGAGCTGCTCCCATGCCCCCGAGAACGCAGTGCGCGATGGCGCCGGCCACGTAGGTGGTCCGGCGTACAACCACGAAGCTCCCGACCACGCCACAGGCCACCGACGCGAGCAGGCCGCCCAGGATGGCGTACTGGAGGAACGCGTGTTTCAGGAGATGCTCCCAGAACAGGCTCATGGACGGACCTCCTCACCCTGGCCGCGGTGCGGGGTGTCGCTCGGTCCGGGTTCGAGCAACGTCATCTCGCCCCGGTGAAACGCGTGCAGCTCCTCTTCGGTCAGCGCGTCCACGCGGGCGAGCGACACCGTCCGGTTCACGCAGGCGACGTGCGAGGCATGGCGCGTCACTACGTTCAAGCTATGCGAGACGACGACGATCGTCATGCGCTGGTTGAGCTCGCGCAGAAGGTCATAGATCTCGTGCTCGACCGTCGTGTCCACGTTGGCGGTGGGCTCGTCGAGAAGCAGCAGCTCGGGATCGGACACCAGCGCTTGAGCGATGAGCACTCGCTGGCGCTCGCCGCCTGACAGGTGAGCCAGGGCGCGACGGCTCAAATGCCCGAGACGCACGCGTTCCAGCGCCTCCGCCGCCTTGGCGTGGTCGCTTCGGCGGTATGGCCCGAGCCAGTGGCGATCCGCGCGCCCCATGAGCACCACGTCGAGTGCGCTCACCGGAAAGGCAGGATCGAAGCTGAGATGCTGAGCAACGTAGCCGATGTTGCGCCGGCGACGCTCTGGCGCGTCACCGAAGACGTGCACCCTCCCGCGTCGGGGTTTCAAGAGCCCCAACGCCAGCTTCACCAGGGTCGTCTTGCCACCGCCATTGGGTCCGACCACCGCCACCAGGCTCTTGTCCGGTACGGCCAGGTCGACGTTGTGCAGGACCTGCTGGCGCTCATAGGCAAAGCAAACATCCCTGAATTCGAGGGCCGCGTGGTCGGTCAACATCTCCTGATCCCTCAGTCCTGCTTTTGTAGCGCCTCCCGAACCGCTGCGGCCACGCGCTCGAGATTGCCGACGTAGTCTCGTGCGAGGGGATCGATCGGCAGCACCGCGCCGCCGATCGCTTCGGCGATGCTCTTGGCGGACTCTTGGCTGAACTGCGGTTGAACGAAGATGACGCGCACGCCTTCCTCCTCGGCCATCTCGATCATCCTGGCAATCTGTCGGCCGCTCGGGTCCTTTCCCTCGATCTCGATGGGCTCCTGCTCCAGTCCATAGGCGTCGGCGAAGTAGCCCCAGGCCGGATGGAACACCATGAAGGTCTTGCCTCGGACCGGAGCCAGCGCATCAGCGAGGCGCCTGTCGAGCGCGTCCAGGTCTTCCAGGAACGCGACGAGGTTCTCCTCGTAGGCCGCCTCCCCCGCCGGATCGAGCTCGATCAAGGCGTCGGCGATGGTCCGAGCCTGAATCTCGACGAGACGGGGGCTCAGCCAGACATGCGGATCGGCTCCGCCTTCATGCTGATGATCCGCTTCCTCGTGTCCGCCGTGGTGGTGATGGTCGTGGTCGTGATCGTGGTGATGGTCGTGGTCGTGATCGTGGTGATGATGCGCCTTCATCATGCGCAGCGTGATCCCCAGGCGCGTATCGACGATACGCAACCCTTCCGCCGCCCTTTCGAGCTTTGGGACGAAGGCGTTCTCGAACTGAACGCCGATGCGAAAGAAGATCTTCGCTTCCGACAGGACCACCATCTGGCGCGGTGTCGGCTCGTAGGTCGCCGGGCTGCTGCCCGGCCTCACCAACGCTTCGACCTCGACTCGGTCACCCCCGATCCGCTCGACGAAATACTCCTGCGGCAGAATGCTGGTGAAGACCATGATCCTGCCCGCTTCCGCCGCCAGGCCGGCGCTCGGAAGCATGCAGAGCAACGCCACCATCGCACGCGCCGCCCTGCTCTCGAATGACATGGTCAGCCCTCTCTATCCATAGGGGTCATTAGCCGCACCAATGACCCATGACTCCTGCCAAAGCGTTCCGAATCTGGACTTGGCCATCAGCTTCAGATCGCCCAGTGACAAGCGGACCTCGAGCGTGGCCTTCATGATGCCTTTGCCGCGTCGACCAGCCTGTCGCCGGCTCGTCTGGCTCCGGCGATATTCCGCGACGCGGGCCCCAGCTCGAGCTCGGCGAGAGGACCCGAGACGTAGACGCGCGGATGCCAGCGCAGTGCGGAGTCCACAATGGGATAGCCGCAGTTCGCGCACGGCAGCGAGGCCGAGGCGATCAACGCATCGATCATCGATCCTCCTGGGCGGGACGAGGTGAACCCGGTGGCGAGCAGAACCCGCTCCACCTCCAGCTCGGCGTAAGCGGCGAGTCCCAGCACCAAGCCGTCACCGCGCGCCTCGAGCGATTCGACCTTGTCCTGATGCCAGTGGAGATGCCCCTGTTCGATGGCCTGGCTGAGCGAGCGCCGGACGTCGGGGGGCACCGAACCCCGGTGGCGCGCCTCGGCGATCAGGCTTCGCCGACGGTCGAAGTCGGGTTCGCGGCTGAAGCCCGCCATACGAAACGGACCGAGCCAGCCCGGGTCGCTGTCGAACTGGTGCTGCCGCAGGGGATGGCGCGAGACGAGATGCACCCGATGACCTTCCGCCATGAGGCGAAGCGCCACCTGACCTGCCGAGATACCGCCGCCGATGACCCCAACGGTCTCGCTCAACGGCTCGTTCGCAGGCGGCCAGCCGTCGAACCCTGGCTCAAAGATATGGTGGACGCGAGCGTGACTGCGCGGCGCCCAATCCGGCCACGAGGGCTGCTCGCCCGAGCCGATGGCCAGCACGAGGTTCTGCGCGGCGATCTCGCGCCCGCTCGAGAGCTGGACGACGGCGCCATCACAGTCTACCGAGCACCTCTTGGCTCGATCCTGAATGTGGAGGTCTTTGAGGCCAAAGGCCTGCACCACCTTGTCGCAGTGCTCATTGAAGAGTGTCAGGGCGGGCCGCTTGAAGGGACGCGCCAAGAGCCCACGCTTTCTCTTGTGCGAGCGCCCACGGGCGAAGCGATCGAGCGACCAGGGGTCGACGTCGAGGTGGTGGGCCGACGGTGAGCGCAGGTGACTCATCCCGGTCGTCGCGGCGCAGGTGCGCCAGCGTTCGAGCAGCTGGTCGCCGGGGTCCACGATACGGAGCCGATCGGGCGCGACATCCGCATCTCCGAGCAGACGCGCGGCGATATGCACGCCGTGGATCCCTCCACCGATGATCAGCCAATCCAGTGCTGCCGGCGTCTGGGTCATTGAAGGTCCTAGTTGGATTCGTTTAGGGATGCACGGCGTCGGGGCCTCGCGGGTGAGGCGGCCGATTCACAAGCAGAAGGTTCTTGCAAGTCGGTTGCAGGAGCATAAACGCAAGTCACTTGCATTTGCAAACCATCCTGAAGGCAGGCTCGCCTGCGGCGAGAAGACCGGCTCGCTTGAAGCGAGAAAACCGGCTCGCTTGAAGCTCGAAGGCCGGCTCGCCTGCGGCGAGAAGACCGGCTCGCCTATGGCGAGAAGACCGGCTCGCTTGCAGCGAGAAAACCGGCTCGCCTGCGGCTCGGAGGGCGGCTGGCTTACAGCGAGAAGACGCGCTTGCCGCTCTGGTAGCCGGTGATCGGGCCGTCCTGGGAGACGCAGATCGCCAGGCAGTCGGCCTCGGCGCTCATTTTGGCGGCGCTGGAGTGCCGGGCGCCCTGGTCAGGGCGGATATCGGCGCGGGTTTCGGCGGCGGGACGCAGCAGCACTTTGCAGCTGCGGAAGCGACCGTTGGAGTCGATGACGGTGGCGCCGTCCTGGCGGGCAAAGTTGATCAGCTCGGCGTCGGTCAGCTGGTCGAGCGGCGCGCTGACGATGGAGGCGAAGGCGGAGACGGCCGGCGGATCGCTGCGCTGCATGATGAGATCGGCGTCTCCGAACATGAAGATGGCGCCCAGGTTGTCTTCCGACATGCGGAACGCGCAGCGCAACAGCCGGCGCAGCAGGTCGAGATCCCCCGACCCCTCCCCCACCAGGCGACGCAATGAGCGGTCGACGTGGTCCATGCTCTCGGACGACCAGTTGCCGTTGGCGTAGCGGCCGATCAGCCGCCCCTTGGAGAACACCCGCACCTGCCGGCCGCCGTTGGGCACGAAGAAGACCATCGCCCCGCACAGCCGCGAGATCGCCATGTGATGACGGAACTGCGGCCCGAAGAGGTAGCTGGTGTCGTCGGGGCGCGGATCCTCGAGCTGCACGTCGAGCTTGTGGATGCCGCGCACGTAGCCGTGCTGGTCGAGCACGAACCCGAGCACCAGGCCGTCGACCATCTCGGCCAGGGTGATCACCACCTGCCGCATGCGCCGGATGTGGTCGTAGCGCTGCAGCTGGATCTCGCTCTCCGGCAGGATGCGACCGATGCGCGCCAGATCGCCGACGATGAGGGCGGTCGACAGCGGACGCTCCTCGCTCTGCATCTGCGCCACCGCCGCCGCCGTCTCGCAGATGTGCACCATCGACGGCGGATGAATGCGCTGCAGGCGCGCCAGGTCGAAGAGGAACTCGATGCCGGCGTCGGCCATCCAGGCGTCGAGGATGTCTTGGGACTCGAATAGCTCCTGGAGCTGCTCGGGCTCGAGCTGAACCTGGGTGATCTCCTGCTCGGCGAACAGCGCGGGACGCGGGTACATGGCGTCGATCTCGGCCGCGAAGCGCTCAGCGATGACCTGGCGATTCAGCCCCAGCGAAACGCTGAGCTCGCCGGCCGACTCGCTCAGCGGCTCGTCCAGCACGTGCAGGCGCTCGACCCGCTCCCAGGTGTCGAGGCGCTGGTTGAGGTTCTCGCGCAGCTTCTCGAACAGCTCCCGCACCCGCGGATGGGACGGCACCAGCTCGGGCGCGGCGAGCTCGATACTCAGCTCCTGGAGCTGGGTAGCGACGGCGGTGAGATCCGGCAGGATCAGCGCGGTGACGTAGGGGCGACCCTCGCCGAAAACCACCGCGCGAGCCACCAGCGGATCGGCGATGAGCTCGTTCTCGACGCTGTTCGGCATGACGGTGCGGCCGGTGGACAGCACGAACAGTGACTCTTTGTGGCCGATCAGGTGCAGATTGCCCTCCTGATCGAAACGTCCGAGGTCACCGGTGTGCAGCCAGCCGTCGGACTCGAGCACCTGCGCCCCAGGCTCCGGGCGGCGCCAATAGCCGCGCATCACCGCCGAGCCGCGCACCAGCACCTCGTCGTCATCGGCGATGCGGATCTGATAGCCGGCGCTGACCTGGCCGCAGGTGCCGGGGCAGCGCCCTCCCGGGCGATTGATGGTCGGAAAGCCGCCCGCTTCGGTGAGGCTGTAGAGGCTCAACGGCTCGAGGCCGATGGCCTCGGCGAATTCGGCGACGTGCGGCGGCAGCGGCGCCCCCACCGAGTAGATGCGGGCCAGGCGGCCGCCGAGCTCGGCGCGGATCTGACTGAAGAAGGTGCGGTCGGCCCGAGCGAACCCTTCGCGCAGCTCGGCGGTACCGGCAGCTCCGGCGGCGCGGTACTCGCGACCGATCGACAGCGCCCAGCGGAAGACGTCGCGGCGCGATCGCGACAGCCGGCCTACGGTCCCCATCACCTGGTTGTAGAAGCGCTCGAGGCCGTAGGGCGTCACCATCGCCACCGTCGGACTGGTCTGGCGCATGTTCTCGAACGCCTGGTCGCGGCCCTCGGCGAGCACGATCGGCACACCCGAGATCAGGCAGCGCAGCGAAAACTGCAGGCTCGGCGCATAAGCCCACGGCAAAACGCTGAACGCCAGGTCGTCGGGATCGAAGCTCATCCAGTCGCCCAGCAGGCGCAGCGCCTCGACCCTCTGCCGATGCTCGAAGATCGCGCCCCGCGGCCGCCCGGTCTCCTGGGCGGTGTACTGGATCGAAGCCAAGGCGTCGGGTGCGATCGCCTCCGCCGCCGTGCGCAGAGCGGCGAGATCTGCCGCCGACAGGGACTCGTTGCGCACGGTGGCGAAGCGGGTGGTGGTCAGCTCTGAAGAGGCGCCGCTGCCGACCAGCAGGCCGTGCTGTAAGCACGGCAGGTCGCCGAGGTTCTCCGCCACTTCCGCCAGTTGGCTCTCGTCGTGCAGGAGCACCACTTTGGCCTCGGAGTCGCGCAGCATGAAGCATTTATCCGAGGCCGGCGTCGAAGGGCGCAGCGGCACTGCGACCGCGCCGTGCAGCAGGCACCCGAGGTAGGTCGCCAGCCACTCTACCGAGCTGTCGGCAGCCAGAGCCACGCGATCCCCCGGCGCGACGGCGTGCTCACGGAGGAAGTAGGCGACGCGCAGCGCCAGCTCTTCGACCTCCCGAAACCGCACGGGACGGTATTGGGTGCCGCGCTTGACCCGCAGACAGGTGCGCTGGGCGTAGGCGGCAAAGGCCACCAGCACGACTTGATTCAGGTTGTGATCTCGATCTTCCAAGCAGCTGACTCCGCCGTGCCGTGTGCCTCACGCGCCCCGCTGCACGTGCCACGGCATCTCAGCGAGCGGATTGTATCCTGAGCTCGTTCAGCGCAGGAGGTCGATCAGGCGACTGTATTTGACGATCAGGGAGCGCTCCGGCGGCCCGTCGCCCAGCGCTCGCCGGAAATCGTCGAGATCTTGGCGATCGTTGTAGACCACGAACAACCCGGCGCCAGCCTGCTGCAGCCAGCCCAGGCGCAGGTTGGTGGAGAATACGTCGGCGACGTCGTTGTACTGCATCAGCGCCTGCACGAAGAGTTTGGGCGTAAAGGAATAGGACAGCCGCAGGCGGCCGAGGTTGGTCTCGAAGTCGCCCCACGGCAGGTCGATATCGTTGTGGCGCCACTCGAGCTCGCTGGTGAAAGTCTCGCCGACCCGAAAGCCCAGGCTCGACGTGAGCGCTACCCGATCGCCACCGAAGAAACCACCAATCAGCGCTCGAATAGAAAAGTTGAGCGGCGCGCTCTGGTCGGTGAACAGCACCAGAGAGGCTTCGCGGTGGCTGTAAGTGCCCACCGGCACGACGACGTCGCGAGCGATCTCGAACGGCTCCTTCACCCCTTCGCGCGTGAAGTTGACGCCGGTGTGGATCTCGAAGCCGCTCGGCCACTCCCAGTGGTTGTCGACGTGCAGGAAGCCGGTCTCTTGAAAGCCGTCAGGATCCCAGAAACCCCGATAGGAGATGTGCGGCCGCACCTCGTGCAGGCCCCAGAAATCCTCGGGGCGCAGGAAGCGCATGACGAAGGCATTGACCTTCCGGTAGTCGCGCCGCGCCAGGAAGCCGACCTCCGGATTGAAGGCATCGCCGACCTCGGTGTAGCCGGCCGACGACGACCACTCGGCATCGTTGTAGCCGCCGGCGACGTTGAAGGCGAGCTCGTCGCCCTCGAGGCCGGGGGTGTCGGTGGCGGCGACGAAGCCACGCAGGTAGCCGTGTTTACCGATCCCCCAGCGGCCGTCGAGGGCGTAGGTGCTGTTGCGGTCGGCAGGTCTGCCAGAAAGCCCGCTGCCGGGAAGCCCGCCATCGAGACTGCCGTCACCGCCCCGGTGGGTGAAGAGGACGCCGATCGACGAGCGGTTGGGCAGCTCGTGATTGATGCGCGCCACGGTGAAGTCATTCTCCGGCGCCACGTCCGCCACCGCCTCCGAGCGCATCTGCAGCAGGCCGACGTTGGTGTTGCCGACTTTGCCCGACAGCCGCAAACCGCCTTCGATCGGAATCGCCACGCCGCCGGGTCCAATGCCGATGCGGCGGCTGAAGAAGAGCTCGATCTCTTCGTCGACGCCGACCGAGAATTGGCCGGCGTTCTCGAGAAAGAACGGTCGCTTCTCGGGGAAGAACAGGCTGAAGCGGTCGAGGTTGATCTGCTGCTCGTCGACCTCGACCTGCGCGAAATCGGTGTTGTAGGTGGCGTCCAGGGTGAGGCTCGGCGTGATCGAGTACTTGAGGTCGAAGCCGATCTCTTCGTCGGTCTCGCTGCCGGCGGCGTCGGAGTCGCTGCCCTCGAACAGCACGTAGGGGATCAGCGTGAGGTTGCGCTGGTCCGGCACCGCGATGTCTTGTAGCGTGCCGGCGAGCGACAGGCGATAGAGGTTGAACTGCCTCGGCAGGGGCGACCAGAAGGCGGTCTCGTTGCGTCGCCTGAGGTTGCGCTGGAAGTTGATGCCCCAGTCCTGCACGTCGCCCTTGGCGTAGCGCAGGGTGCGGAAGGGGATGGCGAGCTCAGCGCTCCAGCCAACGTCGCTGATCTTGGCCTCGACCTCCCAAGCGGCATCCCACTCGAGGTTGAAGTCGCCGCCCTCGGAGGCAAAGCCGCCGCTGCCCTCCTTCGTCACCTGCCCGTCGTACTCGATGCCGGCCGGGTTGGTGCCGAAGACGAAACCGTTCTGGCGGTCGAGAAAGGTGTCGAGGATGATCTGAAAGCTGTCGGTGTCGCTCAGCGAGGCGTCGCGCCGGCTGTCGGTGACGATGATCGCTTCCGGCTCGCGGTCGTAGCACACCACGCCGATGTAGAGGGTGGTGTCGGTAGTGCCGATCCTCACCTCGGTGCGCTCGGTGGCGGCCTGGCCTTGGTCCGGTGTCGTCTGCCAGAAACCGGTCGCCGGCGCGACGTCGGTCCAGGCCGCGTCGGCCAGCACTTCCCCGTCGAGCGCCGGCGCCGTCGATAGCCGGACGGCACGTAGGGTCGGCCGTTCGCTGGCCGCGGCTGGCCGAGCCGAGGTAGCGCCCGCGAGACTGCAGCCCACAAATGTCACGCCCAGGGCGAGACAGACTGTCCGGAGGCTCACCGGAGCAGCTGGCGATGGATAGCTCATGGCTGCCGCATTGTAGTGACTCGGGGCGCCGGCTCACCTCTACCCAGTCAAGGTTTACAGTATGGATACACCGTTCGAGCGTCGGCGCCCGCGCTCACCAACGCGCTGCTTGACTCCGGTCACCAGCGGTCATAACTTCAAGCCATGAACGCCAACGGGATGAACGGGATACGCCCGCTGCGGCGCGCTTTGACGGGCCTGGCCCTGATGCTCCTCGGACTCACCGCCCTGGCCTGCGGTGGCTCGACCGACGATGGTGGCCGCGTGCTGATCCTCGGGATCGACGGCCTCGAGCCGCAGGTGGTCGATCTGCTGATGTCCGAGGGCAAGATGCCCAACTTCGCCAAGATGCGCCAGCAGGGCGCCTACGGCAAGCTGGCGAGCCAGAAGCCGCTGCTGTCGCCGATCATCTGGACGACGATCGCCACGGGTCGCGGCGCCGAGGATCACGGCATCGGCCACTTCGTGGCGACCGCCAACGACACCGGTGAGCAGATCCCCGCCTCCTCGGACCTGCGGCGGGTGAAGGCGATCTGGAACATCGCTTCGGAAGCCTCCAAGCAGGTGGCATCGGTCGGCTGGTGGGCGACCTGGCCGCCCGAGACGGTCAACGGCTCGATGGTTAGCGATCATACGGCCTACCACTTCTTGTTCGAGCGCGGGCTGACCGGCGATGACGAGAGCAACAAGACCTATCCGCCTGAGCTGGCGGAGCGCATCGCGCCCCACCTGCGGCGGCCGAAGGACCTGACCTTCGAAGAGCTGGCGCCGTTCGTCGACATCACGCCCGAGGAGCTCGACCGTCCGTTCGATTTCAATGACGAGCTGGCGCATTTTCAGTGGGCGCTGGCGACCGCCAAGAGCTACCGCGACATCGGCCTCGAGCTGTGGCGCGCCGATGAGCCGGATCTCGGGCTGGTCTACATCGAGGGCACCGATTCGACCTCCCATCTCTTTGGCCACCTGTTCCGGGCCGAGGGCCTGGCGGGCGAGCTGGCGGAGCAGCAGAAGCGATTCGGCCGCGCGGTCGAGGAGATGTACCTGTTCGCCGACCGGCTGGTGGGCGAATACCTCGAGGCCCTCGACGACCGCAGCACGCTGGTGGTGCTGTCCGATCACGGCTTCGAGCTCGGCACTCTGCATGACGATCCCTCGAAGACCCGCGACCTGCGCCGGGTCTCGGAGCGCTTCCATCGCCTGCACGGCATCCTCTATCTCTACGGTCACCGCGTGAAGGCGAACGCCCGCCTCGATCAGGCGTCGATCCTCGACATTACGCCGACGGTGCTGGCCCTGCTCGGCCTGCCCGCCGCCCAGAATATGCCGGGGCGCGTGCTCACCGAAGCGTTCGGCGAAGCGATCGATACCCGCCGCATCGCCTCGTACGAGGGCGACGGCGGGGGTACGCGTGCGGTCACCACCGGCGATGACGCGGTGCGTCAGGCACAACTGAAACATCTCGAGAGCCTGGGCTACCTCGGCGGCGATGCGCCCGACGCCGCTACCGGCCAGAGCACGGCGTCACCACAGAGCGACCGCAATCTAGCGGCGATCCAGTTCCAGCAGGGCCGCTTTGAAGAGGCCGCACGCATCTACAGCCAGCTGATCCAAAACAACCCGAAGGACGCCGCCCTGCGCGCCAGCCTGGCCGGTGCCCTGGGCGCGATGGGACGCTACGATCAAGCGCTACGCGAGCTCGATCGCTCGATCGAGCTGGCGCCGCTCAACGTCGAGGCGTACCACAACCGGGCGGTGATCCGGGAACGACGCGGCGAGCTCGAAGCGGCGATCGCCGACTACCGCACCGCCCTTCGCTACCAGCCGCAGTACGAGCCGTCCCAGAGAGCTCTCTACCGCTTGACCGGCACCATCGACGTCCGCACGCCGACCGGCGAAGCCGAGCAGCGCGCATCCCAGCTCGTCGAACAGGCCAGCCTCGCGGCGCGCAAGACCGACTATGAGACCGCGATGAAACTGCTCGACGAAGCCGAGCAGGTAGCCCCGAGCTTTGTGCTCACCTATCAGTACCGCTCGAACGTCGCCTACTTGATGGGCGACGTCGAGGGCGCGATCGCGGCGCTCGAGCAGGGCCTGGCGATCGAGCCCGACAACGCGCTCTTCGCCACCAACCTCGAGCGTCTGCGCGCCGAGCCCAAGCCGGAGTAGCTCCTAAGACTCGGCGCGCCGGATCTCATACTGCTCCATCTTCTTGTAGAGGTTGGAGCGCGGCGTCTCGACGGACCCGGCGGTCTGGGTGACGTTCCAGCCGTTCTCTTCCAGCTTGTGGATCAGGAAGAGGCGCTCGGACATGTCGCGGAATTCGCGCAGCGTCTTAATCGCCAGCAGCGACTCGGAGATCTCGGGCCGGCCGCCGCCCGCCGAGCTGATAACGTCCTGCTTGCCGATCATCGGATCTGGGCTCAGGATCAGCAGACGCTCGACGAGGTTCTTGAGCTCGCGCACGTTGCCCTTCCAGGGCAGCGTCTTGAGGTAGTCCAGAGCTTCGGGGCTGAATTCTTTGGAGCGGTAGTTGTTGGCCTCGGCGTAGCGGCGCACGAAGTAGCTGACCAGGTGCGGGACGTCGTCCATCCGCTCGCGCAGCGGCGGCGTGCGCACCGGGATGACGTTGAGGCGGTAGTAGAGGTCTTCGCGGAAGTCGCCGTCGGCGATCGCCTGCTCGAGATCCTGGTGGGTGGCGGCCACCACCCGCACATCGACGCGGATCGAGCCGGCGGCGCCGACCGGCTCGACCTCGCCGCTCTGTAGGGCTCGCAGCACTTTGGCCTGGGTGCGCGCCGACATATCGCCGATCTCGTCGAGGAAGATGGTGCCGCCGTCGGCGGCGACGAACTTGCCCATCTGCTTGCGCATGGCGCCGGTGAAGCTGCCCTTCTCGTGGCCGAACAGCTCAGACTCGATGAGCTCGTCCGGAATGGCGGCGCAGTTGACCTGCACGAAGGGACGATCGCGGCGCGGGCTCTGGTTGTGGATCGAGCGCGCCACCAGCTCTTTGCCGGTGCCGCTCTCGCCGGTGATCAAGACCGTCGCCGGCGTCGGCGCCGCCTTCTCGATGGTATCGCGCAGTCGCTTCATGGCCGGCGAGGTGCCGACCATGTCGTCGGGCTCGTGGCGCAGCACCCGGTTCTCGGCCTGCAGGCGATGCGCCGTCACCGCGTTGCGCAAGGACAGCAGCACGCGCTCGCGCTCGAGCGGCTTTTCGAAAAAGTCATAGGCGCCGCGCCGCGTCGCCTCGACCGCGGTGTTGACGTCTGCGTGGCCGCTGATCATCAACACCGGTACCTCGTAACCTCGCTCGCGCATCGCCGAGAGCACCTGCAGGCCGTCCATCTCGGGCATCTTGATATCGAGCAGCACGGCGTCGGGCGCTCCTTCGGCGATCTTGACCAGGGCCTCCGGGCCGCTCTTGGCCTCGTCGACGCGGTAGCTCTCATATTCGAGGATCATCCGCAGACTCTCGCGGATCGAGGCTTCGTCATCGACGATCAGGACTGCGGCACGATTCGATTCTCGGGACTTGGCCATATCGCGTCTTTCGTAGGCTGGAGCGGATGCTCGATGGGATAGAACCCCAAGAAGCCGGCCCAGATCGGGCCGGCTTCCAGGTCAGGAGCTGAGGTCAGAAGCTGCGAACGGCCTCAGGGCACGCGCACGACGGCGAAGAAGCCCGCCTGGGTACCGCTGCGCGGATCGACCACCCGCGAGACGTAGAGGCGCAGCAGCGATCCACTCGGCACGGCGCCGATCGCCTCCTCGAGCTCGCTGGCGGTGCTCACCGGCGTGCCGTTGACCTCGGTGATGAAGTCGTTGGCGCGCACGTTCTCATCGTAGAGCGGGCTCGACGGCGTCACGCCGGTGATCCACAGGCCTTCGACACCGTCCGGGATGTTGTGGGCGGAGCGCAGGGCTGGCGTTAGCTCCTGGTACTCGATCCCCATCCATTCGATCTTGCCGCTGTCTTCTTCGACCTCGGTCTCAGCGACCTGCGGCGTTCCCGGGCGCTCGCCGAGAGTGACGGTCTTCATGATCTTCTCGCCCTGGCGCCACACGCCGAGCTCGACCTCGGCTTTCGGCGGTCGCGACGAGATGTAGTCGATCAGCTCGCGGTTGTTGTGGATCTTCTTGCCGTCCGCCTCGAGAATGACGTCGCCATGCTTGAGGCCGGCCTTGTCCGACGGCCCGTCTTCGAGCACCTGGGTAATCAGTGCACCGTCCGGCGAATCGAGCTGGAAGGCTTCCGCCTCGTCGTGATCCAGGTCGTCGATGTTGACGCCGAGGTAGCCGCGGCGCACGCTGCCGTGGTCGCGCAGCTGAGGCAGAATCGTCTTGAGGGTGTTGGCCGGAACTGCAAAGCCGATGTTCTCGGCTCCGAAGTTGATCGCCGTGGCGATGCCGACGACGGCGCCGGTGAGATCCACCACCGGCCCGCCGGAATTGCCGAAGTTGATCGCCGCGTCGGTCTGGATGAAGTTCTCGAGCGAGCGATCGGGAGTGATGTCGATGCTGCGGCCCTTGGCGCTGACCACGCCGACCGACACCGAGTTGGCGAGCCGCAGCGGGCTGCCGATCACCATCACCCAGTCGCCGACCCGCACCTGGTCGCTATCGGCCAGCGGCAGATAGTCGATCGGCTCGCCGACATCGACCTTGAGCAGCGCCAGGTCGGTCGCCGGATCCTTGCCGATGATCTCGGCTTCGTACTGCCGACCGCCCAGCGTGGCATGGAGCTCACTGGCTTCGTCGATGACGTGGTAGTTGGTGACGATCAGGCCGTCGGCGCTGATCACGAAGCCACTGCCCGAAGAGTCGGCCCGGCGCTCTTGAGGCTCCTGCTGCTGCTGGCGCCGGCGCGGGCCGAAGAATAGCTCGAAGGGATCCGTGCCGCGCCGACCGCCACGCTCGAATTTCGTCGCCTGAATGGATACCACGGCCGGTGACACGGCCTCGGCGAGGTCCGCGAAGCCAGGCAATCCAAGACTGTTGGGCTCTACCGAGACCGCACGCTTCACCTGGCCGGGATCCGCGTTGGCTACCGGCGTGATGTTGATGCCGCCGGCAAGCACCATGCCGAACACCATGGCCCCGAAGACTAGAGCGAGAGTAAAGGATCGATGGCCGTTCTCATTCTGCATTGAGCTCTCCTTGAAGGCGTCTGAAGGCGACTGCGGGCCTTGGTTGTCTTAGTCTCTGCGGTAACACCGTATCTCTAGAAAACCGGTCGAGCGCGAAACTCTTGCGACAGCGTCGACTGGGTCTAACAAAGTGTTCGATCAAACTGCCGTGTCCGATGGGGCTAACGTCACATCCCGACATCGACTGTACGCGCCACCGATCAAGCAAGTTTGCTGCCAACCCCGCAAGATCGCCTCTCGCCGCAATTTGCCACGCTATGGGTCGTACTATATAGTCGTCGCCGCAGCCGCGGTCGAAACCGGGCCTTGGGATAATGCCAAAATGGCACTTCCAATCAAGACCATCAAGACCGTCCCGGCGTCTTTTGTGATCGGCCTCCGGTGCGATCCAGCACCTCAGGCCTGGTTCAACTGTGGGCACTGCGGTTGCGCCATCCCGCTCACTTAGCTATAGTCCGACAGCCAGCGATTCGCTGGAACGGCCGGCTTGTAGCCAATCGTTCGCAGACGGAAAACGGTGCGATGGACGCATCTTCAATCAGCTGGTCGAAAGGTCGAGGAGTCATCAAACATCATGAGTCAGACTGCCATTGATGCGAATCTCCGGGAAGAGTTCGCCGCGGTGGCCGCCAGCTCGGGCTGTGAGCTCGTTCATGTCGACTACCAGCAAGGCAGGCTCCAGGTGTTCCTCGACCGTCCTCAGGGGGTGACAGTCGACGACTGTCAGACTGTCTCCAAACAGCTCTCTGCGCTGCTCGACATCACAGAGTTTGGCGGCGACAAGTCTTACGTCCTGGAGGTCAGCTCTCCGGGTCTCGACCGTCAGCTGTTTGGCCCCCGGGACTACGAGCGTTTCCGCGGCAATTTGGTGCGGGTGACGTTTTTCACGGCCGAGCCCAGGGCCAAGCAGACGATCGTCGGACGCCTCGAGGAATTTCGTCCGCAGGGAACCGACGGAGGCGAGATCACCGTGCTCGAGTCGAGCACCGAAGCCCGACACGACATCGATCTCTCGGATATCAAGATAGCCCGGCTCGAGATCGAGCTTTAGAGGAATTCAGGACCCGCAAGATCATGCCACGAGTACGAACGCCCGAAGTCGACCTCTCACAGGTGCTGCAGCAAGTCGCACGTGAGAAAGATATCGAGATGAATCGCTGGGTCTCGGCGTTGGAAGACGCCATGGCTTCCGCTGCCAAGAAACAACATCGCATCAAAGAGCCGGTACGCTCGCGATTCGATGTCGAGAGCGGCAAGTTCGAGGCCTTCATCGTCAAGAACATCGTTGAAGAGGTCGAGGATCCGCTCGCCGAGTGGACGGTTGAAGAGGCCCGCGCCGAAGGTGCCGAGGCAGAGGTCGGCGATGAGATCCTGCTCCCCATCTCCACCGAAGGTCTCGGTCGCATCGCTGCGCAGTCGGCCAAGCAGGTGCTCTACCAGCGCATCCGCGAGGCCGAGCGCGAAAAGATCCACGCCGAGTTCATCGACCGAGTCGGCGAAGTGCTCAACGGGACCGTCAAGCGCTTCGAGCGCGGCGACATCATCATCGACCTCGGCCGCACCGAGGCGATTGTTCCCAAGAGCGAGCAGTCCCGCCACGAGCGCTACAGTCAAGGTGAGCGCATTCGCGCGGTCATTGTCGACGTGCACACCATGCCCAAGGGACCGCAGATCGTGCTCTCGCGCACCGATCCCAGGCTGCTGGTGAAGCTCTTCGAGATGGAAGTGCCGGAGATCTACGATGGCACCGTGGTGATCAAGAATGCGGTGCGTGCCCCCGGCGAGCGCGCCAAGGTCGCGGTCCAGAGCCGTGAGCGTGACGTCGATCCGGTCGGCGCTTGCGTCGGCATGAAGGGCTCGCGCGTGCAGTCCATCATCCGCGAGCTGCGCGGCGAGAAGATCGACATCATCGAGTTTTCCGACGACCTGGTGACCTTTGCTCAGAGCGCCCTGGCGCCGGCCAAGATCACCCGCGTTTCGGTGACCCATCCGGGCGAAGTTCCCCACCTCGACGTGATCGTCGAAGACGAGCAGCTGTCGCTCGCCATCGGTCGCCGCGGCCAGAATGTTCGTCTGGCGGCTGAGCTGATCAACGGCAAGATCGACATCAAGAGCGAGACGGACGTCAAGGGCGAAGTGGCCGACGCGCTGGCCAAGCTACTGCAAGACGCGATCAGCGACGATGCCCCCGCCGAAGCGCCGGAACCGCCGGGCGAAGACGATTCGATTCCCTGGGACAGCGTGCCGCGGGTCACCGGTGAGCTGGCACAGGCTCTCGCCTCCTCCGGCTATGAAGCCTATGCCGATCTCGCCGATGCCACCACTGCCGAGCTGCAGGAGGTTCCTGGCATCGACGCTGAGATCGCGCAAGCGATCGTCGACTGGCGCGACAAGCCAGCCGCTGCTTTGCCTGCGCCAGGGACCGATCTCTTCAGCCCCAGCCCGGAGGTTGAGGAGCCTGAGTCGGAAGCCGCGACGACGCTCAACGACGATGACTTCATGGCGGCCTTGAGTAAGGCGCTCAAAGAAAGCGAGCAACAGCAGGAGGACGTCGGCGTCGACGCAGCCTCAGACGCGATGGATTTGGATCCGGCCGCCGAGACAGCAGCCGAATCTGACGATGCGACCCGAAAGGACGGCTGACTCCGGCTGGGTTTTACAGCTAGCGGCCTGACGAGAGGACCAGACAGAACAGATGGGTAAGATTCGGCTAAAGGACTTGGCTCGCACCATGGGCGTGCCCGAGCAGGACTTGATGTTCAAGATGAAGTCCATCGGGGTTCGCCTCGAAGGTCAAGATCCCGCAATTGACAGCGATATTATTCAGGCCATTCTCCAAGGCAAGCGGCTGCCCCAGCCCCGAGAAGTGATCCTGCGCGATGACTCCTCAGACGCTCCCAAAGTCGCCGCTCGGCCCCGGCCTGCGCGACCGCCCGCGCAACCGATCCGTCCGCCTCGCGGACGCGCGATGATTCATCGCGTCGAGGATCGGATTCGCGAGATCCCGGTCAAGGAGAAGCCCGAGGCTGCTGAGCCCGAGAAGCCGGTAGCCGCCGAGCCAGCGCCGACTCCACAGCCCAAGGCACCGGAGAAACCGGTCGTCAAGGCCGAGCCCAAGGCAGAACCCAAGCGTGCGCAGCCGGTTTCGGCGCCCCGTCATTTCGCCAAAGAACGATCACCAGGAGGCCGTTTGCGTTACTTCGTGCGTACGTTACGTTTCTGGCTGGGCAGCGCCAAGACGGTTTCGTCCAACGCGTCCTGCCGGTGTGAATTACGAC
>JBCCEE010000099.1:0-21062 GCA_039030415.1 Acidobacteriota bacterium
CTCCGATGTTTCGGTGGTGACTGGACGGCCGAGGCCGGATCAAACCCACCATTTCTAGGGCGAGCTGGTGAGCTGGAGAAGCTCCATCAGTACTTCGACCAGACTCGGCGAGGTCGCCCGTCGATCGTCTTCATCCACGGCGAATCCGGCATCGGCAAATCGAGTCTGTTGGATCGCTTCATCGTCGAGCTGCGTGCGCGAAGACCCGAAGCGCTTGTCCTGGCGGGCCGCTGTTGCGAGCGTGAGTTCTTGCAGTACAAGGGGCTCGATCCGCTGATCGACAACTTGAGTCGCTACCTGAGGGATCTGCCTCCCGACGAAGTCGAGGAGCTGGTGCCAGAGACTGCTTCGGCCTTGGCCCGGATCTTCCCGGTCCTTCGGAGTGTCAAAGCCGTAGCCAAACGCTCCACGGCAGCCCAAAGTGCCAACCCGGTTGAATTGCAGCTACAGGCGCGCGACAGCTTCCAGGAACTGCTCCGACGTATCGCCAAACGGGTTCCGATACTGTTGTGCATCGACGACCTGCAGTGGGGAGACCAGGATAGCGCCAGATTCCTAGCGCATCTCTTCAATCCTCCCGAGCCGCCTCGGATTGCTCTCGTAATCTGTTATCCGAGTGGTACGGGCGTCGCCGGCCCTCGCATACTGGAGGCTCTGCCGCCCGAAGATTCGCGCGAGGCGGAAGTCCACGAGTTGAAAGTCGATCGGCTCTCTGTTTCTGAGTCCCGCCAACTTCTCCAGCAGCTCTTGGGCGATGGGTTTCGAGACAGTCTGCCCGTCGCCCACAGGTCCGGTGGAAATCCCAGATTTCTGGTCTACTTCGCGCGTTTGTCTCGCCGGGGGCGGCTGCCGAAGGCGGCTCAGCTCACGCTGCAAGATTTGATTTGGAGCCAAGTCGAGGAGCTGTCGAATAGCGCCCGCAGCCTGATTCATGTTGTCGCGGTGGCCAACTATCCAGTGCCTCTCGAGGTGGCGATCGAGGTCGCCGAGCTCGGTGTCGATGCCCAGGCGGCGGTCATGGAACTGCGGGCTCATGATCTGATCCGCGTTCGTGGTGATCGACAGCCCCAGTTGGAGATCGACAATCGCTGGATTCGCGAGACCGCGGTCCAGAGCTTGGCCCCACCTGAGCTCGAGCATCTCCATCGCAGGCTCGCCCATGTGCTCGAGGCCACTGGCTTGGCCGATGTCGAAATCTTGGCGATGCACTTTCAGCAGGCTGGGGATCTCGAGCGGGCTGCGGAGCTGGCCTTGGCGGCAGCCGTGCAGGCCGAAGAAGCTCTGGCTTTCGAAAAGGCGGCGCAACGCTATGCGATCGCCCTCGAGCTCCAGCCCGAAGCGTCTTCTGATTACCATCAAATACAGGTAGCTCTAGCCAATTCCTTGGCGAAAGTCGGAAAGAGCCAACAGGCTGCTAGAGCCTACCTCGAAGCTGCGGCCAGTACGCGCGGTACCACAAGCTTGGAATTGCGCCGCAGAGCTGCAATGCAGCAGTTTCTAGGTGGTGACGTGGGAGCCTACGAGACGGTCGATCAACTGCTGCGATCTGTTGGCACGAAGCTACCAAGAACACAGCTTGGCCACCTTCTGTCCCTGTTGCGACGGCGTGTCTATTTGCGGTTTCGAGGGTTCTCGTTCGATGAGAGACCTGCGAGTCAGATTCCCGCTGAGCAACTGCTCCAAGTTGACGCGATCTGGGCGGGTGCAGGATCAGCCAACGGGCTATTGCGTCGCCTAGACCTTGCGACTCGCCATCTCATCCGGGCGCTCGAGATCGGCGAACCGGTTCGGGTTGTTCGTGCGCTTCTCTACGAGACGTTTCTTCTCTCGGCCATTGGGGGAAAGCGACTCAGGCGCCGAAATCGAAAGCTTGGTCAGCTAGCGATGCACCTAGCCAAACAGCTTGGCGGGCCCTACTCCGAAGGGCTGGCTTATGAGGCTGCAGGAATCAGAGAGTACTTTGAAGGCTGCTGGAAGCGCGCTGGGGAGATGTTCGCTCGTTCCGAGGCGGGTCTAAACCAGAGCCTAGCCGAGTGGGAGCTACCTTGGGTCGTGGCTTGGCAGATGCAGATCTTGTTCTATCTTGGGCACCTTGGAGAGTTGCGGGATCGGCTCCCTCGACTCTTGAGCGAAGTCTCGTCGAGAGGGGGTACCTATGCTGAGGTCTTGTTACGTAGCCGCGCGGCTTGGTTGGTTCAGCTAGCAGCTGATAGGCCTGATAGGGCGAGCGAAGAGCTCGCCAAGGCCATCGATAGTCTGCCGCCCAACCTGCAGTATTTTCTGGCTCACTTTCATCAACTCGTCGGTAGAGTTGAGATCGCCCTCTATCGCCAGCAAGGCTTGGCTGCCTGGAGCGCTTTGCAAGAGGAATGGCCCGAGCTCGAACGCTCGAGCACACTGAGAATTGCGATGGAGAACGTGCAGGCTCGTGATCTCCGCTGCCGCGCCGCGCTGGCAGCATTCGCCGACGTGGGAGAGAGCTTACAAGTCGAAGATCGGATCGGTCGGCAATTTGAGAAGGACCTGCGGATCATTGAGACTTCGACTATGACTTGGTGCAGGCCCTTGGCGAAGCTTCTAGACGCAGGTCAGCTAATCGCCAAGAGCGAGCGAGAGAAGGCCCACCCTCTCCTGATCGACGCCGAGGTAGGATTCGAGTCAGTAGACATGGAGCTCCATGCTGCGACGTGTCGGCTTCGGCGTGGGCAGCTAGTTGGCTCCGATGACGGGCACCGGCTCAGGGAGGACGCGATGGGTTGGATGAAATCACAAGGCATCCGCAACCCCGAGAGGATGGCTGACGTCTTGGCGCCTGGGCGTTGGAGCGACGAGCCGGCCCCGGTTGATTGCGTCACTCCTCGGAGCGCTCCTTCTTCGGCAGACGGCCTGCGTCGCGCAGCGCGCGACGCAAGATGAAGTCGAGCTGGCTGTTGACGCTGCGCAGCTCGTCGGAGGCCCAGGTGCGGAGGGCGTCGAGGATCCGCGGGTCGGTTCGCAGCAGAAACGACTCGCGGGTGCTGCGCTTCTTGGGCATAGGCTTGACTCTCAGCTAGCGCTAGCTGTAGAGGGAGCCCGTGTTGATCACCGGTTGGGCGTGGGCGCCGCCGCACAGCACGACGAGCAGATTCGACACCATGGCGGCGCGACGCTCCTCGTCGAGCTCGATGATCCCGTCCTGCTGGATGTGATCGAGAGCCATTTGCACCATGCCGACCGCGCCTTCGACGATCTTCGTGCGGGCAGCGACGACCGCTTGCGCCTGTTGACGCTGGAGCATGGCAGCGGCGATCTCGGGCGAATACGCCAGGTGACTGATACGCGCCTCGATCACTTCCACACCGGCCTTGTCCAGGCGCTCCTGAATGTCGTGCTGCAGCTGGACGCAGACCTCGGCGGGATTGCCGCGCAGTGAGATCTCGTGGTCTTCGCTGTCATAAGGGTGTCGGCTGGCGAGCACTCGCAGAGCGGCCTCACTCTGCACCTCGACGAAGTCTTCGTAGTCGTCGACTTCGAACAGCGCCTCGGCGGTATCGATCACTCGCCACACGACCACCGCTGAAATATCGATCGGGTTGCCGTCGCGATCGTTTACCTTGGAGGGTTGTCCACCCGTGCGCGAGCCCTTCTCGAGCACTGTGCCGACGTCGCTCTTCTTGTCCGGCATGCGCTGTGACCCGGTCTCGAAGTTGCGCACTCGCAGCGATAGCTTCTTCTTGGAGAAAAAGGGGTTGACCCAGAAAAAGCCAGGCGCCTTGACGGTGCCCTTGTAGCTGCCAAAGAGCAATAGGGCGCGGGCGGAGTTGGGCTGAACGGCGATGAAGCCGAACAGGCTGAGAATAAACAGGGGAATGCCCAGCAGTGTGCTGGGTGCCAACACAAGAGGAACGGGATTGGCGATGGAAAAGGCCACCAGGCCAGTCGCCAGAAGTAGGATGATGAACAGGGCGCGCCAACCGGAGGCGGCTTGGTAAGGCGTTTCTTGCAGCATGGATGATCTCCTTGGAATGATTTCAAAGTGATATCATTTTGGAATCATACGGGCAAACTGATCCAAGTATTCGGAGCAGATTCACTCAGTTCCAACGTTGTGCCGTTGAGCGGCGCCTCGAGGCAGGCAACTCTCGGCCTTGCGCCCTCGGGGCTGGACGAATGTAAGCGGCTATCAGCTCAGCAGCAGCTGCAGGTCGTCCGCCGTGAGGTCGCGGATCATGCTGCCACTGGCATTCAGGATGGCGTCGGCGAGCTGGCGTTTGGACTGCTGTAGCTCGAGGATTTTTTCTTCGACGGTGTCGCTGGCGATCAGGCGGTAGGCGAAGACCGGCCGGGTCTGGCCGATGCGGTGTGCGCGGTCGACGGCCTGGGCTTCGACCGCCGGGTTCCACCACGGGTCGAGGATGAAGACGTAGTCGGCGGCCGTCAGATTGAGGCCGAGTCCGCCGGCCTTGAGGCTGATCAGGAAGACTTGGCAGGCAGGGTCGGTCTGGAAGCGCTCGACGCGTTGCTTACGATTGCGGGTCTTGCCGTCGAGATACTCGTAGGTGATGCCCTGGTCTTTCATTTGGCGTTCGACCAGCGCCAGTAGGCTCGTGAACTGCGAGAACACTAGCGCCTTGTGACCGCTGGCCAGTACCTCGCTGAGCTGTTCGAGCAGCACTTCGAGCTTGGCGCTGGGCTGATCGCTGCGGGTGGGATCGATGAGGGCGGGGTGGCAGGCCGCCTGGCGCAAGCGCAGCAGAGCCTCGAGCACCTGAATCTTGGAGCGCATCAACCCCTGCTCTTCGATGCGCCGATCGAGCGCCGCGCGGTAATGGTCTCTTAGCTCTTTGTAGAGGCGGCGCTGGCTGCTGCCGAGCTCGCAAAACAGGGTTTGCTCGGTCTTCTCCGGCAGATCCTCGAGCACCGCGGCTTTGGTGCGCCGAAGGATGAAGGGGCGCAGGGCACGCGCCACGGTTTCCAAGGTGGCGTCACCCAGCACGCGCTGGCCGGCTAGACCCTTGAAAGCGGGCAGACGACCCAGCATGCCCGGGTTCAAGAATTCGAAGATCGACCACAGCTCCCCCAGGTGATTCTCGACCGGCGTGCCGGTGAGAGCCAGCCGGTGGTTGGCCTGCAGCAGACGCGACGCCTTGGAGGCCTGGGCAGCAGGGTTCTTGATCGCTTGGGCTTCGTCGAGTACCACGTAGTCGAAGGTGATGTTCTTGAGCTGCAGGATGTCGCGTCGCAGCAGGCCGTAGGTGGTGACTACCAGATCGTGATTCGCCAGAGCTTCGAGCTGGCGCTTTCGCTGCGGTCCGCTGTAGATCGCAACCCGCAGCTCTGGCGTGAATCGAGCCGCCTCGTCCTGCCAGTTGGTGACCACACTGCGCGGTACTACGATCAGAGACGGCTGCCGTTGGTCGGCCGTCAGGCTCTGGCTCCGTGCCAGCAAGGCCGCCAGCACCTGAACGGTCTTGCCGAGACCCATGTCGTCCGCCAGGCAGCCGCCGAAGCGAAAACTCTCGAGGAAGGTCAGCCAGCCCAGCCCCTCACGTTGATAGCCGCGCAGCTGGCCGACGAAACCCGCCGTCTCAGAGACCGGCGTGACGCGATCGAAGGCTGCCAGGCGTTCGCGCAGGTGAGCGAAGCCCTCGTCGACGTCGACCTGCGGCTCGGCAGCCAGCAGAGCGTCGAGCAGGGCAGCCTGGCTCGGAAGGTAGCGGATCGATTCACCTTCCTCGCCTTGCGCTAGCTTGGCTAATGGCGCAAAGCGGTCCAGCCACTCCTGGGGCAGGATGCCCTGGCTGCCGTCGTCGAGCCGAAGCATGCGGTCCTCGTCGCGAACGGCTGCCAGCAGCTGAGGCAGCGGCACCATTTTGCCGTCGAACTCGAGCTCGCCGCGCAGCTCGAACCAATCGATGTTGCTAGACACACTGAAGCTGGCATTGCCGGCCTGGCGGATGCGCCCGCCGTCGGCTTCCACCACCCAGCCTTCATCGAGCAGGGTGTCGATGATCTCGCGGAAGACTTTGAGCGAAACTTTGACGTCGTAGATATCGGCAGCCCGGCCGCTGGCGGGCTGCACCCCCAGATCGTGCAGCCGGGCCCAGGCCCGACGTTCGCTGTCGACGCGACGCTGGATGCGCCGCTGTCCCTGGCGATCGAGCGCCAGCTCCGAGTTGCGCTTCGCCGAGACGCGAAAGCCGTCGTAATCGAAGGCGACGGCGCCAGACAGCTGGGTCTTGCTGGCTGGAAACAGGATGAGTCGCGGTTCAGGCTGGGGGCTGACGGTTTGCCACTGCCAATCTGACGGTAGCTCGAGCTCCGGCAGCACCGGCATGTCGTCGAGCAGATCGAAGAACGTCTCGCGGTCGTCGTCGGGGATCCGGATATCGTCCTCGCGTCGCAGCAAGGAGATCCAGGGGAACGTGCCTTCGTCCGCCAAGCGCGCGATGCGGTCGGACCACACGACGATACCGTCGGCGAGCAGCAGCAGCGGCTCGGTCAGCGGCCGACGCTCGTCGCCTCGCCGCAGCGTGCCGACCAGGCTCATGAAGTCTTGCTCGTCGTGGGACTCCAGGCTCAGAGAGAAGCTCCAGGGGTCGCCATCGTCCCAGGCCAGCGTGCTGGCTTGGCTCGGGTCTTTGCTCTCGTGGCGAACCCAGCCAAAGCGGCCGGTAGCGCACAATCGGGGAAGCACCGTGTCATAGAGCACCGCTGGAACCGAGCCTTGAGTGCGATCCAAAGGTGGGACATAGCGCCCCTGGCCAGGCTCGCGGTCGCTGGCAGCATGGCTCTCGAGTACCCTCAAGATCTCCTGATCTTCGGGATCCGGGAAGCTGTCGAGCGGCTCTCGACCGAGGGCGACGCGAATCGTCCGTCCGAGCTCGCCATCGCGCTTGGCCTTGCGCTGGTAGAGCTCGATCACCAGATAGCCGCGATGCAGCGACTCGTCGAGGTTGAGGCAGTATTGGACCTCGCGGTGCTGCGGCCAAGGGCTGGAAGGCTCGGCGGTGTGATTCAGCGCGTTGCGGATCGAGATCAGCTGGCGCTGCCAGGGAGACTGGGGTCGATGGCGCCGCAGGCGCCTTGCTTGGCGGTCGCCAGCCATGATCGACAGGTCGTCGAGCAGGTATTCGCTGGGCATCTGGGGCCAGGCGGGCCTCGGGCGAGCTTCCTCGAACGATGCCTCGGCGTGCGAAGCCAAGGCGTGAAGCCCAGCTTCGGCATCCATCTCGTCATCCCCGGGAGGCGCCAGGGCGAGCTCGAGCGGGCCGTGGCCTGGTACCAGCTCGTTGAACTGGGCACGGTCGTGGGCCACCATGGTGGCCCAGACGTGTTTGCACACCACAAAACTGCTGAAGCGCGGGCAGGTGCAAGAGACCGTGAGCAGGCTTTCATACTCGGCGCGGCTCCAGTCGATCTGCACTTCATAAACCGCACCTTCCGAACCCTCGACGGTAGCGGCGATGCCGTCGGCTTCGCGGGCGCCGAGCGAGACCCGGCGCTGGTGGAAGTAGCGCACCCCGCGCTCGCGGTCGCCGGGCTCTACTTCGCGCAAACAGCGTTGTTGCAGCGACATCGTCTACCACTGGAACGCAGTGCGTCCGGTCTCCTGGTCGAGGTGCGCGAGGACGTTACGGGCGATGTCGTCGTCGAGATAGCTGATGGCGATGCGGTGACCGCGCAGCGTGGCGCCAGCGGTGTCAGCGTGCACCGAGGCCATCGCGTTGCGGCGGTCAAAGGGCGATTGGGTGAGGGCCAGCGCCTGAATCTTGCTGAACGGCACGATGCTGAGCTGGCGTGACCAGGCGCCGCTGCGATAGAGCACGGCATTGGGCGTCAGAGCATAACCGGTGCGCCGAGCATAGAGCTGGGCGTGGACGAAGGCGAGCGGCAGCCCTGGCACCGTCAGCAGGAGCCCCCATGGGCCAACGGCGAAGAAGGCCAAGATCGTGAGGATCGCCAGCAGTGTCAGCCACAGCCTGAACCGTCGTCTCCAGGCGCGAGGCGAGATCGGCTGCCATGCAACCCGCTCTAGATGGCATTCGGGAATCACCTTCGCCAGGAAGCGCCGCACCTCGTGACGCGGGAGCACCGGTGCCAGCCACTGGCGCTCCAGCCCTCCCTGCTGGCCTTGATCCGCGTTGCCGCCGCCGGCGGTGTCGACCTGCACCGACACGCGCTCGAACCAGCGGTGCAGCAGGCTCAGCTGGAGCGTCACGAGCTGGATGCGGCGGCGCGGAATCGTTGCGGTCACCCGAGTCAACAGACCGTATTCGGCTCGCAGGTCTTCGTCATTCAGCACGAGGGTGAAACCGTAGTACTTGATGATCGCCCACAGCACCGAGAACAGCCGCAGCAGCAGGATCACGAACAGCAGGCCGGCGACCGCTAGTACTCCGACCAGCAGCGGCGAGTCGGGGGCCGCAATCACCGGCGCGACGTCCTCGAGCGCACTCACGGTATCGAGCCAGCGTGGGTCTTCGAAGTAGCCGGTCTGCGCGGCCAGACCGAAGCCAGCCGCCACCATCACCATGCCTTTGTTGGAGATCGCGCCGAAGGTTGCCAGCTCGACGAGCGGTAGCTCGAGCAGTGGCGGCTTCGCTTCGGCCGTGCTGTCGGCTTGTGCTGCTTCTGCGTCGCGCTCGCGGAAGATCTTGGCCCGCATGGCCTCGATCGTCGAGAGAGGCAGCACGCTGATCACCGCCTCCGGCTTGCCCCCGGAAGCCGTCTCCAGGCGTACCACCGCGACCTGGAACAGGCGGTGCAGCAGGTTCTGGATCAGATCGACGTTCTGGATGCGAGCATAGGGAATATGGCGCTCGTTGCGGTTGAGGATGCCTTCGCGGATCACCATCTCGTCCGGGCCTAGCCAGAAGCGAAAACTGAAGTATTTGAGCAGCGAGCTGAATACCGTCGGTATCAGCAGCAGGGCGATCAAGAACGGGCTGTTGATCGGCGAGAACAGCGCCACCAGCAGTAGCGCCCAGGCGGCAGCGCCAATGCCGAACAGCACCGAGATCGGATGCAGTCGCTGTCCCGGAGGCGCTTCAGACAGCATCGTTTTCGCCGCCCTCGATCAAATAGTCGCGAATCGCGAGGGCGACGTCGTGCGGTAGGCCACCCAAAGAGACGGCAGCGTGCTGCGTACCCGCGGTGTGTAGCACCAGGGTCGCGATGTCGAAGCGCCGCTGAAGCGGCCCTTGAGAAACGTCGGTGTGTTGGACGCGCGACTTGAGCACCGAGATCTCTGAGCGCCACAGCACGCCGCGTCGGATCCACAGCCCCAGGTCGCTGACTCGGTACGAAGCGTGGCGATATCGCAGTCGCGGCCAGATGAAGCACCAGAGAGCGAGCAGCATCAGGGCAGTGCCGCCTATCCCGAGCGCGATCAGTGATCTGGCGCTGGCGGCCGAGAAGAGCACCGCCAGCAAGCCGAAGAGTCCCAGCGGTATTGCCAGTACCGTTACCCAGATCAGACCGGCGATTCGCGCCACGGTCACCGCTGCTGGCGCCAGCTTGCGATCGCGACCGTCCGCAATCTCGGGTGCTGGAGAGCTCTCGGTGGGCTCACCCTCGGCGGACGGACCCATGGCGGCAGGCTCTGCGACTGTTGACTCCACCATCGCTGGCCTAGCCCCCAGAGTCGCCTCCGGCAGGGGTGACTCGGGAGGCTGATCTGCCGCGAACGGCTGGGGTCGGGATGTCTCCGGCTCGAGCATGCTTGGGCCCTTCGAGGGAAACGACCACTTTACACGCTACCCGACGGTCTGGGAATGTTCGCGCTCGTGTCCGCGCTACGATTCAAGCTCTCGTTCGCGATCCGCTTGCTCGAACATTCCCAGCCGTGACCGGAGCCGGCTTGGCTCGCCGGTGTCTCAGCCGCCCATTTGAGCGGCGTTCTTGCGAATCTCCTCGAGGCGACGCTGCAGCTCTTTCTGCTTCTCTTTCAGCTTCCTCTGGTTCTCTTCCAGGCGCTTCGAGTAGTCGTAGAGCAGTAGGTCGCTGCCGATGATGTAGACCCGCGGGAACTTGCGCACGTCACCGTTCTCGTTGAACTGGATGCTGCCGGTGACGCCCGGGAACTCTTTGATCTCGTCCCACAGTCCGCGGTGCAGCTCGGTGGCGAGGGTGTGATGGGATTCGAGCGCCTTGGCCACCACCTTCATGGTGTCGTAGCCCTCGGCCGCGAAGAGATCCGGCTCTTCGCCAAACTTCTCGCGGTAGCCGCGCACGAACGACTGCACATGGGCGAAATCACTATCCGGCTCGAAAACGGTCTGGGTCAACACCACTCCCTCTGCCGCTTGGCCGACGCGAGCAATAGCGCTCGGTGACGAGAAGGCATGGGTGGTGAGAATCCGGCCTTTGAAGTTGAGACGGCGTAGCTCTTGGATCATCGCCGCGATGCCCGACTCGTAGCCGGCGAGGTAGACCGCCTGCGGAGCCACGGTGAGTACGCGATCCATCAGCCCTTCGAAGTCCGAAGTGTTGGGCGGAACGTCGATGTGCTCGAGCACCTCACCGCCCTGGGTTTCGAACGCTGCCGAGAAAGCTCGCTGCACGCCCTGAGCGTAGTCCTGGTCTTCGGAGATCACCACCACGGTTTTGAGCTCGAGGACGCGAAAGGCGAAATCCGCCATCTTGTTGCCGGCGGTATCGTCAGATGGCGCCAAGCGGAAGAAGTTGCGCGAAGCCTTGGTGAGCCCAGCGCTGGTCGCTGACGGCGAGATCATGACCCGGTCGAAACGGTCGGCGCCGGAGACCATCTCTTTGGCCTCGGGAGAGACGGAGCCACCGATCACCACGAACGCGCCATTCTCGAACTGCTGCTCGAGTAGCTCCTTGGCCATGGTGGGATTGCTGGTGGAGTCGACGACGTCGAGCTCGAGAGTGATCGGGTAGTCGTTGCTGGTGATCTCTTCGAACGCCAGCTCGATCCCGCGCCGATTGGCTTCGCCGTAGCTCTGATGATCGCCGGTCAACGGCACTACCACGCCGACTTTGACCGAGCTGGGCTCACACCCCGTGATGGTGATGGCCAGGGCCAGAATCCAACCGGCGGTCAACATTCGTGATGTGCTTCGTTTCATGTCCTTCCTCCGTCGTATCGCGGCTGTACCCGCCATGGAGCTTCTAGGATCGGGTTTCAACGGCTCGCTCGACCGTCTGGCTCGAGCATTTCTCAAAAAGACTGCTGCTTGGAGACCCCGTTGAGGGAATCCACCCATAAGTCTATCGGTAACCGAGAGTCGATAGGTTAATCGCTCTCACTGACTTTCGACAGCCCCAGTTGACAAGTCGTTCCCGCCTCGGGACTAGGCGCGGCGAAAACTCACCTGAAAAGGAGCGCGGATGGCGTCGTATTCTGGCGTTTAGATTGGAAGCGCAATCCTACGCCGAGTGTAAAGCGCTCTTCAAGGACAGCTGAGGGCGGTCACGGTAGCGTCCGCAGCCCGCAGGCTGAGGCCCTTGCGGAAGGCCTGATATCCGGTCAGCTCTTCACCCTGCGCGTCGAGCAGATCAGGACCGTCGCCACGCGCCAGCGCCGAAGCGTTCACTACCAGCACGCCGTCATCGCGTCGCGAGCGCTCCGAGAAACCGTCACCGCGCAGATCGAGCACGATGTTCGATGCCATTCGTATCTCGCCGAGGCTGCCCCTGGAACGGATGAAGGTCTCGAGAGAAGTGGCGATCTCGCGCACGCCGCGGGCATAGGCCGATTCGATCTCTTTGTCCTGTATTTGTCCGTCACCGTTTTTGTCGCTCCACACATAGAGGTGGCGCCAGTAGCGGTCGGCGGCGGTGATGCGACCGTCGCCGTTCTCGTCTAGCGGTACCAGAGTGCTACAGGTTACGCGCTGCGGTCGAGGCTTCAATACCGGGATACCAGGTTGCGGGGCTGGCGGCGGCGGCGGCTCGATGCGGGCAGGAGTGACGGTTGACTCAGCTGCCGGTGTTGACTCAACTGCCGGTGTTGACTCAACTGTCGGTGACGGGGCCGGCTTGGCAAAGGTAGATGGCGCTGCGGCCGGTGCTGCGGTGGAGTCTGCGAGCGTCGATTCCTTGTCGGCTGCCGGCTCAGCCGCTCGAGGTGGCGCGGCAGGGTCGGGCACCTGGCGCTGCTTCAGCTGCTGCTCGAGTCGCTGGCGCTCCGCCGCTGGCAGGCGAGCCAACAGCTGTTCGATCCTGCTCTGTAGCTCCAATATCCGCTGCGTCACCTGCTGCGGCGTCGCGTCTTCCGGCAGCGGCTGCGGCGATTCGGCGAATGCAGCGCCGGCAGCCATCACACACCACAGCCCGGCGGCCGCTAGCGCTCGGCGGGTCGAGAGGTTGCGAAGGGCGAAGGCGGGGGTCTCTGGAGTCATATCTGGCTACCTCGAATGCGGCAAAGGCGTGGCAGGCTGAGCGATGGAACGTGCGCGACGCGAGCTCAAGGATAATAGCCGTGAATCGAGCGCGCCTTGAGACCGGGCTTCAGCACCTTCACCTCCACCCGACGAAAGTCTCGTCGACCGTTGGCTGGTGGCTCGTAGACCAGCAGATACTGCGAGCGCAGCTCTTCTTCGATGAGGCGGTAGATGGCATCTAGCTGTTCGACGCCGCCGATCAAGAACAAGCGACCGCCGCTCTCCAGAGCCAGCCGGCCCAGCTGGTGGTCGATGCCAAGAGCGATCGGGTAGACCGCGACCGCCGAGCGCAGGGTCTGTTCGAGCACCTGCTTGAAGGTGAAATCGCTGTCGACGTCTTGGCCGTCCGAGAGCAGCACCAGGGCCCGCTTGCCCTGCAGACCGCCGAACGAATGCACGGTGTAAATCAGTCCGTCGTGCAGGCGGCTGGTACCCCATGCCCGGAAACCGTCGACGCCATAGCGCAGGTCGTCGACATCGTTGGTGAAGCCGACGACGCGTCGCACGTCGTGGTTGAAGCTCAGCAAACTGGCTTGATCCTTGGGGGTGAGGACGGTCTCGAAGAAGCGCTGGGCGCTGCGGGTGGCGATGTCCAGCTTCTTGCGCATCGACATCGACACGTCCATCAGCAGCGCGACGTTGATCGCCAGGTGCTCTACGGTGTCGAAGCGTTGGATGACCTGCACCTGGCCGTCCTCCTCGACCTGAAAATCCTCGGCGGTGAGGCCGGTGACAAAGCGTCCCTGGTTGTCGGTGACTGACGTGTAGAGCTCCACCAGCCGGACGTCGATCTCCTCGCGGTTCTCGGGCGCTGCCAGGAAGATCAAGTCTTCGGTCACCGCGCCGCTGGTGGTAATGGCGACAGCGCGGGCATAAGTCGTCGAGAACGGGCGAACCGCCGGTAGCTCGAAGGTGTAGGGGGGCTCGCGCAGGGTCGCGGCGTGGTGTTGATTGAGATAGATGTCGATCTGCGCGAGGGTGTCGCCGGACGGCACCTCGACCGCGAGTGCCGTCGGCTCGCCGGTATCGGTGGCCGGCTCCAGCCAGCGTACCGCCAGCCGCTGTGGCCCCGAGTTGAGGATGATGCTGTCGCGAGCGATCTCCCGGTCTTCGGGATCGACGGCGATCGCGACCACCCGCTGGGGCTGAGGCTGCGTTGGCAGGGGTAGGGTTGCAGAGTAGGGCGGGGTCTCGTCACGGCTGACGGTGACGCCATCGAGCTGAAACTCGAGGTGCTCGATGGGTCCGCCGGTGGTGACCGCCGCCAGCTCGACTTCACCCACCAGATGATTGCCCTGGGGAGCCAGGATCTCGACGCTCGGGAAGGTCGTGAGCATGCCGACCTCGCGCCGGGTCAAACCCGGCAGGCCCAGGCGATGCCCCGGCGGCGAGGGCGCTGGCTGCTCGAGCCGCGGCACCTTCAGCGGCTGCTCAGAGCGCAGCAGGCCACGACCGAAGGCGTCTTCGACCCGCAGGTCGAGGCGGTAGGTGCCGGGCCGCAAGCGGCGATAGAAGTCGAGCTGGACGACGGCCTTGGCAGGCGTTCCGGCAACCAGATGCACAATGTGGAACGAGTCCACCAGCCGATCGCCGAGCCAGACATCACCGACCACGGTGATGCGGTCGACCAGCTGGCCAGCGGCGTTGCGCGCCACCTCCTCGGTCGGGATCGCAACCCGACCGCGCACGATGGTCTTGGACTGATAGCGGCCCGGAAACGTCAGCTCGCTCAACTCAGCGGGTAGGCCAGCGCCGACGTCGACGGGTCGGCTTCGCCAGGCGTCGAGCCAGTCCAACGGCGGTTCCGGCAGCGTCATCTGACGCAGCTCGTCCAGCCCGCTCGCGCTGCGCAGCGCGGTGGCGAAGGGGATAGCCTCACTCGGCTCCCAACGAAAGCAGTTTTTGGCCTTGGCGTAGTCGATCAGCTCTTCTACCGGCCAGGCGCCCTTGCGCGCTGGCCCCTGGTACATGATGGGTGCGGTACCTTCGCTCGGCGACCACAGACGGAACGGGCCGTCTCGGGAGGCGCGATAAAACACCAGATAGAAGTCTTCGTCGCGCTCGGTGACGGCATGCCATGGTCCATAGGTCCAGATGCGCAGAGGCCGGATCACCGGCTCGCAGCCGGCGAAGACGAGCACGCTGGCGGGTCGGCCGGCCAGGATCAGCGCCTGGGCGCGATCTTCTTCGAGGCTGTCGAAGCGTTCCCGAGCGTCTTCATAGTTCAGGTGCCAGCGCGCTGCCGGCGACAGGCGATCGTCGGTCGCGTCCTCCCGAGCTAGCCAGAAGTGATGGATAAAGCTCTCGCGCCCAAGGTCGTCATCGAGCTCCTCGAACGCCGCTCGCTCCCGTGGCGTCATGAGCTGGGCGACGCTCGCCAGCCAGTCTTCGTAGATGCGCGGTAGCTGGGGTTCGAGAGACTTCGAAGCGGCACCAACAGCGACCGGAGTCAGCAGCGCGAGCAGCAGACCAGCGGCTCCGAGCCGCCATCGCCGGGACGATAGGCGGCGAGTTTGAGGGCTGAGCTGTGCTGGGGCCGTCAACAGAATGCTCGAGATCAGCAGGATCGACCATCATTCCGGCGGTCGCGTCCGACCGCCTCCGAGTCGAGATTGCACACGCCGTGCCATCTCTCATCGTTACCGACGCCTGCATTATCCTAGGGTTTTGGGGACGGGATGGCGTTTCGAGGTCGGATCGACGTCCACCGCGGAGGGCGGAGGCGTCCTGGCAGCCCCAAGGGTCGCACTCAAGTCGAAGGCAGGCCGCGCGGCACTGGCAAGCCGTAGACCGTCAGCTCCAGTGAGTGCCGGGAAGCGTGTGGGAGCTCGCGACGTGAGCCCGTCGTCTCGGATGGCTCGCGGCTCGAAGTCACCCCTGAGGATCGTGGATTCGAGGCGGTCCGCGGATCCGCCGCCGCAGGCGGTTGATCCTCGCAGCCCCAGCTTGTCGTCGCTACGCGGTAGAGGGGGCAGGTGTGGCGCTCCCGTGGCAGCTTGTTCGGTACGGCACGAATACGCTGTAGCAGGGCGTGGAGGACATCGGCGAAACGTTGCATGGCGGTTCTCCCTGGTTTGGGGTGGATAGATACTGGTTGAGGTTTAGTCCACGTTGCGTGCCATCTCATCGATTTCTGTGTAAGCCATTGATTCGATGTGGTTTGATCGTGGCTCCTCGGTCAGATCCAGGGTTGCCGCGCGTCCAAGGATTCTGCTCCGGCAGGTCTTCTTTGGCTCGTTGCGTTCATAAACGCCGGCCGTTGAGCGGCCGGGCTGCCGTCAAGGAAACTGGACGCCGGCAGAACGCCTTGCGCGCTCTCCGCGGTGCCTGCGAATCAGGGAGACTGCTAGGATCAGCTGCGATCCATGAGCGTTCTGGTCGTCATTTCTCGCAAGGCCGGCGTGCTGCCATTGGCTCGCCTGGGCTACCGGTTTGCGCGAGCGCTCGAACAGCGCCTGGTGGTGCTCTGCCTCGAGCGCGGCCTGGCAGGTGACGAGCCGCTGCACCTGGTGCCGGGGGAAGAGATCCCCGACGGCACCAGCCAGACGGTGGCTGATGTGTGTGAAGCCTTGGCGCGGCGTCCTCACGAAGACGAGCTGCTGAGCGACGCGGAAGAGCACACGGGGCGTGTCGTTCCCGATCCGGAAGTCGAAGTGGTGGCGGTGCGAGCCCCCAAGCGGCTGCCGGCGGTGCTCGAGCAGATCGAGGCGTCGCAGGCAGACGTGCTGATCGCCGCCAAACACAAGACCAAGGGACGCGAGGTCACTCTGGCCCGCAAGCTGTTCACTGCCGCACCCTGCCACACCGTATTGGTGCGGCTGGCAGAGGCAGAGGAGGCCTGCTGCGAACGCATCCTGGTGCCGACCGCCGGCGGTCCCCATGCCTCGGTGGCCCTGCGACTGGCGGAGCGCCTGGCCAGCGTCGAAGACGGCGAGGTCGTCGCGCTCTATGTCGGCTCCTATGCCGGCGAGCTGGCGGAAGAAGTCGGCGAGCGCATCTTGGAGGGCGCGATCCGCGAGGCCGGCCTCTCTGCCAGCACGCTCATCGTGCCGCGGGTCGAGCTCGCCAACGACCGTTTCGAGGCTATCCAGCGGGTAGCGCACGAGGAGTTCGACCTGCTGCTGTTGGGTGACTCGAACGCCGGCAGCCTGCGTCGCAGTCTATTTGGCACTGTGCCCGAGCACCTGCTGTCGAAAGACGGCGGAATGCAGATCGCGGTGGTGCGTCGCGAGTGGAAGCTGTTCCATCGACTGCGCAAGCGTTTGGGGCGCTGGCTCGACCTGACGATTCCGCAGATGGCGCGCGGCGAGCGCATCGCGCTCTACGAAAAGCTGCAGTCCGGCTCGGAGTGGAACTTCGACTTCATGGCGCTGATCGCCTTGTCGACCGCTATCGCCGCGCTCGGCCTGCTGCAGGACAGCGCCGCGGTGGTGATTGGCGCCATGCTGGTGGCGCCTTTGATGACCCCCATCTTGGGGGCCGGTCTGGCTCTGGTCCAAGGCAATGCGCCGCTCTTACGCAGCGCCAGTAAAGCGATCACTCTGGGTTACCTGGTGGCCCTTCTCATCGGGTTGCTACTCGGCAACGTCTTCCAGATTCCCGAGCTCACCCAGCAGCTAGCGGCCCGCGGCGGCCCGACCCTGCTCGACATGGGTGTCGGCTTCCTATCCGGCGTCGCCGCCGCCTTCTGCCTGGGCCGACCTGGCCTGCTGGCCGCCCTGCCGGGCGTCGCCATCGCCGCTGCCCTGGTACCGCCGATCGCCACCACCGGCGTCTGTCTGGCGCTCGGCGAGCGCGCCAACGCCTGGGGCGCCGCTCTGCTCTTAGGCACCAACGTCGTCGCCATCATCTTGGGCGCGGCGATGAGCCTCTACGCTATTGGCGTGCGTGGCCGCAGCGCTGCGGCCAGCCACCAGCGTTGGGTGCGCAATGGCTTCCTGGCCCTCATGGTGGGCGCTGTCGCCCTCGCCTTTCCGCTCGGCTCGGGTCTCGTCACTCAGCTCACCGGCGGCGAGGCGCGGGTGCCGGCCGAGCTCGAGCAGCAGATCTCGGCCCAGCTCGCCGAGACGTCAGGAGCGCGACTCGTCGACCTCGTCGACCCGCGCGACGGCAAGAACCTGCTCGAGATCGGGATCACCGCTTCACGCCCGCTGTCCGACGAGCAGATCCAGCAGCTGGTGACGGTTGTGCGTCAGCAGCTCGGGGAAGACTGGGCCGTTCGCATCGACACCCGCCTCGAAGTCGTCGTGCCGTAGGACGCAGACGAGCGGCGGGTCTTTCCGAGAACGCCTACGGGTGGTACTTACGGTGCCAGCCGTTCGTAGACCGCCTGCTGAATGAAGAAGTGGGTGATCTCGCCCTTGGCATCTTCCCGAAACGTCAACAGCAGGCCATCCTCGCGCTGGAACTGCAGCGGGCCGACGGGCACCACGGGCTGGTCGCGATAGAGCAGCCCGTCTTCGGTCGCCTGGATCTCGCGGGGACGCGGCACCCAGCCGGTGGTGGGGTCGGTGTGGTGGAAAATGTTGTTGGCGTAGGTGCCGGCGAAGCGGGTGAAGTCAATGGCTTCGCTGACACGCGGGCGCAGCTTCGGACCGGTTTCGTGTTCCGGGAGCAGCGCGGCCATGAGACGAGAGAGGGCAGCGTCGGGAAGCGCGCCGGACTCCTGGTTGTGGGCGAAGTAGACGCCGAGGTCGAGCTCCGGGGCGAGATAGAGGTAGGCGCCAAAGCCTTCCATCGAGCCGCCGTGGCCGAAAGCGTCGACGCCATGGCTGGGATCTTCGAAGAAAGTGAGGCCGTAGCCCGGATGGTCCGGGTGGTTGGTGTACTGCCGCGTCAACATGGCGCGGGCCGACTCTGGGGACAGAATCTGTTGGCCTTTGAAGCTTCCGCCCTGCAGCATCATGACGGCAAAGTTGGCCATGTCGACGGCAGTGGAGTTGACGGTGGAGGCCGGACCGGTATTCATGTGCTCCCAGGGCATGGGGTTCCAGCTGCCGTTGAAGATGTAGCCGACGGCGGCGTCGACCGCGAGCGGCTTCGGAATGGCGATGCCGCTGCGATACATCTCGAGCGGCCGGAAGAGGTTTTGGATCAGGTACTGCTCGTAGGACAGGCCAGAGACCACCTCCACCAGGTAGCCGGCGAGGGTGATGGCGTAGGTGTCATAGCAGCTGAGCTCGCCCGGCGGACGCAGGCGGATCAGGTTGCCGTCCAGGAATTCGCGCAGCGAGACGACGTCTTCGGGCCGCGCGACATGGCGCCCCAGGCCGATCTGATCGAAGCCGGCGGTGTGGGTCAGCAGGTGGCGAACGCGCACCGGCTCGTCGAAGGTCTCCGGCACCTTCAGGTCGGTGAGGTAAATGTTGACGTCAGCATCGAGATCGATCAGCCCGCGGTCGACCAGCTGCATGACCGCGACGCCGGTCATCACCTTGGAGATCGAGCCGATGCGGAAGATTGTGCGGCGGGCGTCGACGGGTCGCTGATGGTAGACCTCCTGGTGACCGAAGCCCTGGTCGTAAATGAGCCTACCGTTATGGACGATAGCGATCGCGGCGCCGGCGATGTGGCGCTCGGCCATGGTGTCGATGAAAATCGGCCGCAGCAGCTCGTCAAGCGCCGCGCGATGGAGGATCGACGTGTCGAGAAGCGGGGCACCGTCTGAAGATTCGGCCTCGGGTTCCACTGCGGCGCTTTGCGACAGCGCCTGGGGGGCCAGGGCGGTAGCCAGGCAGAGCGCTACGCCGGTGGCGACCAGGCCGAGAGTCCAGGATCGCCGCGGAGCGTGATGGGAGCGCTCGGTGTCGAGCACGCGGCGCAGGCGAGTCTCGATCAGCGAGCTGCCGATGATCGAATGCGTTCCGGGCAGCAGGCTGGGCTGCGGTGCCACAGGCCGCCCGACGGTACCGTCCCGGCCTGAGAATGCCTGGCCGGAGAACGCTCGATACATCTCGAGCAGGCAGCTGGCGTAGCGCGAAGGCTGAATGCCGGCGCTCAACACCTGACTGTCGGTGGCCAGCTCCTGCAGCTCGCGCAGCTCGCGGGCGGCGCGCCAGACCAGCGGGTTGAACCAGAAGCATGCCGTGATCCCTTCGATCACCAGCGAAGCGAACGGATCCCGGCGATGCAGGTGGGCGAGCTCGTGCAGCAGAACCAGCTCGACGTGCGCCGCCGGCTGGCGCTCGAGGCTAGCCGGCAGGAAGATCACGGGGCGCAGCACGCCGCCGGCCATCGGCACGTCGATAGCTTCGTGGCGAAGGAGCCGAGGCGTCTGGCGGAGGCCGAGCTGTTGGCACAAGCCTTCGACGGTGCGGACAAGTGCCGGAGCCTGGATCGTCCCGGCCCTCGCGATGACGCGTGAGGTACGCAGGCGTCGCGCGGCCGATCGTGCGAGCAGGCCCATGAAGCCCAGGCCCCAGAGCGCGAGAGCGCCCAGCATCCAGGGCGGCGTCGGCGCTCGCCTAGCGGAAGCTAGCTCAGCCTCGGTGTCTTCGAACTTACCCATCGCCGCGAAGCTGTGGGGGCGAAGGCTCGCCGCATCCCATCCGCCCGAGCCGGTGTCCGGCGCCAGGCTGCCGCCAGGCGCCGGGGCTATCGTCACGAGAGCGAGCAGCATGCCGAGGTTGCACAGCAGGGCGCCGAGAGCGATCTGGTAGAGCCGTGGATGGGAGCTGGACGTGCTGCGATCGAGCACCCAGCGAGCCACCAGGACGAGGATCGATCCCAAGGCGCTGCTGATCAGCAGAGCGTCGAATAGCGTTGTGGCGGTCATGGCTAGCGGCCCTCCTTCTTGGCAGCTGCGATCATCGCCTCGATCTGCTTGAAGTCGAGCTCGGTGTCTCGTTCGCGCGAGACGTCCATCAAAGTCTGCAGGGCATACTCCGGTGAGCCGTCGAAGAAGGTATCGAGCAGCCTCGCCATGGCCGAGCGCGACGCTTCTTCCTTCGGAGTGGTGGGTACGTAGACGTAGCGCAGACCCTTTTCATGGTGCTGCACGAGCCCCTTCTTCTCGAGCGAGCGTAGGATGGAGCGCATAGCCGAGTAGCTGGGCACGTCCGGCACCTCGCGCAAGAGATCGGCGGCGGAAACCTCGCCGACGCGGTAGATCACGTCCAGCACCTGGCGGGCGCGGGCACTGAGCTCTCTCATGGATGTCGTCTCCTGGGGTGGCCATTGCGTCGAGTGCGCGTTTGTGTGCACTGTGCACTTTTTTGTGCACACGGGAGCGTACCGAGGCAAAGCTCGGCTCGTCAAGGGGCGATCCCTCCGTCAAGTCGAGCGGAAGATTCTCGAGCCATCCTGTGTTATACCTAAAGATATGGCGCATCGGACTACCGTATTGCTCGACGACGAGACCCGACTAGCGGCCCGCAACTTGGCGCGGCGCTACGACTGTTCGGCGTCCGAGGCGATCCGTAGAGCAGTGATTCGTCATCATGACAGTGTCTTCGGAGTGCCAGAGCGCAGACGTCGGGAGCGCAGGCGCGCTTTGGATCGACTCTTTGAGCTCTTCGAAGGTCACGATGCCGAGGGCGAGATTCGCCGCCTCAAGGGATTCCAGACCTCGAGATCGAGCCGACGCCAGTGAGAGATGAGTAAGCCCTCATCTTGACGTCGTTCGATCTGCCGCTAACGAGACGACCAGGCCGACGTATCGCCGGACTCGAAGCC
>JBCCEE010000100.1:0-20908 GCA_039030415.1 Acidobacteriota bacterium
AGATCGCTTAAAAGAAACCCATTTTTGGGTATTTGGAGCGGCGGTATTGCTATCCATTTTTGCAGCATTGGTTACGGATCTTTACTTTTTAGTGGGGATTCCAGCGGCACTAATGGTCGTCTATTTGGCAGTGGTTGATTTCAAGCAAATCTATTATCTAGTACTCTTTTTCCTTCCTATCACGATGGAAATAGAGTTGCCTGGAGGTTTGGGATCTGATATTCCAACATCCAAGCTTCGACTCCGTCAGGGCCTCGGCGACGTCCTCGGTATCGCCACTGGGTGCGAGCGCGATACCGATGGCCGGATCTTGCGCGACATCAATATCCTGGGTCCTTAGAGCCTGACGGTCGAAACGGACCCCCAACAAGTTGGCCAAGGCGGCGAAGGCCTGAGTGCCGACGAGCACCCCGCCCCAGCGAAATACCCCCGCTTCAGAGAGAATCTGTAGCACCTGGATCATAGCTGCTGTTTCGCGAACGGCTCCGCCAGTCGCCAGCATCGAGCACAGCTGCTGGCGCCGCTGGCGATCGTCACGAGCTATAGAGTGTTGGTCCTTGATTCCTTGGATCCACGCTCGCAACGTATCCGAGTCCGGTCCGAGATAATGTTGGCGCTTGTGTTTCCCTTCCAGCCGTTGGAGATACCAATAGGTTCGGCCCTTGATGTGTTTACGCACAAAGCTGCCTGACGGAGCTGCGATCGCAGCCTGTGCGGCTGCAGCATGGATCGACTGCTCGAGCAATTCTGCGTAGAGCGTCTGGGTCGTTTCAGGCAGGCGATCGAAAGGCATGGTCCAAGAAGCCAGGGAGTTATACGCAGAGTAGCACAACACTGCGTATAACTCGGGTGCGCCCTTTCTGGTGCGGTGTTCGAAATCCTGGTATCTGCTCTTCAGCAGGCGCTTCCCAGCTGCTGGCTCCTGGGATACTGTCCTCGTTCTCGGGTGCCTTTCGATGCGCCGCGAGCCTAGAACGCAAGGAGAACGAGATGCGAGCGATCCGCCAGTTGGGAGATATTCGGAGACTTGTCGGCAAGCTGGTCTCCAGCGTCGCGCCGGAAGATCTTTCTCGGGTACCGCCGGGCTTTGTCAACCACATTGCCTGGAACGCGGCGCACATCGTGGTGACGCAGCAGATCCTGCACTACCGCCTGAGCGGGCTCGATCCGCATGTCCCGGCCGAGCTGATCGCCAAGTATCAGAAGGGCACCGGCCCGGAAGCCGGCGACGAGGACTCCTACCGTAGGGTGATGGAATTCCTGCACCGCGGCCCCGACCTGCTGGGAGCGGACTTCGAGAATGGGCGCTTCGAGAGCTTCAATGCCTACAACACGTCCGCCGGCATTCAGCTCGACAAGATCGAAGACGCCATCGTCTTCAACAACTTCCACGAAGGCATCCACGTCGGGTACATCATGGCCCTGCGCAAAGCGCTGGCCTAGCTACTCGGCTCAGTCATCTCGGATCGGTCGCGAACGGGTTGGAGAAACGCGGGTCGGTGATGAAGGCCTCATCGGTGAGGCTGTCGAGGAACGCGATCAGCTCGCGTTTCTGCTGCGCGGTGATCGAGAAGCCGGTGATCAGCGAGCTCTTGTGAGGGTTGTCGCTGCCGATGCCGGCATAGGGACCCGAGATGACCGTGCGACCGCCCGCTGCGTAGTGGTCGATGACCTCGCTGAGGGTCGCGATGCTGCCGTCATGCATGTAGGGAGCGGTCAAGGCGATGTTGCGCAGGGTCGGGGCGCGGAAGCGACCGTTGTCGTCGGGCTCGTGGGTATGCTCGAAGAGGCCCGGATTGTCCACGGGATAGAGGCCGTTGATCCCCAGGTTGTAGAGGCCGGTGTTGTGGAAGGCGAGGTCCGCTTCTGGCCTGGCGACGAACCGGGTCGGGCCTGAGAAGTTGAAGTCGCTGTGGCATTTGAAGCAGCCGAGAGATTCCGAGAAGAACAGCCTCATGCCGCGCCAGGCCTCGGTGGACAGCGCTTCCCGTTCGTCGAGGTAGAGCAGACGGTCGTAGGGCGAGCGGCCTGAGATCAGCGTGCGCTCGAAGGCGGCTAGAGAGCGAACGATGTTGTCGATCGTCAGAGTCTGCGACGGGGCCTCGTGCGGGAACGCATCAGCGAACCGCGCGGGGTATTCGCGGTCGGTGGCCAGCCTAGCGATCAGCTCGGAGCCGTCGCCCGCTACGCCGAGCTCGATCGGCTGGCGGTTGAACATCGGGATCCGCGCCTGCTCCTCTAGGCTGTGCAGCGTCGGGTCGGCCCAGGCAAAGCTGGCGCCGTAGGCGACGTTGGCCAGACTCATCGTGCTGCGCGGATGGAACTGCCCGGTGGCTCCCACCGCCCGGGCTCTGCCGTCGGTGAAGGCCAGCTCCTGGCGATGACACGAGGCACAGGCGAAGCGCCCGGTCTCGGACATCCTGGAGTCGTAGAACAGTCGGCGGCCGAGCTCGACCTTGGCCGCCGACATTGGATTGTCGGCGGGAACGCTGGGCTGCGGGAAGCCCGGCGGCAGCTGCCAATCGTAGCTCGAGGCGTTGGCCGGGGCAGCCAGCTCGACCGCCGGCGACCTGGGCATCGCGCAGGCGATCACGCCGGTCAGCAGCAGGCCCACGGCGGCTGCGAGTCGAGCTGCCGCGGACCTCATGAATCAGCTCACCAGGTCGTGGTGGCGGCGTGGGTCAGCTGGGCGGTCTGACCGGCGAGCTCGCTGCGCTCCTGGACCCAGGTCGCAAAGTCGTCGATCTCACTCTGCGAGACGCCAGCAGGATCCGTCTGCCGCTGCTCGAGCCATTGCTTCATCGCTTCCATCAGCTGGCCGGCGAGCTCGCGGTTGGAGGTGAAGAGCTGCATGTAGGCTTGCTTGGCGTCGTCGATACGGTTGAGGCCAAGGTATGCCTGACCGCGGTACTCGATCGCCTCACCATAAAGCGGCGCCAGGTCGAGCGCCGTGTCGTAAGCCTCGAGCGCCTTCTCGTGCTCGCCGCTCTTGCGATAGGCGTAACCCAGACTGCTGAAAGCCTGGTGAAATGAAGGCACGATCTCAGTGGCCTTCTCGAACAGCGGAATCGCCTTGCGGTACTGCTTGCTGGCCTTCTCGAGAAGCTTGGCGCGCTCGCTGTCGGAGGCTGCCACCTTGGCCTTGTCTTCGTAACCCCAGGCTTTGTCGCGATGCTTCAGGCCCTGGTTGTAGGCGTCCTTGGCCTCCTGCTCCGGCGTCTGAACCTCCGGCTCCGGCGTTGGGGTAGGGGCCGGCCGGCTTCCGGCCGCTTCGGCGAGGGTCGGTACGAAGAGGCCCAGAATCAGGGCTGCGCAGATCGAGCCAGTCGACTTTCGCATGTCGTGTCTCCTTGCAGGATGTTTTGCTCGGGATTCGGTCGTTGAATCTACGGCGCAGCGCACCGCGCAGACGGGTGAATGGACTATGACTCTTACAGTATACGTCGTCCCGTTTCTATCCGATGAAACGCTCCTCACGGCACGCTGAGGAAAGACCGTGCCGAGGAAGACCGTGTCGCGGAAGACCGCGCCGAGGAAAGAGCGCCTTCAGATAGCATTTGTGACACTTTGCCTGGTCCGGTGAACGGGCTGGGCTCGACCACGATCAGATCGGACGAGCCGCGGGTTGCGGAAAGGCACGATATGGGGCGATACCAGACAGCGGTCGCATTGAGTGCCGGGGGCACCGCCGAGATCTACAAGGCGTACGACCCAACCCTTCAGCGCTACGTCGCGCTGAAGTTCCTGCACCGTGACGACCCGGCCATGGTAGAGCGGATGTTCCGCGAGGCGCGGGCCCAGGCTCGGCTCGAGCACGAAGGTATCTGTAAGGTCTACGAGGTCGGCGAGCTCGATGGCCGGCCCTATATTGCGATGCAGTTCATCGATGGCGAAGAGCTCGGCGTCGCGGCCCATCGGATGACCCTCGAAGAAAAAGTGCAGGTGATGTGGCGGGTCGCGCTGGCGGTGCACGCCGCGCACAAGGAAGGGCTGATCCATCGCGACATCAAGCCCGCCAACATCATGGTGCAGGAGACCGACGACGGTCAGCTGCGGCCGGTCGTGGTGGATTTCGGGCTGGTCTGGGAGCACACCTACGACTCGATGACCCAAGCCGGCCAGGTGCTGGGCACGCCACCCTATCTCGCGCCGGAGCAGGTCGAGGGCCGGCGTGAGCTGCTCGACCGTCGCACCGACGTCTATGGCCTGGGGGCGACGCTCTACGACCTGATCGCCGGGCGACCGCCGTTCGTGGGCGAGCTCAGCGTCCAGCTGATGATGAAGACGGTGCGTGAGGAGCCCCAGTCGATGCGGCGTTTGGATCCGAGCATTCCGGCAGATCTCGACACGATCGTGCTCAAGTGTCTCGAGAAGGAGCGCCAGCGTCGCTTCGAGACCGCGGCCGCGCTGGCCGACGATCTCCGGAGATTTCTCGACGGTGAGCCCATCGCCGCGCGTCCGGCCAGCCTCAGCTATCGACTGCAGAAGAAGGTGCGTAAACACCGTTCGGTGGTGGCGGTCTCGCTGGTCGCACTGTCGCTGGTGCTCGCGACCACCTTGATGGGCCTGCGGACCCGCTGGCGCAGCGAGCAACGGCTGGCCTATGAGCAGCGCTTCTCACAGGTCGGCAAAGATGTCGACTGGACCATGCGAGCGGTCTACATGAGCTCGCTGCACGACATCGGCGGCTCGAAGCAAGATGTGCGCGATCGCATCGCTAGCATCGAGACCGAGTTGCCGGAGCTCGGTGAGCTGGGGGCCGCGCCGGCCCATTATGCGATCGGCCGGTGCTACATCGTGCTGCAGGAAGACGATCGCGCCCAGCATCACCTCGAACAAGCCTGGCAGCTCGGGTTCAGGACGCCGGAAGTCGCCTATGCCCTCGGCCTGACGCTCGGTCGCCAGTATGAGCTGCAGCTCAAGCAGGCGCGCAACGTCAGCTCTCGAACCCTGCGGGAGGAGCAGATCGCTGAGATCGAGCGTGCCTATCGTGATCCAGCGATCGAGCATCTGCGGATCGGACGAGAGGCCGAAGCGGTAGCGACCGAGTACGTTGAGGCGCTGATTGCGCTCTACGAAGAGCGGTACGACGAAGCGCTGACTCTCGCCCGGACCGCCCGGCAGCGATTGCCCTGGCTGTACGAAGCGCAAGTGCTCGAAGGGACCATTCTCACCCAGCGCGGTGACTACGAGCGGCTGAATGGCGACTTCGAAGCGGCCCGCGCCTCATACCGCTCCGCCGAGCCCGCCTACCGCGAGGCGATGGCGTCTGCCGGCAGCGATCCGCGCAGCTACATCGGCCTGTGCGATCTGGCGACCTCGCGCATGCGTCTCGAGGTTCAGGGGCGAGCGGAGAAACTGCTCGAAGATTTGGAGCAAGCGCTGTCTTTTTGTGGCCAGGCGACGCGTATCGACGATGAGCTCGGAGCTCCCCATACGCTGCGCGCCAACGCCTACCGCATCCAGGCGCGTCACCAGACCTGGTCCGGTGATGATCCCATGCCGAGTCTCGAAACAGCGCGCGAGCTGGCGCGGCGTGGTGTCGAGCTCGAGCCGGATGATTTCAGCGCTCACGTCGCCCTGGGCACCGTCGACCTGCAGGAGGGTGAGTACCTGATGGCGATGCGCCGGGGAGATCCGCGGCCGATCTGCCGGCAGGCCGAGAAGAGCTACCGTCGCGCCCTCGAGATCCAGCCCAACGATCCGATCGCGATGAACGTGCTGGGATCTCTCCACGTCATCTCGGCGCAGTACGAGCTGCGCAACGGCATCGACCCCATGAGCTCTTTGAACCAAGCCGTCGAGATTTTCGAGGCGGCGATCGAGGTCACGCCGGAGTCCTATGACCTGCATCACAACCTGGCCAACGTCTATGGCTTGATCAGCGGTGAAGAGCTCGAGCGTGGGCTCGACTTCTCGGCTTCGACGGCCGCTTATGCCGAGCATCGCGCCCGCGCGCTGGAGATCAATCCCGATGGCGACTGGGCCAATCTCGGCATGTCGGATGCCTACAGTGATCAGGCGACGGTGGCCTACCACTACGGCGGCGAAGTCGATGATCTCATGCGGCAAGCGCTGAGCGCGGTGGAGCGTGCGATCGAGCTCAATCCCAAGAACACGGAGTTCTACAACCGGCGCGTTGGCTACTACTCTCAGCTGGCCTACTACCAGCTGATGCAAGATATCGATCCAAGCGAGAGTCTCGCCGGCGCTCAGCAGGCGGTCGACGAGCTGCGCGCCATGGCGCCGGACCGGGTCGAATCCTACGGTCGCCAGGTCATCATCGGTGCGCTGGCGGCGCGCTGGGCGGCGAAGCAAGCCGCTCCGTCGCTGCCTTACCGGCGCGCCGCCCTCGAGGCTCTGGAGACGATGGCCGAGATCGCACGTGACGGGTTCTTTTTCCAGGCGTCGACGGACTTTCTGCAGTATCTCGCCTACTGGGAGCTGGTCGTGGGGCGCGATCCCACGGCCACGATCGAGCGCGGACTGACGATCACGGAAGAGGCGCTGGGCGTAGACCCTGACAACAACACGATGATCGCCACACGCGGCGCCCTGCGGTTGCTGGCAGCCCGCGTCGAGAGGGATCCAGCCGCTCGGCAGCGGCTGCTCGAACAGAGCGAGGCCGATATGTCTCAGGCACTGGCGAACAATCGCTGGTTGAGTAGCGAGCTCGTTCCTTGGCTGGATCAGGCTCGTAGTTTGCTCGGTCGCGGCCCCGAGGTGGAAGAGCGGGTCGACTGACCGGCGCGGCGCGCTGATCTGGTGCCTATCCCAGATCTGGGAGTAGGCGTCCCAGATGTTGGACGGCGACTCGAAGGCGGCGCGGAATATGCGTGTTTTGCTATAAATCAGGCGTCTAGCGCTTGTGAAAAGACTAAATCGAGCGAGCACATCGACTCTGTCTTCGTCATGAAGAACCACCGCTCTGGCTCTAGGGGGTCCCAGCTCAGAGACACGAGATAGTTCGCCTGGTAAACGTTTTTGATTCCATAAATTGTTATTTTTCAGAGCTTTACGGATATTTATGGGGCGTTTCTTTGGCCTGGCACGGCCGTTGCTCTAAGTAATAGCCAGTTGTCGCTCCTAGATTGCTCGCGATCGAGCAACACTGAAACTCAACCGAGCTGGAGTTTCCGCCCCCAGTACCTTGGGGGCTCAGGGGAAGCTCTGTCTCCAAATCAGGAGTCCGTTCTCATGAAACGTCACGTGTCCCTGTGGCTCGCTATGTTGGTAGCCGGTTCGTCTTCGATGCTCGCCCAAGAAGCGTCGGTGCAGATTGGTCCGTTCGGATCTGAGTCCCTGAACAAGAGTGGCCTGGACCGCAAGGCCGAGATGCAGCAGTTGAAGCAAAGCTCTTGGGCCAAAGTCGATCTCACCCTGGCGGGCTTGGCCAAGGAGTACGAGGTCTTCCAGCAGAAGCGCTCGTTCGGCAACAAGGCCGGCTTCCAGCCTTCTGATCCTGGCATCGTTGTCGTCGACGAGCGCGTTAGGGTCGACGTCGTCGCCGCCACCTCGACGAAGGAGCTGGTAGCCGAGCTCGAAGGCATCGGCTTCGAGGTATCGTCTTCTTTCGGTCGGGTCGTCTCGGGCTCGGTACCGGTCGTGGCGCTCGAGAAGTTGGCAGGCGCCAAGCATCTGCAGTCGGCCCGTTCCGCGCTGGCCGTGACTTCGGTGGGCAACGTCACCAGCCAGGGTGATCAAGCCCAGTTCACCGACCAGCTGCGCACCAACACCGGGCTGGATGGCTCCGGCGTCACCATCGGCACGCTGTCCGACAGCTTCGATTGCTTGGGTGGTGCCGCGGGCGACGTCGCTTCCAACGACCTGCCTGCCGGCATCGTTGCGCTCGACGACACCGCCTGCCCGGCGTCGGACGAGGGTCGCGCCATGATGCAGATTATCCACGACGTGGCGCCTGGCTCGAGCCAAGCGTTCCACACCGCCTTCAACGGCCAGGCCGACTTCGCCAATGGCATCATCGAGCTCGCCACCGTGGCCGGCGCCGACGTTATTGTCGATGATGTCAGCTACCTCGCTGAGCCGATGTTCCAGGATGGAATCATCGCCCAGGCCGTCGACACCGTGAAGGGTCTCGGCGTCGCTTACTTCTCTTCTGCCGGCAACAACGGCCGCGACTCCTACGAGACCTGGTACTTCAATAACTCCGGAATTACCGGTGCGCTCGGCGGTTCGCGTTACGATTTCGATCCCGGCCCGGGCGTCGATGACCTCCAAACCCTCACCTTCGGCCCCGGCACGCATCGCATCGTGCTGCAGTGGGAAGATCCCTTCTTCTCGGTCTCCGGCGCACCAGGAGCCGCCTCAGACCTCGATCTCATCGTCTACGATCTCGCCGGCAACCCGCTCGGCGGTTCGGTGGCCAGCAATATCGGTGGCGATCCGGTCGAAATTCTGACCCTCAACGTCACCGGCGGCTCGCTGCAGCTTCAGCTCGGGATCGAGCTGGCGGGTGGCCCGGCGCCTTACTTCGTCAAGTACGTGGCGTTCGCCGGCGGTGCCTTCAGCATCGATGAATTCGATACCCAGAGCAGCACGGTCTACGGTCACTCCAACGCCGTCGGTGCGATCTCGGTGGGCGCCGCGAATTACCCGGACACCCCGGGTTTCGGCGTCAATCCGGCGGTGGTCCGCGACTTCTCATCCGCTGGTGGCACGTTCATCTTTTTCGATACCGCGGGCAACTCGGACTTCGATTTCCGTCTCAAGCCCACGTTCGTCGCGCCGGATGGTGGCAACACCACCTTCTTCTTGGCCGGCTTCGATCCGGAAGGTGATGGCTTCCCCAACTTTCCGGGTACTTCGGCCGCGGCTCCTCACGCCGCAGCGGTCGCCGGCCTGCTGCTCGAGGCAGCCCCTGCCTTGACGCCGGACGACCTCGAGTGGATTTTCATCGCCACCTCCGACGACATGGACGATCCGGTGACGTCGTTCTTTGACTCCGGCTTTGACACCGGCACCGGCTTCGGCTTCATCGATCCCCTCTTCGCCTACCACTTGGTGTACTGGCTGTACATCTGGTAAGCGTGCTGGCAGCGATTTGACGACTGGCCCCGGACTTTTCCGGGGCCTTCCGTTTTGGCGCCCTAGGGAGTTTCCGGCTCGAGCAGGCCGAGGGCGCCCATGCGGCGGTAGAGCGTCGAACGGCCGATGCCGAGGCGCTTGGCGGCGGCCGGTACGCTGCCGGCCAGGGTTAGGGCACGCTCGATGTGCTCGCGCTCGACGTCTTCCAGGACCTGCTTCAATGTCGCTTCGGAGCGCTCGAGCTGCTGACCGAGCACCGAGCCCAGATGGGTGCTCTCCAGGACATCACCCTCTGCCAGGAAGAGCGCCGCGCGCGCGATCTCGCGCTGCAGCTCACGGATGTTGCCGGGCCAGCGATAGCTCACCAGGGCCCTCATCGCTGACTGTGAGATGCCGGCGAGGTGTAGCCCGAGCTTCTTTGCTTCGCGGGCCAAGAAGAAGGCCGCCAGGTTGGGGATGTCGGCGACGCGTTGACGTAGCGGGGGCAGCACCGGCACCCATCCAGCGATGCGATGGTAGAGGTCACCGCGGAAGCGACCGTCGCGCACCATGGCGTCGATATCGAAGTGGGTAGCGGCCAGGGTCCTGACCTTTGCCGAGCGCGGCTGTTTGCCGCCGATTCGGTAGACTTCACGCTCTTGCAGCACGCGCAGGATGCGGGCCTGGCTCTCGAGCGCCATATCCCCGATTTCGTCCAGAAAAAGCGTGCCGTTGTCGGCCAGCTCGAACTTGCCGGGCCGGGCGTCGACGCCCGTAGCGACCCCCTTCTCGATACCGAAGAGCTCCAGCTCGAGCAGATCGCGCGGCAGCGCGGCGCAGTTGAGGGCCACGAATTGATCGTCGCCGCGGCCCGAGGCCTGGTGCAGGTAGCGGGCGAGCACCTCTTTGCCGGTGCCGGACTCTCCCTGAATGACCACCCCGACGTCGCCGAGCGCGACCCGCGCGGCTCGCTCATAGATCTCCCGAACTTTGGGCTCGATCGTAGGTGGGGCCGGCAAGGGCGGTGGCGCGGGCTCGAGATTCGGTGCTGAGCCGCTGGGTGGCCGGGTCACTGCTGAGCGGCGGCGGGAAGCGAGTCCGATCAGCCGGCCTCCCGCTTCGACGATCGGCGCGTAGATGCGCGCCACGGCGGGCGGAAAGAACGCGACGCGCAGCGCCAGGTCGCCGGCGGTCGACTCGATAACTTCGCTGTCGCTGTCGCTGGGATCGGAATGCTGGGCGAAAAACAGCTGGGCCTCGCGATCCGCCCGCACGACCTCCACCCTGAGGCAAGGGAAGCTCCGGAACACCGCCGCGCCCACCGCTTGGGCCATCTCCACGACGTCGGCGGTTTCGAGCCGCTCGAGCAGTCGCGGCAGCTGTCGCAGCGTGAAGTCCTCGAGGGCGCTGGCCGACAGGGTGGTGCGTGAGCGGGCTGCAACCGTAGGACCCGCAGGAACCTCGGCCGACTCCGGCAGGGGGAGAGCGAGCTCCAGGTCGCCAGCGCGCACTTCCTCAATCTGAGCCCGCACGCTGCCGAAGGCGAGGCTGTTGGCCGGCGAGAGCTGGGTCGCCCCGACGATCCGCCGCGAGTCGACGCGCGTGCCGTTGCTCGAGCCGAGGTCTTCGAGCTCCAAACCTTGCTGAGTCACCCGAATCACCGCATGGCGTCTCGAGACCGTCGGGTGGCTCAAGCGAACGGTGCAGCTCGGTTCCGATCCAATGAGATTCTCGCCAGGCTCCAGGAGGCTCTTGATCGAACGCTGAGAGAGGTGGCAGACGAGTCGGAACGCCATCGAGCCATTCTATCCCGAGGCTCCTCGGCCGTTGTTGGCTCCTCCGGGCAGACGCCGCGCGAGCCTGACTCGGCCGACCAGAAGCACGCGCGGTGATCCCGCTTGGGGGTGCCCCCGCGACGCTTTGGCCTGTCGCAGGGGCACCGAACGGTAGGACGATGTGGGCTCCTCAGCCACGCCCGGCCGTCACGCCGCCGTCCACCGGCAGCACGGCACCGGTGATCCAGCCTGCGCCATCTCCTGCGAGGTAGAGGATCGCTTCGCTGACGTCCCGCGGCTGACCGTTGCGGCCGATCGGGTGGAATTCATTGAAGGTAGGAAGCACCTCCGCCACCTGCTCTTCCGACAGGAAGGTGCCGTAGACCGGAGTTTCGACCACCGCCGGCGCCACCGCGTTCACCCGGATCTTGTCGGATGCAAACTCGATCGCCAGGTTGCGGGTCAGAGCGTGGACGCCGGCCTTGGCAGCCGAGTAGGCGCTCGACGGCGTCGCACCCACCGCGTGATCCGCCCACATCGAGCCGACGTTGACGATCGCGCCGCTGCCACGCTTCTGCATCTCGGGAACCGCCGACTGCGAGGCGTAGAACGTGCCCTTGAGAATGATGTCGAGGTAGCGATCGAGGTCTTCGTGGGTGTGCTCGAGAAACGCGGTCGGTTTGAAGATGCCGGCGTTGTTGATCAAGATATCGAGGCCGCCAAAGCGCTCGACGGCGGTTTGGATCAGCTGGCTAGCAACGCTGGGGTCGGCGATCGAGCCGGCGACGGTCGCGATCCGCTCGCCGGTGGGATCGAGCTCGCTCGCGGCGGCGGTGAGCACTTCGGCCCGACGACCGTTGATGACGACGGTCGCGCCACGCTCCAGCAGGGCGCGCGCCACTTCTTTGCCGATGCCGGTACCGCCGCCGGTGATCGCTGCGATTTTGCCTTCGAACGTCATGGTGTATCTCCTCGTGTCGTGTCGTCCTGTTTGGGGAAGCCTTGGGAATAGCGTTGGAGGAGAACGGTGAGACCACCGCTCCAGCCGCGCTACACCCTAGCGACCAAAGGCGCGCTCGGGGAGTCGGCACTTTGCGGTAAGGTACGCAACGAAAGGTGCATTTTGCTGATGACACGCGAGATAGCCATCGAAAAAAATCTGACCGCTCAGGGCAAGACCGCTCAGCGAGAGACTGCTCAGCGAAAGACTGCTCAGCGAAAGACTGCTCAGCGAAAGACTGCTCAGCGAAAGACTGCTCAGCGAAAGAATGCTCAGCGAAAGACTCTGGCCCCCAGAGTCGGGTCGATGGTCCAGATTATTGCCGGCTGTAAGTGGTCGCTGACGGTGTTCGAGCTGCTGCGGCGCGGCGTGGACCGGCCGGGCGCCATGGTGCGCAGCGTCGAGGGACTGTCGACCAAGGCACTCAACGAATGCCTCAGGCGCCTGATGGAGTTCGGGCTGGTGGACAAGACGATCTACCCCGAGGTGCCTCCGCGGGTGGAGTACGCCATAACCCCCAAGGGCGTGCGCCTGCGTGAGATCTTCGACGCCATGGACCGGTTGGAAGTGGACTTCCAGGACGACGAAGCGCCGCTTTCCTCTGTGGCTCAGTAGCGAACGGCTCGGGCCCAGGGCCGTGGGCGCCGTTGCAGCTAAGCCGTTGCAACTAAGCTGTAAAAACAACCCGCACTGGCGCCCGGCATGCAGCGATCGGAAACGCTTCCGTATATGCTGGCATGCAGCAGAGAAGATCCGATGTGGATCAGGAGAGCCACGAACCCAAGCTCTGTCACCGGGAGACCCGTGCTGTGGCGAAGGATTCTGCGATTTCGAATCGTTCACTTTTTAGCCGGCGGCAAGTCCTAGAGTCCGCTGCTGCTGCCGCCCTGGTCTCTGTTCTTCATCCCGCCGAGCTGCTGGCCGCAGCGCCGCGATCGCTAGCCGCCGGCTCTGCCACTGAGCCGAGGATCTCCGGTCTGAGATTGTACACGGCAGCGCCGTTTTCGAATCTGAAAGATTTTTATCACGGCAGCCTCGGCTTTCCGGTTGTCTCCGAGGGTGCGGTTGAGATCACATTTCAAGGTGGACTCACACCGATCACATTTGTTGTCGCGCCACCTGAGATGGGTAACCCCTGGTACCACGTTGCCTTCAATATCCCTGAGAATAAATTGCTCTTGGCGCGCGAGTGGCAGCTCCGGCGGTCACCTCTGATTCCGACGCCTCCGCGGGCCGTCGACCCTCGGTATCCAGGGGATATACGTCATTTCCCTCGTTGGAATTCTCACGCGATGTTCTTCTGGGATCCAGCCGGTAATCTGCTCGAATATATTGCCCGGCATGATTTGAATAATGGATCGGATGGCGCCTTTACTGTGGCTGATATTTTATATGTCAGCGAGATCGGACTCGTAGTGGACGAGCAGGCAGCGACCGCGCGTCAGCTGCATGAAGATCTAGGGCTCGAGGTGTATCCGCGCGCGACTCGCAACTGGTGGGCGATGGGAGATGAAACCGGTCTGCTGCTCTGTATTCCGAAACGTTTATGGGGCGAGAATACCGAGCGTCCCAAACGATTCGCGGTCTTCCCGACCGAAGCCACGATCCGAGGGGCGAGTGAAGGGGCGCAACGCCTCTATCAAGTGCCTGGTTATCCCTACAGGGTGACGGTAGTTTGATGTGTATGGCTGTGTAAGGCCTGAGTAAAGAAGCTTATCGAGGGGTTTTTCGAGAGACGCTGCTGCTCTACATTACGTTGAGGTCAACAAGAGATCATCAACGAAGAAGGTTCGGTGGCGAGGCCTTCAATGAAAGAGGAGTCGCTTATGCTTTCAGGCCCAGGCCAGCTCACGATTCTCGGCCGACTTTTTTCTGCCTCGATCCTTTCGAAGCTCACGATCGTGCTCGGCGTGAGCCTAGCGCTGGTCTTCGCGGCGTCGGCCGCTGAAGAGGCTCCGGCGGAGCTCGAATGGTCCGATACCACGAGGGACGTTTATGTCGACGGTGAGCTGAAGCTGGATGTCCTCACCCTTTGGCAAAATACCGAGGAGCTTGGTCCGCGGATGGCCGTGTGGGGCGAGTCGCTGGGGCGTGCCTATGTGGTCGACTTGACGTCGCTGGATGTTGGCGAGCTTTCGCTTTCGAGTTTCGAGTTTCACGCGACCGGCGCAAAATCTCCGGCGGACCTGGAGCTGGTCTCGGTCGGTCGGGTGACGCCGGTTCGCGATCGCCGTTCACTGTTCCACGTCGTCAGCGCTGGCGAGCGCACGCTGGTGATCTCGCCGCACCAGGGAACGGCCGGGCCGATCTTGCTCGAAGAGCTGTTCGACGCGGCGCCTTCTTGGCAGCGGCGAGCTGCGGACTACGAGGCGAGTGACGAAGCGGTCGACGCTCTGCGCAAGCTCGATCGCGAAACCGAGGTCACCGTTGTGCTCGGGACCTGGTGTGGCGACAGCCGCAACTACGTGCCCAAGCTGCTGCGTGCGATCGAGGATGCCGACAATCCCAACCTGCGGCTCGACCTGGTCTCGATCCACCGCGGATTCAACGAGCCGGCAGAGATCATCCGAAGCCAGCGGGTGACCAACGTGCCGACGGTAATCGTGCGCCAGGGTGAGGAAGAGATCGGCCGCATCGTCGAGACGCCGGCCGCTCCGACGATCGAGCAGGATCTGGCGGCCATCCTCGAAGGCCAGCAGGAGTCGCACCCCGGCCGCTGGCAGCGCCAGGAGGAGATCGCTCGAGGACGTTACGTCTACCACGGCGGTGACGATCGCCCCGTGGGCGAAGAACGCTGGAAGCTATTCGAGACCGAAGGCGGAGGGCGTCTGCTGCACAGCCTGGTGGAGCGTGACGGGCACCAGGTCGAGATCTGGCATCGGCGCGGTGCCGAAGGCGCCTCGGAGTTCGTCGAGCTGACCCGTCGCGATGGCGATGAGTTGTCGCGGACTCGCATCTGGATCAACGACGATGGCCAGCTGCGAGCGCTCACCCGAGGCAACTCGACCGGCATCGTCGAGCAGCGTCTGGAGGTGCCATCGGGCACTAGCTTCATGCTGCCGTGCGCGGCGGACGCCGGCTTCGATCGGCTGCGGCTCGGTGAGTCCGTGAGCCGCGCCTCGGCCAGCCGGTTCCTGCTGACGGCCGACCAGCCGGCGGCGGGCAAAGTGATCGAGCTACAGACCGTCGCCGAGGGCCGCGAAGTCGTCGCTGCCTCCTATGGCGAGGTCTCGGCACTGAAGTTCGGCACGCAGTACGGCGGCGCCTCCGCGCTTTGGTGGCTCGACGAAGAGCTCGGCGTACCAGTTCGCGGCGACGCGGCCGGGCTGGGCAAGGTGACTCTAGAAGAGCTGGTCGTGGCTTCGAACTAGCTTTTTGTCCCGACCTCCGAGCCCGTCGCCTCGCAGGCTCGTCACGCAACCCGATGGGTTTCGGTGGATCCAGGAGACCTGGGATCAGGGCGGCCGACGGAAAGCGGCCCCCCTGATGCCGTGCGAACTACCAGGCGCCAGTCAAAGGCTGCCACCAGAGAGTCCAAAGCTGAAACCGAGATCGGTGGCTGAAGTCCACGTGCCGCCTTTGCCGAAGTCGAGCAGGAAAACGCGGTTGGATGGACGGTAGATGCCGATATCGTCGTCGCCATCATCGAGCCAATCGCCGGCAGCGGCACGTTGGAAGGGGAGCGTAGTACACTGATGGCTGAGCTACCGAAACTCAGACTGTCGTCGACCTGGATTTGGTACGGATTTGAGTTGGTGGCCGAGCTCCAGTCGAAGAAAGGAGCATCGTCATCAATGTTAACCGTTGATGGGCGTTTCCAGGCTTGGGGTTCTAGGCGCCTAATAACACGGAGTCGAAGCGCAAGCTTCAGCGTCAGCAAGAACCTTACGCCCTACCTCAACGCGCACCTCACCCCACAAACCATGATCGGAGCAGCACTCGCACAGCCCACCGACCAAGCACACCGCATCTCGCCCCTGCTCCAACAGCACCTCGACAGCGCGCAGCGGTAGAGCTGTCTCCGTGTAGCCTAGGCGGGAACAGTCGACTACGAATTCTAGTGCATCCACGGTTTGCTCTCAGCTCTTCGGGCTCTGTTGTGTTGCCGATGTAGTCTTTTTGTTGGTTTGGTGCGAATCTTAAGTTTCCGTGAATGGCGCCGGATTGCTTCTGTGATTGTTGGCGGCAGAGTGTTCGTTCCTTGCTGAGCAGTGCATCGAATGAGTCAGCTCGTTCGAGTTTGAGGAGAAGCGAGTAGACCAGGAAGAGCGCGAATGCATGTGCATCGCGATCGCGCGCAGGCCCTTCAAGTGCGAGCGTTTGGATTCTTGTTGCAGCCTGACAGAGCAGTGGTGCGAAGAAGCCGTAGCAATAGCCGACGTGGATTGATCTGACGAATACATCAAGTGCTACCTGTGGTCCAAGTTTCCTGATCTCTTCGTAGAGTACGTCAGTTCGTTTCCCACTAAGGATTTCGTTGAAGAGTGTGCCAGCTTCTAGCAGCATTTGCACGAGACAGTGTACGAGTGTCTCGCGGGGAGTCGCGTAGGCTGCGAGGAGGTAGTTACCGTAGAGCACCGGCTTCATGAGCGTAGTTTGCGCAGTTTCTGGCACCTGGTTGACGAGTTGACGAAGCTGAACGGGTGCGTCCTTTATCAGCCCGAGATAGAAAAAGTATGTCCCCATCGCGTTGAGTGCGAATGCATCCTGAGGAAGCTGCAAGTCTGAGTTATTTCGCAGTGCACAGGCAGTGAGAAACTCCTGAAATGTTCGATGCTTGAAGCGAAATGACTTCAGCTCTTTATCAACAACGACAAGGCTGCACCGATCTTTAAGCGTTGCGAGCAGCTTATCGGCTTCGACGCCGAGTTCTCGTTTGCTGACATAGTCTCTCGCCTGCTGCTGAACGTCGTTGAATGTGCACTCCTCGCACTGCTTATGCATCATTGTGTGCGCAAGGCACTGGAGGATACGCTCAAGTGCAAGGTAGTCATGCTGAGACTGAAAACCTTTCTCAATCTCCCATCTGCCCAGCATCATCTCGACATACTTGGCATAAAGTTCGGTTAGGTTCGACGGGAGATCATCGTGGCCATCTGCAGATCGCAGGCCGTCGCGGTGTTCAAGCAACCGCGCGAGCAGGATCGCGACGATGGGGTTCTTCGGCATGTCGCGAAAGAACCTATTGAGTTTAAAAGCTTCAGTGAGCTGTGCTATTGACACTTTCGTGCACAATGCACCGGTGAACGTTGCCATCCGCTCAGGCGATAGTGGAGTGATTACACACCGCAGCACGGATTCGAGATGGACAACGTCTTGCAGGCCAATAAGAAAACGTGAGGTGAGGACGCCTCGTACCCGCGGCAGCTCGGCAAATGTACAAGCAAGTTCCCTAACGACCTGTTGCTGGTCGCCGGCAGGAACATCGCCCTCATCAAGCGCATCAATGCACACGATGTAGCGTACATTTCGTATTGCCGCAAAGCCGTCAGCAACAACAGCGGCAAGCAAGTCTTGAAGATCACTACGGTACGTGTCCTTGAAGTCGCGGTATGTAATGTATATGGGCACAAGCGGTCTCTTCGTGTAGACTTCCGGCGTCGCGAGGTGATCGACAAGATCCCGGAGAAACGTCGATTTTCCAGAGCCCGCATCGCCCTCTATTAGCACCGTCTTACTCGAAGCAAGAATCCGTTTACGGTCAACTATCCCACCGTTTGCCTGCCGCGCGCGGGGCATCACCTCGACTAGATCAGGCGTATAGGAAAACGTTCGGTCGCCGGCAAGATCGCTCTCGCGAGTCATCCGATGCATCTGCCGTCGAGTATCACTCAGATAGATCGCTGGTCCATGTGGTAACCATGGCGCATATTGTGGTAAGTACTCTTTAAGAAGGCTCGCGAGTTTATCGCCGTCAACAAACATAACGTTCTTGCCGTGGTACTGCTGGCTGATCGCCGTCTTTGTGAGTGCTGCCACATACCCTGTGAAGATGACCCAGATACCCGTTGGCGTAACCCGTTGCTTGCCATGTGCGACAAATCGAGGATGCCAGCATTCCTCGATCTGGCCTTTTATATCGCGAAGTTTGCGTTTAATGCCTCCAGCCTTGGCAATTACCGCTATGTACTCTGTGTGCCCAAGTGTTGGATCTATTTTTGTTAGCAAGAAATCGGCACCGTTTTCATGCGGGCCGTGTGTGTATTCTGCATTTGTAATATTTGGTAGTAGTGGCAAGAGCCGTTTTAAAAGCGGGTGCATTTCGCGTACTTCATCTGTAATGTAGTGCATAATGTGTACTCCCCTTATGACAGATTCACTGAGACGTACGTCAGCATTGCGGACGCCCTACGCTTGACGACTGATGATAAGTAGTCGCAGGCTATATGCTAACGTGCCATCGAGCATGGCGTTTGAGAGGCAGGGGGTTCTTTACTAGATCGTTACACTTATATGCGTATTTCAATATGCGGTGGTGGCCGCATCTGACGCAGTTTTGCACTTTGACGCTGCTGGTCACTAGCTCGTTGTCTCTAGCGTTATCTGTTGTGCACTTGGCGTTGTCGTTGACGGTGCAAGACCAGCTCCGAGCAACTGCTACGTACCGTCTCGCGAGCAACGGAAGGATGTCCGCGCTTTGGTGGCTCGACGAAGAGCTCGGCGTGCCGGTTCGCGGCGACGCAGCCGGGCTGGGCAAGGTGACTCTAGAAGAGCTGGTCGTGGCTTCGAACTAGCTTTTTGTCCAGAAAACCTGGCACAAATTACTGGGGATTGCGGAAAGTGGTCCCTATAGCCTTCAGAGACCCCGATTGAGGCAAAAACGTGGTCTCTATAACATGCAGAGACCACGATCGACGAAAAAGTGGGGTCCCTGCACCGTGCAGAGACCCCGATTGAGGCTCGATCCGGGTCTCTGCAGCGTTCAGAGACCGCGATTGACGAAAAAACCGGGTCTCTGCACGCTCAGGAGCGTGCAATCGACGATCGAGCTTGCCGTCGGCGAAGGTCGGCGGGCCTAGTTTTGGTCGAGTTTGCTGGCGCGCATCAGGGGATCGGCAGCCTGCAGCAGCTTGCCTCGCAGCTGAGGCGGCAGATCGGGACGCTGGTCGAGAAACTCGCGGACGATGTCGGCGGCTTCTGGGGAGCTGTGGCCGCTGAGCGTCGCGACGAGCCAGCGCAGGGGGAAGAAGATGTCTCCGGTACGCTGGATCTCCTCGAGCAGATCGAGGCTGGGGCGCAGGTAGTGGCGTGAGGATTCAGCGTGCAGCGGATGGTGCAGAAACTCGAGCGCTTCGAGCACCCACGGCTCACGCCCCCGGCTCTCGGCGTCCTTCAAGCTGTCGAAGAACCGATCACGGATCGCCGGGTCGGCCGACAGCGCGGGACGGACGAAGTCGAAACGAGCCCTTCGATCCGGGTTGGCGATGCGCTCGGCCTGCTGGTCGAGTACCGCTTCAGCGTCGTCGACGCGCCGGATCGCCAGGGTTTGCGCCAGCGCCGTCAGGTCGTTCTCAGATAGCGGCAGGTCGTCCAGAGTCATTTTGCCCGACCACAGCTGCCGCAGTCGGCCTATCGCCTGCGAGCTGAGCGCGACGTCTCGGTAGGTGGCGAGGAAAGCTGACTTGAGGCGTGCCTGAGGTGCCGCTTCGAGCCGCTGCCACAGAAGCGCCTCGAGCTGCGGTGCGAGAGAGCTCCGCTCAGCCTGAGTCAGGTATCGCCAGTACGCGCCTTCCAGGTCATCGAGCATGCGCTGGATGTTGAGCTCATCGCTCTCGGTGGCCAAGGCGCGATGAGCCAGGTCGATCCATGGCTGGGGTGCGACCTCTCCCTCGAGCAGCGCATCCCACAGCGAGAGCCAGGCGATGGCTCGCTGGCGAGGCGCTTCGAGCCGTGGAAGATGAGCGAGCAGATGGTCGCGGCTGGCGGCGTCGAGCGCGAAGCGGGCGTAGCCGATGCCGACGCCGTTGGCGAGCACGTAGTCGGGTACCGGTAGCCCGACGGCATCCGCCACGTCCCAACGGTCCGTCCGCAGATGGCCATCGATATGGCGACCCGGAGCGGAGGCGTAACCCAAATACAGGCTCAGCTGTTGGCTCCAGAGACGCCCGTCGCCGCTCGGATCCTGCTGGGTCACGGTCAGCGCGCTCACCGTTCCTTCGGATGCCGCGAGCTCGACGCCGACCGTCGGCCGGCCTGCGGTATGAACCCACACGTCGCTCCACGCTGCGAGATCTTCGTCGGTCTGGGCGGCCAGAGCGGCCACGAGATCTTGCCAGATGGCGTTGCCGTAGCGGTGCGCTGAGAGATAGTCGCGGATGCCCTCACGAAACGCCGCTTCGCCGATCATCAGCTCGAGCTGTCGCATGACGATCGGAGCCTTCTGGTAGATGATGGCGCCGTAGAGCGAGCCCGCCTCGTTGAGGTTGTCCAGCTCCTGGCGGATCGGGTTGGCGCCGGCCGTGCGATCGATCTCGTAGGCTCTGGGGTAGTGGGCGAGCAGGAACCGTAGGTCGTGATCGACTTCGGGGAACGAGGGGTGGACGATCTTGGCCGCCATCAGGTTGGCCATCACCTCTTTCAGCCAGACGTCGTCGAACCACTTCATGGTCACCAGGTTGCCGAACCACATGTGGGCCGTTTCGTGGGCGATCAAGCTCGCCCGCGACAGGTGCTGGCTCTGGGTCGCGGTCTCGTCCAGGAACAGACTGCGGGCGCGGTAGAAGATGTTGCCGGTATGCTCCATGCCGCCGTACTGGAACGCGGGAATGGCGACGAAATCGAACTTCTGAAACGGGTGCGGGATCGCCGTGTAGCTCTCGAGCCAATCCAGCGCGGAAGCATGCAGACCGAAGATCGCGTCGAGATTGCGCGCGACTTTTTCCTGATCGGTCTCGCGATGCAGGAAGCGCATCGTGCGCCCGTCGCGCTCGGCGTTCGCGACCTCGAACTTGCCGACGGCGAAGGCCAACAGATAGGTCGGGAGCGGCTCGGTGGTGGCGAATCGGTAGCGGTGGCGGGGGCCGCTATCGTCGAGCGAGGCCAGCTCGCCGTTGGCGATCGCGGTCCAGTCACCAGGAATCTCCAGCTGCAGGTCGAAGCGGGCCTTGAG
>JBCCEE010000101.1:0-20899 GCA_039030415.1 Acidobacteriota bacterium
CAGCCATTCACCAGCTGCACTCAGCTGGTGCCAGAGCTGGGAGAGGCAATTCATGTGGTGTGGGCCTTCAGCAAAGACTTCGGAGCCAGCGGTCTGCGCTGCGGCGTGTTGCTGAGTGAAAATCAACGCCTGCTGCAAGCTATGGACGCCCTCGGTTACTGGGCATGCGTGTCGGGCCATACGCAGTTCCTGCTCGGAGAGGTCATTTCAGATCAAGCCTGGGTCGACACCTATCTGGCTGAGGTGCGTGAGTCTCTGAGGAATGCCTACCGTCAGGTGACTGAGGCGCTGGGAGAAGCCGGAATACCCTACGTTCCGGCTGAAGCCGGTTTCTTCCTGCTGTGTGACTTCCGCTCCTTCTTGCCCGAGCCGACCTGGGAAGCTGAGCACGCCCTCTGGCGCCGGCTGCTGGACGAGGCGAACGTCAACTTGACCCCCGGGCACTCGTGCCATATCGCGGAGCCAGGTTTCCTCAGGCTGTGCTTTGCCAGTGTCTCCACCGAGGCGGTCGTCACCGGTGTTCGCCGCCTAGCTGGAGTCGTCTCCGGTCACGACAGCTGAGCGCGGGTTTCGAGCATGCGATGTCTCTGCTCCGCCCCCGGCAAGACGATTCTGATGGGAGAGCACGCTGCCGTCTACGGCCGGCCTGCCCTGGTCGCGGCAGTTGATCGACGGTTGAAGGCTGAGCTGCGAGCAAGGGATCGTGGCCGGGTTCGACTGCGGCTGCCGGCGATCGGAGTCGATGAAGACATTCCTTGGGATGCGATCCAAGACTACGCGAGTCGGGCGCGTCGCCGCTGGCGAGCCTATGTCGAGCAGCCGGATCCTGAAGGCTTCGATCGGCTGTTGGGCGACGACCCAGCGCATCTCGTCAAAGTTGCCCTGGGTGAAGCCTACGAGCTGGTCGGTGAGTCGAGCCGAGGCATCGAGATTCTGCTGGATTCCAAGATTCCGATCGGTGCCGGCTTCGGAAGCTCCGCGGCGGTCTCGGCCGCGATCCTTGGTGGATTCCTGGCTTTGCATGGTGTCGAGATATCAGCTCAGGAGCTGGAGCATGCAAGCCTCGAGGTCGAGCGTCGCCAGCATGGGCTCCCTTCCGGGATCGACACCAAGACGGTCATTCGGGGAGGGCTGATCTGGGCGAAACGAGACGGCTCCGGCGAGCTTTCGGCAGTCGACGTCGACTTGCATCGCGCATCCCTGAACGAGGTTCGAATCTTCAACTCCGGCACGCCTGCACAGTCGACGGGCGAAGTCGTCGCTGAAGTGCGCTCCCTGCGTGATGCCGACCCCAGGCGTTTCGAGGCGATTCTCGACCGCATGGAAGAGGCGACTCGTGAGCTCCGTCGACTGCTCGAACGCCCCTCTCCCCAAGAGCTGGGGGAGCCCATTAGGGTCTTCGAGGGATGTCTCGAGGAGATCGGAGTCGTTCCGCCCCGTCTGCGCAAGATCGTACGCGAGGTCGAAGCCGCTGGAGGTGCCGCAAAGATATCGGGGGCAGGGGCGCTGGCCGGCGAAGGAGCTGGCTCACTATTGGTCTATCATCCAGATCCTGCGCGCCTCGAAGGCTGCTCTGCTCTCGCTGAGCTCGAAGCTCTCGAGGTGAGTCTTGGAGGGCCAGGGCTACGAGTCGAAGAGAGGGTGGGCTAAACTGGCCACGCAGCGCCTGCCACTCGCCGCTCGAATCGACTTGGGACCAAATGGGGTATTCCCTAGGACTCGCCAATTCTCTGAAGACGATACCTGCTGAAAAACATGTCCAAATCCGCTGAAGCGTCAACCGCAGGAACCTCGAGTGCAAAGTGCACGGTACGATCGCCGTCGAATATTGCGTTCATCAAGTACTGGGGAGCAAAGGATCTCGAACAAGCGATTCCGGTGAATCCCTCGTTGTCGATGACTCTCACCGAGTGCTTCAGCCGGTCGACCGTAGAGTGGGTCGAGGAAGCGGGTGAGCACGAGATTTGGTGGCGAGCCACGGACGGGAGCTTCGAAGATGCGCCGCCGGCGTTTGCCGAACGGGTGCGCGGCCACTTTGATTTCCTGCGCCGGTGGGCGAAAGTCGAGGGCCGTTTTCGGCTCGCGACCGAGAATAGCTTTCCCGCGGCGGCAGGGCTCGCTTCGTCGGCTTCGGGTTTTTCTGCCATGACTCTGGCGACCCTCGGTGCCCTCGGTCGGCAAGCTTCGGCGGCCGAGAAATCGGCGCTCGCGCGCCTCAGCGGCTCGGGGTCAGCATCCCGCTCTGTCCTCGGGGGCTATGTCGAATGGCCGGACAGCACCTCGTTTGGGGCGGTTTCGAGTCGGGCGCAGTGCTATGCGCGACAGATTCAGCCTGCGGATCACTGGGATCTTCGCAACGTCATTGCAGTCGTTGAGCGTGGCGCCAAGTCGACCTCCTCTCTGGATGGGCATCGAAGGGCCCAAACCAGCCCCTATTTTCATACTCGCCAGAGGCGGCTGCCCGGGCGCTTGAAGGCCGTGCGCAGAGCGATTGAGAAGCGCGATTTCACCGGTCTCGGCCAGGTGATTGAAACCGAGGCTATCGACCTCCACTGTGTCGCCATGACTTCCGATCCGGCCATCTTCTACTGGAGCCCCGCTACCCTTGTCGTTCTCGCAGCGGTTCGTGCGATGCGGGAAGACGGAGTCGAGGCTTACAGCACCATGGATGCGGGCGCGAACGTGCATGTCATTTGTCAGCCCGAGGCGGAAGCGGAGGTTGGACGACGACTTCAAGGGCTCGAGCTCGAGCTGTCCTTGATCCATGATCGAGTCGGACCAGGGCCCATCGTAGAAGAAGACCATCTTTTCTGATGTGGCCGCGCTCGTATCGGAGGTGCAAGGCGTGACCGAGCTGGTCCTGGTCAAGCTCGGCGGCAGTTTGATCACCGACAAAGGAGCGGCCGCGGTTCCTAGGCTCGACGTACTCGAGCGTCTCAGCCGAGAAATAGCTCAGGCTAGGCCACAGATGCCGGAACGCCTGCTGGTCGGCCACGGCAGCGGCTCGTTCGGGCATGTGGCCGCTGCCAAGCATGGCATCGGCAGCGGCCAGCTCGGCCCGAGCTCGGGATTTGGCATCAGCGAGACGCGAGCAGCCGCAGCCCAGCTTCATCAGCTGGTCACCGAGCAGTTTCTCGGGGCGGGGCTGAAGCCCTTTTCCTGGGCTCCTTCGAGCGCATTGATCAGCCGAGCTGGCCGGCCAGTGAGCGGTGAAGTTGGGCCGCTCGTCTCGGCGCTAGCCCTCGACTTGATGCCCGTCGTATACGGCGATGTCGTAATGGATCGGCAGTGGGGCGCATCGATTTGTTCGACCGAGGCCACCCTGCAATATCTGGTGGGCCGCCTGCAGCGTCGTGGGCTAGTGGTTCGACGCGTCCTATGGCTGGGCGCTACGGACGGAATCTATGGTCGGGACGGGCAGGCCATCCCGATCGTCCATCGCTCCAACCACCGTCAAGTGCGAAAGGCGATTGGCGCGACTGCCGGAACTGATGTGACCGGTGGTATGCTCCTGCGCCTCGAGACAGCTCGCTGGCTGGCCCACCGTGGCGTCGAATCCTGGATCGTGAACGGTCTGACTCCAGAGCTGCTCACGGCCGGCCTGTTGGGCGAAAAGCTCCCTGGTACCTGCTATCTGGCTGAGACTAACCGCTGACCCATCCCCAAGCCGCACCATTTCGAATCGATCTGATGGTTCTGAGAGTGAATGGGGCTCTTGCTACCGGATCAGATCTCGAACCGGTCTGATCAAGAACAATGTCGGATCTCGAAGATCTACTGATCAAGACTAGCCGGACGTTCGCGCTGTCGATTCCGCTCCTGCCAGAGCCGACGCGCCGCGAAGTCACCGTTGCTTACCTGCTGTTCCGGATCGCAGATACCTTCGAAGATTCTGCAAGCTGGTCCCAGCAGAAGAGGATCCAGGCACTGTCGGAGTTCTGCGAGCTTCTCGATCGCAATCAGCCTCGGACTGCACGGCGCAAGGCGGAGCAGTGGGCTGCCGAGTCGCCGATCGAGCACGTCGGCTATCAAGAGCTCATGGGACAAGTCCCATTTGTACTCGAAGCCTACTTCGAGCTCGGCGACTCGGCCCGTGAGCTGGTTCGGCAGCACACGGTACGAACCGCTGAAGGTATGGCTGGCTTTGTCGGACGCACCGATGATCAGGGTGAGCTCCGCCTCGATAGTCTGCAAGACCTACGAGATTACTGCTACATCGTCGCTGGCATCGTCGGCGAGATGCTGACAGAGCTCTTTCTGCTCGATCGGCCAGCGCTTCGCGGCTTTGCTGAGCGTCTCCGCGAGCGCTCGCGTCTGTTCGGCGAAGCCCTACAGCTGGTGAACATTCTCAAGGACTCGTCTTTCGACCTCACCGAAGGACGCTCTTACCTACCTCCCGACGCCAGCCGCGCCGAGGTTCTGGCGCTCGCCCGCCGCGATCTGCTCGCCGCCACAGAATATGTCCTGGCTCTCCAAGAGGCGCAAGCCGATAGAGGTTTGATCGCCTTCAACGCACTGCCGGTTCTCTTGGCGGTTGCGACCCTCGAGAAGGTCGAACGGGAGGGACCGGGCTCCAAAATCAGCCGTTCAGAGGTTTACCAGATCGTAGACCTGATGAATTATGCTCTCGACCATGATCTGCCGGTAATCTCGTTCGAAATCTAGATCGCCAGTCTCTGCAAAGCCGCTTGGGGATTCCGTCCTGCCGAAGCTCGGCTTAGAATTCAGCAATCACTACGACAATTCGACGAATCGCCAGGTGTCGGGCTGGGATCCCGCTTCCTTCCGTAGGCTCCCTGCCGGCATCGATGACTCATTTTTCTCCCACTGTGGCCAGCTGATTCAGGAGGAATCATGTTCCAGTCTCCGCGCCCGAAATTCACCTATCTCGGTCATTCCACGATCCGCTGTGATCTTCCTACCGGGGAAGTCGTGTTGATCGATCCCTGGGTCGATGGCAATCCGAGCTGTCCCGATGCGCTCAAGTCCTTCGATCGCATCGACGCCATGCTCATTACCCACGGTCACGGCGATCACATGGCCGATGCCGTAGCGCTGGCCAAGAAGTATCAGCCGAAAGTCGTCATCGCGACCTATGAGATCTGCCATTGGTTGACCAGCAAAGGGGTCGAGAACTGCTCTGGCATGAATCCTGGTGGATCCCAGGAGGCCCTTGGCCTCAAGGTCACGCAGGTGCAGGCTGTACACACGTCGAGCATCGAAGACGAAGGCCGGATGATTTATGGCGGTGTGGCGACCGGGTTCGTCGTTCGCTTGCCTGACGGATACACCTTCTACCATGCCGGCGACACCGCGTTGTTCTTGGATATGCAGCTGATCGCCGACCTCTATCGCCCGATGCTGGCGTTCCTACCCATCGGTGACCATTTCACGATGGATCCCCATCAGGCCGCTATAGCGTGCAAGTACCTCGAAGTGCGAGAGGTGATTCCGATCCACTGGGGAACGTTTCCCTTGCTAACCGGAACCCCTCAGCAGTTTGAAGAGTCACTCGAAAATCTCGGTGTGAACTGCAAGGTGTTGACGCTGCAGCCGGGTGAGGTCTATTGACGCTGAGGCTAGAGGGCGATTCTGGCGGAAGACAGTCCTCGCAAATACAGCGACTGGTATAAGCTGACACGATGCCGACGAGCACCGTAGAAGACTACCTCAAGGCGATCCTCCTGGCAGAGGAGAAGCAGACGACCAGCGGTCTCGTGTCCATGGGGCAGATCGCTGCTGCGCTCGACGTGGCGCCCGGCACGGTGACAGCGATGGTCAAGACCCTGGAGAAAGATGGGCTCTTGACTTACGAGCCCTACAACGGGGTGCGACTTTCCAAGGCCGGGCGACGTGCGGCTCTGCACGTGCTTCGACGCCATCGACTGATCGAGCTGTTCCTGGTCGAGACGCTGGGTTTCGATTGGTCCGAGGTGCACGAGGAAGCGGAACAGCTCGAGCACGCCATGTCCGAGAAGCTGATCGGCAGAATCGACGTCCTGCTGGGTTTTCCGAGCGTCGACCCGCACGGGGATCCGATCCCGGATGATTCCGGCAAGTTTCGCGACGCCGAGCTCATAAGCCTAGTCGATTGCCCTCCTGGAGAAGACTTTCGGATCGCCCGGGTCAGTGATCAAGAGGAGGCTTTCCTGCGCTTCCTGGAGAAGCATGGACTCAAGCCCGGATCGCAGATCGCCGTCCATCGCCAAGATCCGAGTGCCGACGCATTCACCATCCAGCCCCATCAGCTGCCCCAGATCACCATCGGAGGCGAGGCGGCTGCCAAGCTGTGGGTAGAGCCACTGGGTGCTGCTGGAGACGACGAGAAGTAGCTAAAAAGGAAGAAGACATGCGGAGAGTCTTGATCGATCGTGCCCTGAAAACCCGGGCTGTCGCCCTGGTGGTGTTGTTGGCTGTAGCTTTGCTCGCGCCGACCGACGCTTTGGCCAAGAAGAAAAAGAAGAAGAAAGGTCAGGGTGAGCTGAGCGGCGTGGTGATGAGTCAAGCAGGCGAAGTCTTGGCTGAGGCTCTCGTGACCTTGAGCGGGACTGCAGGATCCGATTTTCGGGATGAAGCCAAGACTGACGGCAAGGGCAAGTTCGCGATTGCCGTGCCTGCCGCGGGTACCTACATGATGCGGCTGGAGCGTGAGGGATACACCGCGTTCGAGAATCAGATCACCTTCGACGAAGGCGAAAAGCAGGCGGTCGAGATCAAGATGATCGATGCCAGTACCGGCTCTCGGAATACGGCCGTCAAGGCTTACAACGCGGGTGCGAAGGCCTACGAAGCGCGCGACATGGCGACGGCGAAACAGCAGTTCCTGGCCGCCACCGAGGCGGATCCGACGCTCCCAGAACCCTTCCTCGTGCTGGCGGATATCTACCTCATCGAAGGTGCCTACCGGGAAGCTGCTGATGCGGCGGACAAATTCCTCGCCATGAAGCCCGGCGACAGCAAGGCGCAAATGTTCGCCTATGAGGCCTACCAGAAGCTTGGAGATCAGGCCAAGGTCGATGAGCTGCGCCAGGCGCTCGCCGGTACCGAAGCTGCACCGCAGCTCGCGATACAGGTCTTCAACGAGGGCGCGCTGGCCAACCAGCGCGGCGATATCGCGACCGCCATCGCGAAGTTTCGCTCGGCCCTCGATTTCAATCCTGAGCTGGCGGAAGCACACGCGGCCCTGGCATCGGTTTACTACAACGAGGAACGTTACGACGAAGCTCTGGCGTCGGTGAACAAGACCCTCGAGCTCAAGCCCGATCATGTGCCGGCACACCGCGTGCGATTCCTGATCCATGACGCGCTCGGCAACCGCGAGGATGCCGAGCAGGCCATGAGCTCCTACATCGAGCATGATGCGGATGCCGCCGCAGACCTGCTCTATCGGCGCGCCGATCTCGATTTTCGAGACGGTAGTCCGGACCTGGCGCGCTCTCAGCTACTCCGTGTTCTGGAGATCAAGCCGGACATGGCGAGGGCCTACTACACATTGGGACTGATCTTGATGTCGAGCGACACGACCCAAGCCAAGGAGCACCTGCGAAAATTCATCGAGATGGCGCCTGACGATCCCGAGGCGCCGGTTGCCCAGCAAATGCTCGATTCCATTTGAGCTTCAGTTCCATTTGAGGTTCAGTTTCGTCCGCCTGCTCTTCACGGCGGGCGCTATGCGCCCAGGGTCGGACTGTCTGGAGTTGGCTGCATCGCATCGCTCTGAGCAGAACGACCCTCGCGTATGATCAGGTAGAGAAGCGGCCCGGCCGCGCCAAAGAACAGCGCAACGATCAGGTATGGCCAGGCCTTCTGGCCGGTCCTGCGAGCATCCAGCACCATCCAGATCGCGACCAGCGATAGACAGATCAGCAGGTCGACGAAAAGCAGGGTAGTGGCCGAGTTGGCCAGGGCGAGATCGAAGAAGCCCAGGTAGCCATGATCGCTGACGGCGATCAAAGTCAAGGCTACGAAGAAGAGTAGCTCGGCCGCGAGGATTGCTTGTTTCCAGTTCATTTCTCGAGGTTCCCTTGGGTTGTGGCCTGTGAAGGGCCGGTTCGCGTGCCCTATAAAGCAACCCTAGTGCCAGGCTCCCGAGACCCCGGGGCTCTGCGTTCCAAGCGCGATCGAGGCTTCTCACCGTTGCAGCGCTGCAACGCGATGATGCGGCTGTGCTACGTTGAGTGACGCGAGGTGCCGATGCCCCAGGGCACTTGCTGGCTTGCATCTTGCTCTAGTGGCTGAGGCTCCCTATGAGCAAGAGCAGCACGTTGGCCGGCTAGGCGTTGAAGACATGGCAGATACCGTGAACTATCCGAAGCAGCGAGGTCTGCCGTCCCTTTGGCGGCAGCAAAGATGGCAGCTGGCCGCGGCAGGGTTTGGGATCGGTGTCCTCTACACTCTGGGCGCCTGGTTGAGCGGCCTCGAGATCTCGTGGGGTGGCCGGGATGTCACCGTCTGGGTAGGAGGCTTGATCGAGATCTCGTTCGCGATCTGGGGCTACCTTCTGGGAGCGAACCTCGAACTGCGCGAACGTGAGCAAGAGACTTCGGCCCGTTTGCGCCTGCAAACCGACAACATCTCGCGCATCAGGGCTCGCCTGGCAGAGACCGAGAAGCTCGCGGCCTTGGGGCAGGTTGCCGGTACCATCGCCCACGAGGTGCGCAACCCGTTGGCCATTCTGCGAACGATGACTCAGAATCTCACGGAGGCCGCTGACAAGGATGAGATCAACGCTACCTGCGAGATGCTGATCGATGAGATCGACCGTCTGTCCCGCGTCACGAGCTCGTTGCTCGATCTGGCTCAGCCCTTGACGCTGGTCAAATCAACCCTCGGGATTGACGAGATTCTAGATCGTACCGAGCTGCTCGCCGGGCAGATGTTGGCGAACCGCTCCATCACGCTGCAGCGCGGGGCGGCGTCCAGCCCCGAGCAAGGGCTCGAAGCCGACCCGGATTTGATTTGCCAGGTGCTGCTCGAGCTGTTGGCCAACGCGGCCGATGCCAGCGGCGAAGGTGGGGTAGTCCAGCTTGCAGCGGAGACCCATACCGACCGTGAGCCGCCCCGGGTCGAGCTGGCGGTGACCGATCAGGGCCCGGGAATTCCAGGATCACTGCGCGAGAAGATTTTTGAGCCTTTCTATACGACCCGCCAGGGCGGTCACGGGTTGGGATTGGCGGTCGCGCGGCAGATCGTCGAGGCTCACGGGGGAAAGCTCGCTGTGACGGACGGTCCTAGTGGCGGCGCCCGATTCCAGCTCCATCTTCCGATCACGCCGACACTTCCGGTGGAGGTAGCGTGAAGGCGCGCCTCCTCATTGTCGATGATGAGCCGCGCATGGCTGCCGCAATCGTCCAGGCTATGTCGCGCAGCGGCTACGAGTGTGAGGCGTGTCAAGGCGGAGAGCAAGCTCTGGCGGCTTTTCAACGTGACGGTGCCGATCTCGTCTTGACGGACGTGCGGATGCCGGGAATCGACGGGCTGGAGCTGCTGCGTCGTCTGCTGGCGCTGCAGCCTGGATTGCCGGTGATTCTCATCACGGCCCATGGCGGGGTGCGTTCAGCGGTCGACGCCATCCGCCAGGGCGCCTTTGACTACATCACCAAGCCGTTCGACAATGCGGAGCTGCGCAGCCTGGTGGATCGCGCTCTGACCCTTGATCGCCTGCAGCGCGAGAATCGTTGGCTGCGGCGAGAGCTCGGCGTACGCCACGCCGATGGAGTCGTCTGTGAGAGCCCAGCAATGAAGCGGGCTCTTCAAATGGCCGAGAGAGCTGCCGGCTCCAAGGCTGCGGTGCTGATCCAGGGCGGGAGTGGCACCGGCAAGGAGGTGGTCGCGCGTCACCTGCATCGAACCAGCGACCGTGCCTCGGGCCCGTTCGTGGCTGTCAACTGCAGGGCGTTTGCAGAAGGGGTGTTGGAGAGTGAGCTCTTTGGCCATGAGAAAGGCGCCTTCACCGGTGCCCAGCGTGCACGCCCCGGATGCTTCGAGCGCGCGGACGGCGGTACGCTCCTCTTGGATGAGATCGGCGAGGTCGATGCCGGCTTTCAAGCCAAGATTCTGCGGGTGTTGCAGGAGGAAGAGGTGCAGCGGGTAGGCTCAGATCAGCCGCGACCCGTAGACACGCGCGTCGTCGCAGCCACCAACCGCAATCTCACCGAGGAGATGCGAGCCGGTAGGTTTCGGGAAGACCTCTACTTCCGACTCAACGTGATCCCAATCCATCTGCCTCCCTTGCGTGAGCGGCGGGAAGATGTTCTGCCGCTTGCTCGGCACTTTCTCGCGCGTCATGCTACTGACGGAGGCCGCGTTCTCACGCTCAGCCCGCAGGCTGAAGAAGCGCTGCTGGCGCACCCTTGGCCTGGCAATGTGCGGGAGCTCGAGAACGCCATTCAGAGGGCGGTGGTGCTGGCGCGTTCCGGAGTCGTTGGCACCGAGGACCTGCTGCTCGACGGGCTGGGAGCTCCCGGGGCGGTGGGGCCGACACCGTCGAGCCTGCAGGAGTATCTGGACGCAGCGACCGTCCAAGCGATTCGCAGCGCTCTGGACCAAGTCGACGGCAGACGCGCCGCGGCAGCCGAGCTGCTGGGAATCGACCGCACCACGCTCTATCGGCTGACCAAGCGTCATCGACTATGAACCTGGACTCGGCGTCGCGTCAGGTGCCGTGATGCCGTGCTTGCGGCACAGCTCGACGAACTGACGGTGGGTCCATTGCGACGCCAGGAGGCGGAGGGCCAGCGGGCGTGCCTCTTCGAAGCGATCGAGCGCGAGGAGGGCGCGCGTCAGCGCGTCGAGCAAGTAGAGGTTGTCGGTCTTATCCCTGAGGGGAGTGAGTAGCTCGACGACGCGCTGGCGACTGCTGGCAGCGGCATCCGTGCGTCCGAGGGCCTCTTCCAGATTCGCCAGAACGAGCTCGACGTCAGCGACGACGTACCGGCGCTCGGCGTTGGCCGGGTCTCGACGGACGCCTCGGTGCAGCTCGGAGGTCAGCGATCGCAAGGCCTCGGCACCCTCGGCGTGCCGTCCCAAGCTGCCCAAGATCTCACCGCGGACTGACATGGCAAAGCTCAAGTCTGCCATCGTTGCGGCACGCTCTGGGAATCTTTGGCGGTGGGCTTCGATCCCTGCTATCGCCCGCTCGATGGCGCTCAGGGCCTCGGCTCCTCGTCCCTGGTCGTTCAGGGTGACGGCGAGCCGCATTTCGGTATTGTTCAGGTCATAGCTGGCTTCCAAGCCAAGGTCGGTTTCGGCAAGCGCCCTGCCGTTTCTCAAAGCCGACTCGAAGGCGTGTTGAGCTTCCGCGAGAGCGCCCGAGTCGTAGAGCACGACTCCCAAGAAGTCCTGTGCGGCGAGCATCAGCTCCTGCAGCTCGATCGTTTCCGGCTGGCGGAGCATTGCCTGCTCGCCAAGCTCCAGGGCTTTCCGGAGGACGGTGGTTGCTCCGGCCTTGTCGCCGATATCGTTGAGGGTGGATCCGAGCTGGATCTGCGAATCCAAGAATGCACTCAGATGCAAGATTTCCTGCGGTTCCTCCTGCATGAGCCGCTGGAAGACCTGTGAGGCCTTCTCCTGGGCGGCGATGGCCTGTTCCATCTCGCCCTGAACGTGAAGCGTTTGACCGATGGTCGAGAACGCCTCGCCTCGCCTCGCGCGCTCTTCCCGTGTAAGCTCGCTGGGAGACCGACGAGAGTAGTACGTTTCAGCACGACTCGCGACCGGGGCGAGCAGATCGACTCGTTCGATGTCCCACAGACTCTGCCAAAGGTCTTGCAGCATGAAGCTCATCAAATCTTCGGCATCGGCGCGTGCGCTGCGGGCAGCATCTCGCTGCAGAGTCAACTGCTTCTGGGCCCGCTTCTGATCGAGCGAGTAGTGGATCACGCCGCCCAGGATCAGCGCTACGAGGACTACAATCGTCAATAGGGCGAGCTTGCGCTGACGCGCAGCTCCGCGCCGGCGCGCCTCGGCGTCCGAGATTCGGCGAGCCAGGATCGCTTTGCGTTCACCGTCCTTCATCTGGTCGACTTGAAGTCGAGCGAGCACGAGATCAGATTGATCCAGCGCGGTCTCGGCATAGCTGGCGACCGTTTCGTGCTGTAGGGATTCAGCCTGGGGATTGTCCGCCCAGAGAGCCCTGGCTTCCTGCAGTACGGCCAGGCGGCGGTTCAGCTCGAGGTACTCGCCGGTCTTGGGGCAGGCGTCGACTTCTTGCGTCAAGGCCCGGGAGCGCCGACGGCGGGATGCGCCGGTCTGATAGTCCTCGAGGGCTTCGATCAGTCCCTGGACGCTCTGCGGATGCCGTTGGTGAGGTTCTGCCTGCAGTACCGACATCGCGAGCTCGTCGAGCTCGGAAGGAATACGCAGGTCGGCTCGCAGCCGGCGGGGCGCGGTCACTTCGCCAACAGAAGCTTTTTTGAATGCGGCAGTGCTATCGCTGGATTGATGAGGCGGTTTGCCGGTGAGGATGTAGTAGAGAGAGCCGCCGAGCAGGTAGAGATCGGTCCACGGGCCGAGCTCATCGGGCGCGTAGCGGGTCTGCTCGGGCGCCATGAATCCAGGAGTTCCGGCTGGACCCGGCGTCGACACCGAGACGCTGCCTTCCGGCATCATCTCGGCGGGCCTCGGCTGACGGGTGTTGTCGAGATCCGGCGGATTCTGCGGAGGCGGAAACGTCGCGGCGAGCCCCCAATCCATCAACTGGACTTCGCCAAACTCTCCCACCATCACCTGGTGAGGTTTGAGGTCGCGATGAAGAACTCCCTTGGAATGGGCGAAGGCGATGGCTTGGGCCACGTCGATCAGGATCGGCAGGTGGCGGCTCAGAATCTCGTCGATCGCCAGCTTGTGATCTTCGCGCAGCAGCTCGTTCCAAGGTCTGCCCCGAACCTGCTTCATACCGAGCAGGGGCTGTCCCGAGTCGTCGACCGCGAGCTGATAGATCGGAACGATGTTGGGGTGTTCGAGGCGAGCTGTCGTGAGAGCTTCGCGATGAAACATCGCCACGAGCTCCCGTTGGCCGATCTCGTCGACCCGCTCGAGGAGCTCATGACGCAGGCGCTTGATCACGACGGTCCGCTCGAGGGAGGTCTGAACGCCGGTCCAAACGTCGCCAAAGCCGCCCTGGGCCAGCCGCTCGGTCAGCTCCAGATCGGGCTTGGAGGCCGGGAGGAGGAGGGGCGATCGGTCGGCCCGGCTGTTTCCAGCCTGCGGACCTGCACGTACCGTTGGAAAGCTGGTCGGGAGCGTCTCTTGGAAGCTCTCAGTCGAGCGGGCAGGGTCGTAGGTCAGCTCGGGATCGCGCGGGAGATCCCTGGGGATGAACGCCTGCCGGATCGGGGTTTCTGAGGAAGACATCGCGCGAGTGGGTGCCCTCAGCTCGTGTCCAGCTCACTCCAGGGCCCCACTCCTATTCGGGGCGTTCAGGCCTTCTTGAGCACGCCCACAATGGCGAGCAGGACGACGGCACCCAACGTTGCGACGATGAGCGAACCGACCAGACCGCCACCCAGGGAGAGGCCCAAGACGCCCGAGAGGTAGCCGCCGAGAACTGCGCCAACGACGCCAACGATGATGTTGCCGAGTAGACCGAAGCCACGCCCCTTCATGAATTGCCCAGCCAGCCAGCCAGCTACAGCACCGAGGATGAGGAAATAGATGATGTCCATGAGACCCCCTTTAGTCTTTGTGTGTTCTGCGCGTGAAGACAGAGACGGGTTCGGCCGTACGCAAGAGTGTGGCGGTGCCAGGCAGGCGACCGAGAGCCGGTGACGAGCGCTCGACCCGGCTTCACGGCTGCCACGCAAAAAAGGCGGACGCTGCCGAAACTGCAGCTTCTGAACCGATACTGCTGAAGCTGTTCCCTAAATGGAAAGTAAGCATAGCAAAGCGCGGCTTACCGCAACTTGTTTTGAACCTAACCGAAGTATGCAGCGACTCTCATTGCGCTGAACCAAGGATTCAGCGAGCAAGGCGTGAGTATTTTTTGGTGAGCCAAAAAAAATTTCATGTATACTCAAACTTCTTGGGGCTGGAAGCGTAATCAGGTGAAAGAATGAATCGCCGGAGCAAGTCATGAGTCCATCGACAACCACCATCCCCGAGACCAACCAGCAGGTTGAGCCGATCGCAGCTGACGACGATCGGGCGCTGGTGTTCTCGGCGCTTGGCCTGACCAAGATCTACCGCATGGGAGAGGTCGAAGTCCACGCCCTGCGGGGGGTAGACATCGAGCTCCGTGAGTCGGAGTTCACGGTCTTGCTCGGTCCATCGGGAAGTGGCAAGTCGACCCTGCTCAACATTCTCGGTGGCCTGGACGTCCCCAGCGCCGGTCGCGTGGTCTACCGCGGTGGCGAGCTGACCGCCGCCGACGATCGGGGGCTAACCCTCTATCGGCGCAATCATGTCGGGTTCGTCTTCCAGTTCTACAATCTGATTCCCAGCTTGACCGCCCGCGAGAACGTGGCTCTAGTGACCGAGATCGCTCCTGACCCGCTGACTCCGGAGGCTGCTCTCGAGCTCGTCGATCTCAGCGACCGCTTGGATCACTTTCCTTCTCAGCTCTCAGGCGGTGAGCAGCAGCGAGTGGCAATTGCGCGGGCAATCGCCAAGCAGCCGGACGTGCTGCTGTGCGACGAGCCGACCGGCGCTCTCGACCTCACTACGGGCGTGGTAGTTCTCGAGGCGATCGAGCGGGTAAACCGGGAACTCGGCACGACCACCGTGGTCATCACCCACAACGCGGCGATCTCCGAGATGGCAGATCGCGTCATCGCTCTGGCCGACGGCAAAATTGCGTCTGAGAGCCGCAACAGCCAAAAGCTCCGACCTCGAGACCTTCACTGGTAGAGATTCGATCGTGCGCGCCATACATCGCAAGCTGCTTCGTGACCTTTGGCAGATCAGGGGACAGGGCCTGGCGATCAGCCTGGTGATCGCTGCTGGCGTCACCATGTTCATCATGTATCTGTCGACCTTCGAGTCGCTGCGGCGCACCCAGGAGTCCTACTACGCGCAGTACCGTTTTGCGGAAGTCTTTGCCAGCCTGAAGCGGGCGCCCCAGTGGCTGGAGCGGCGCATTGAAGCAATTCCCGGAGTCGCGGTTGCCAACACCCGGGTCGTCGCCACCGTCACTCTAGACGTCGAAGATATGGAGGAGCCGGTCATCGGGAGACTGATCTCGATTCCCGAGCACGACACCGCGACCCTGAATGATGTGGCGCTGCTCGCGGGGCGCTACATCGAGCCCGGGCGAAGTGACGAGGTGCTGGTCAGTGAGGGATTCGCGCTGGCCCGCGGCCTACAGCCCGGTAATTCGGTTTCGGCGATCCTGAACGGCCGGCAGCGCGATCTCGAGATTGTTGGTATCGCTCTGTCGCCAGAGTATGTCTACAACATCAGGCCCGGAGAGATCGTTCCGGACGAAGGGCGATTCGGCCTGTTCTGGATGGGGCGCGAGGCGCTGGCGACCGCCTTCGATATGGAAGGCGGCTTCAACGACGTCGCTCTCACCCTCACCCAGGATGCGGCCGAAGCCGAGGTCATCGCCCGGCTCGACCGATTGCTAGAACCCTATGGCGGTCTCGGAGCCATGCCGCGAGCCCTGCAGCTCTCTCACTGGTATCTCGATGCCGAGCTGGCTGGCCTCCAAGGCGTTGGAATGATCATCCCGATCGTCTTCTTGGCGGTAGCTGCTTTCCTGCTCAATGTCGTCTTGACGCGCATCATCGCCGTGCAGCGTGAGCAGATCGCAGCCCTCAAGGCGTTGGGCTATTCGAGTCGCGAAGTCGGACTCCACTACTTGCAGTGGAGTCTGGTGATCGCCGTGTTAGGCGGCGCTGTGGGAACGCTGGGCGGCGGATGGATGGGATCCGCCATGATCTCGCTCTACAACCAGTACTTTCGTTTCCCGTTCCTCGAGTATCAGCTGTCGACCGATGTCGCGCTCGGCGCGGTGGCGATCAGCTTCGTAGCGGCCATGTTGGGTGCTTTGGGGGCGATTCGCCGAGCGGTGCAGCTGCCGCCGGCGGAAGCCATGCACCCCGAGCCCCCAGCCAGCTATCGGCCGAGTCTGATCGAACGCCTGGGCCTGACGCGCGGCCTCTCGCAACCCGCTCGCATGGTGCTGCGCAACCTCCAGCGCCGCCCCTTGCGAGCTTTGGCTTCGGTGATCGGCATCGCCTTCGCCGCGGCCATGTTGATCGTCGGCCTGTTCTTCGTCGACGCTATCGACGAGCTCATGTTCGTGCAGTTCAACGTCGCCCAGCGTCAGGACGTCACGGTGACGTTTGTCGAGCCCGCCTCGTCCCGCGCGCTGCACGAGATCCGCCGTCTACCGGGGGTGGTTTACGGAGAGGCGCTGCGCTCCGTGCCGGTTCGGCTGCGCAGCAAGCATCACTCGCGCCAGGCGGCGATCACCGGCCTGCCCGTGGGCGCCGAGCTCAATCGCGTCATCGACGCCAAGCTGCGCGCCATCGAGCTGCCGCCGGCTGGCTTGGTGCTGTCTGCCAAGCTCGCCGAGCTGCTGGAAGTCGGTCCCGGCGACGACCTGCTGATCGAGGTTCTGGAAGGCGCTCGGCCCATGCGTCAAGCGCCGGTCGTCGGCCTGGTCGATGAATACATGGGGATGTCCGTCTACATGGAGGCCGGTGCCCTGCACCGCTTGATGCGCGAGGGCGACAATCTCTCCGGGGCCTTCCTCAGGGTCGATGCCGATCAGGTCGACGAGCTCTACCGTCGCCTCAAAGCGGTGCCGGCGGTAGCTGGTGTCGCTCTCAAGTCTGCCGCGATACAGAGCTTTCGCAAGACCATGGATGAGTCGATCGGCTTGATGATTTTCTTCAACGTACTGTTTGCCGGCATCATCGCCTTCGGGGTGGTCTACAACGCAGCCAGGATCTCGCTCTCCGAGCGCAGCCGCGAGCTGGCCAGCCTGCGAGTGATGGGACTCACGCGAGGTGAGATTTCGTTCATCCTGCTGGGCGAGCTGGCGACCGTGACGCTGATTGCGGTGCCTCTGGGACTGGCGCTGGGCTATGGCTTGGCGGGTCTGGTGGTCACCGCCTACGACACCGAGGTCTACCGTTTCCCTTTGGTGGTTTCCGCTCGCACCTACGGCTTCTCGGCGCTGGTCGTCGTCTTGGCTGCGGTGCTGTCTGGTCTGGTAGTCCGCCGCCGGCTCGATCACCTCGATCTGGTGGAAGTTCTCAAGACCCGTGACTGATACCGGCACCTGCTGACCGCAGCGAGTGCCGTCGAAATAGGAGTGATGTATCGTGACCGCTCAAAAGAAGAATCCGCTCCGCCGCCGGCTCATGATCTGGGGCTCGGGACTCGCGATCCTGGCGATGATCGGAGTTTCCCTGATCCCGAAGCCCGAGCCAGCCGACTTTGTGGCTATCGAAAATGGGGCGCTACAGGTCACCATCGACGAAGAAGGGGCGACGCGGGTGCGCGATCGGTACTTGGTCTCAGCACCCTACGCCGGACGCGTGCTGCGGATCGAGCTCGAGCCCGGCGATCCCGTAGTCGCTCGAGAGACAATTTTGGCGACGTTTCAGCCCAATGATCCGGTGCTGCTCGACGCGCGCAGTCGCGCCGAAGCCAAAGCTCGGGTGCGCGGCGCCGAAGCCGCGGTCGGTCGGGTGGAGGCCGAGCTCGAGCGGGCTCGAGCGGAGCTGCGGTTTTCCGACGCCGAGCTCGGCCGCTACCGCAAGCTGGCGAGCGAGGAGATCGTTTCCGCTGAGCGGTTGGAACAGGCCGAGCTCGAGCGCGATACCAAGCTGAAGGCGGTGCGTGCGGCAGAGTTTACGGCTCGTGCGACTCAGCACGACCTGGACGTGGCGCGCGCTCGACTGGTCGAGTCGGGCAACGAAGCCCGGCCGGGCAGCGAGCCGATCGCGATCCGCTCACCGGTCAGCGGAACGGTGCTGCGTCGCCTGCGCGAGAGTGAAGCGGTCGTGCCGGCGGGCGAGCCGTTGCTCGAGGTAGCCGATCCACAGCACCTGGAGATCGTCTCCGATCTGCTGTCGACCGACGCGGTCCGGGTGCAGCAGGGCCAGCGGGTCCTGGTGGAACGCTGGGGAGGTGAGCATGCGCTGCACGCTGTCGTGCGGCGGGTGGAGCCCTACGGTTTCACCAAGATCTCGGCGCTCGGGGTCGAAGAGCAGCGCGTCAATGTCGTGATGGACTTCGACGATCCGCGGCAGGCTTGGGAAGCTCTCGGGGACGGCTACCGAGTCGAGGTCCGGATCGTGATCTGGGAGCAGGACGACGTGGTCTTGACGCCGACATCCAGTCTGTTTCGCTCGGGGGAGCAGTGGGCGACCTATGTCGTCGATGCTGGTGTTGCACGGCTGCGAGAGATCGATATCGGCCAGCGCAACGGTCTGCAGGCCCAGGTTCTGACCGGCCTGGAGGCGGGCGATATGGTGATCGTCCATCCTTCCGACGCTATTGGAGACGGCGTGAAAGTCGAGCAGCGAGGATCCTGAGTCGATTCCGCGTGGTAGCCTTCGCGCCGCGAAAGGAAATTGCGTGCGCGAGACGGAGATCCACAGCCGAGCCGGTGAGGCTCGCGTTGGCCAGCTGATCCTATGCTGCCTGATCTGGGCTCTGCTCGGGGGAGTCTGGCTCTCATCAGCGGCCAACGCGGATCCGGTGGAGGTCGAACGGCTTCTGCTGTCCGGCAGCGGTCTCGGCGACACCAAGGACTGGGAGTTTTCGATCAGCGCGGGTCGCCGTGCCGGCGAGACGACCACGATCCCGGTTCCGTCGCAATGGGAGCAGCACGGGTTCGGCTCGTACAACTACGGCCATGACACGGCCAAGAGTCGCGAGCAGGGTGAGTACCGCCATCGCTTTCACGTCCCCGCGAGCTGGCAGGGGCGGGTAGTCGACCTGGTGTTCGAGGGCTCGATGACCGATACCAGGGCGAGGGTGAATGGTGTCCTGGCCGGCCCGACCCACCGCGGCTCGTTCTACCGCTTTCGCTATGACGTGACGCCGCTGCTGCGGTTCGGCGAGGAGAATTTGCTCGAGGTGACGGTGAGCAAGCACTCCTCCGACCGGTCGGTGAATCGTGCCGAGCGCAATGCCGACTACTGGGTGTTCGGCGGCATCTTTCGCCCGGTCAGCCTCGAGTCGCGCCCGCCCGAGTCGATCGACCACGTGGCGATTGACGCGCGTCACGACGGTAGCCTCCGCCTGCAGGCGCGTCCCCGCGGCTTGCGAGCCCCGGCTGAGCTCCACGCCTGGGTCGAACGGCTCGACGGCGAACGCTTCGAGGGCTCTCGAGTGGCGCAGGTCGAGGTGGATGCGCCACACGTGAAGCTGGCGATGCGTCAAGCAGGGGTCAGTCCGTGGAGCGCCGAAGACCCGCAGCTGTATCGACTGGCGGTCGAGCTGCGGCGTGGAGATCGCGTGCTGCACCGCAGCCACCATCGCTTCGGATTCCGCACGGTCGAAGTGCGGCCGGAAGGCCTGTGGGTCAACGGGCATCGGGTAATGCTCAAAGGAGTCAACCGCCACGCCTTCTGGCCGGCCTCGGGGCGAACCCTGAATCGCGAGCTCGACCGACGCGATGCCGAGCTGATCAAGGCCATGAACATGAATGCGGTGCGTGCCTCACACTATCCGCCGGATCAGAGCTTCCTCGAAGCTTGCGACGAGCTCGGCATTTACGTCATCGACGAGCTGGCCGGCTGGCACGATGCCTACGGCTCCTGGGTCGGGCGCCAGCTGGTGCGCGAGATGGTCGAGCGCGACGTCAACCATCCCTCGGTCATCCTGTGGTCGAATGGCAACGAAGGGGGCTGGAATCTGACGCTCGATGACGAATTCGGTCTCCACGATCCGCAAGGGCGAGCCGTCCTGCATCCGGATGCGATTGCCGGTGGCTTCTATACCCAGCACTACCCGTCGTGGGACGAGCTCGAGAGCTGGCTCGATCCGGGTACCCTGAAGAATCGCTGGTTGAGCCTGCGCGGTGCGCTGCCGCTGGTGATGCCAACCGAGCTGCTGCACGGTCTCTACGACGGTGGCTCGGGCGCCGGCCTAGAAACGTTCTGGAGCCGCCTGCGCGCCTCGCCACGGGCTGCCGGTGCGTTTTTGTGGTCGTTCACCGATGAGGCGATCGAGCGCACCGACCGGCAGGGCGCCCTGGATACCGACGGTAACCATGCTCCCGATGGTGTGCTGGGGCCTTACCGCGAGCTCAGCGCAACCTACTATGCGGTACGTGAAGTCTTCTCCCCGGTCGTTCTCACCGCCAGTGAAGATCCGGCGACGATCGAGGTCGAGAATCGCTTCGACGCGACCGATCTGGCTCGGTGCACGTTCCGCTGGGAGCTGCTCGAGCTGCCGGACCCTGGAGAGCCGCCCGAGGTTGGGCGGCTCGACCACGGCGAGCTGCCGGGACCACCGACAGCTCCGGGTGAGCGCGGACGGCTCGCACTGCCCAAGGCGCTGGGGGCGGCAGCCGCCGATGCCGTGCGCTGGACCGCTGTCGATCCGATGGGCCGTGAGGTCAGCAGCTGGACGCTGCCTCAGCGCGATCTGCGAGCGGAGCTCGTCGCTGAGCAGCGATCATTACCGGCGCAGTCTGCCGAAGGCGTGGTCGCCGAAGGTGTGGTCACCGAAGGCGTGGTCACCGAAGCTGTGGTCGCTGAGCAGCGTCTGAGTCTGCGCGCCGGCGATCACGGTGCCGTCTTCGACCTGGAGAGCGGCGAGCTGTTGACGCTTTCTCACCGCGGCCGCGAGCTGTCCCTGGCGCGGGGTCCGCGGCTGGTCGGAGGCTCTGCGCCAGCTGGCGCCCAGGTCCAGCACGAGGTGGTAGATGAGCAAGCTACCGTCGACGTGAGCTACCGCGCCCAGGAGTCGGCGGCTCACCGGCTCGACCGCGCGC
>JBCCEE010000102.1:0-20898 GCA_039030415.1 Acidobacteriota bacterium
CCGTCCTCGAGCCCCATCAAGCGCTCCGTCGGCCAGCGCCACATCGCGCCGAGCTCCAGCGCCGTCTTGGTCGTCTCCTGCAGCGATCGGCGCGTCAGCCGATCGAGCTCCTGGGCCGGCGCGTCGGGAAAGCACAGCTGCAGGTTGAGGCGCGTGATCGCCCGCTGCTGATTCGGAATCCGGCTGCCGAGCGCGCCCAGAATCTGCCCGAGGGTCTGGGTCCAGCGGATGGGCAGAACAGACGTTCCCGCCAGGCTCGCCGTCGCGAGACGGGCCAGCCTGGGGCACGACTCGGAGGCTTTCACCGGGCCGCGATCCTGCGCCGGGCTGCAGTTCTTCACCGGGCTGCAGTCCTTCACCGGTCGCGATCCTCTACCGTGTCGTACTTCCGCACGTCACCTGCGATCCGGCAGAAACGGCAGGGCCTGGCGCGTCGCCCTTACGAGCCCGGCGTCGACGTCGGCGAGCAGCAGGGTCTCCTGCTCGGCGCCGGCCGCCAGCACCTCGCCCATCGGGTCGATGATGCGCGAATCGCCGGTGTAGTGCAGCTTGCCGCCGTCGCCAACGCGGTTGACCCCCACGACGTAGGCCTGGTTCTCGATAGCGCGTGCCAACAGCAGCGTCATCCAGTGATGGCGCCGGGTCTCGGGCCAGTTGGCGACCACCACGTAGAGGTCGGTGGCGGCGGCATTGGCCCAGAATTCGTCGGCGAACCTGAGGTCGTAGCAGATGAACGGCGTGATCCGGAGCCCCTCGATCTCGAGCTGCGTGAACGCCGTGCCGGCCTGGTAGTGACGGTCTTCGCCGGCAAAAGTGAAAGGGTGGATCTTGCGGTAGCGATGGAGCTCGCCTTGCGGGCCGGCGAATACCAGGGTGTTGAAAGGGCGTGCATCTGGCTCGCTCGCTGCCGATGCGCCCGTCTCGGATGGCTCGGGCAGGTCTGGCAGCTCGGGTATCGATCCTGCGATCCACAGGCCGTGGCGCTCCGCTTCCTCCTGCAGGAAACGCGTGCTGGGGCCGCCGGCCGGCTCGCTGATGCGATGGGTCGCCATCGAAAAGCCCACCGCGTACATCTCCGGCAGCACCAGCAGCCGCGCTCCGGCGACGGCGGCGGTGCGGATCCACGGACGCAGCCGCTCGAAGTTCGCCTGCGGGTCTTCCCATACGATGTCGGTCTGAAGCGCTGCGATCTTCACGGCTCGGCTCCTGCGGTCTGCGTTCGGGCGTTCGGCGCTCAGGCGTTCAGCCCCTGCAGGCGATGCACGGCTTCATCCAAGACGTCGAGGGTCTTGCAAAAGGCGAAGCGCACCAGGTGTCGCCCGGCCGCCTTGTCGATGTAGAAGGCCGTCGGCGGAATCGCCGCCACCCCCACCGCTTCCGGCAGCATACGACAGAACTCGACGTCGTCGTCGAAGCCCAGGGGGCGGATGTCGGCCAGCACGAAGTACGTCCCGGCCGGCGGCTGGACCCCGAAGCCGACGTCTTGAAGCCCCGCGCACAGCCGGTCTCGACGCTCGCGGTATTCCGTGAGCAGCTGGTCGAAAAACCCGTCGTCGAGGCGGAGCGCTCCCGCCATGGCGGGCTGAAACGGTGCGCTGTTGCAGAAGGTGATGAACTGGTGAGCGGTGCGGATGGCCTGGGTCAACGCGGCGTTGGCGCAGGTGTAGCCGATCTTCCAGCCGGTCATGCTGAAGGTCTTGCCGGTCGACGAGATGGTGATGGTGCGCTCTCGCATGCCGGGCAGCGTGGCGATGGGGAGGTGCTCGCCGTCGAACACCAGGTGCTCGTAGACCTCGTCCGAGATGACCAGCAGGTCGAAGCGCTGCGCCAGGCCGGCGATGTGCTCGAGCTCCGCGCGGGAGAAGACCTTGCCGGTGGGGTTGTGCGGCGTGTTGATCAGGATGGCTCGAGTCTTGGGGTTGATCGCGCGCTCGAGCTCTCGAGGATCGTAAGAGAAATCCGGTGAGCGCAACGTCACCAGGCGCTCGCTGCCGCCGGCCATCGCGATGCAGGCGCGGTACGAGTCGTAAAAGGGCTCGAAGAAAATGACTTCGTCACCGACCTCGAACAGCGCTTGGAAGGTGGCGCACAGCGCTTCGGTGGCGCCGTTGGTAACGGTGATCTCGTGCTCGGGATCGAGCTCCAGGCCATAAAAGCGCTGCTGGTGCTCGGCGATCGCCTGCACCAGTTCCGGCTGCCCGGCCATGCGGCAGTATTGGTTGTGCGGCCCGCCGATGGCGCGGATCGCCGCGTCTTTGAGGCTCTCGGGGCCGTCGAAGTTGGGAAACCCCTGGCCGAGATTCACCGCGTCGAAGCGCTGGGCGAGGGCGGTCATCTCGGTGAAGATCGAGGTCCCGAAGCCCTGCAGCCGCGAGGTCAGATATGGCTGGCGTTCCGTCATCGATATTCCTCAGGGTGCTCTAGGAGACCACTAAGGACTCCACGGGCTGCTAGCGAGACGCTGCGAAGATCGCCGCTGGCGAGGGGCGCCCAAAGTGGTACCCCTGAGCGTAGACGAAGCCGAGCTCGCGGCAGGCTTGGGCTTCCTCTTCACACTCGATGCCTTCGGCGATCGTCTCGATGCCCATGTTGGTCACCATGTTGGCCAGGGTCGCCACCATGTCGAGACGACGGCGCGTCGCTCGGTGCAGGTTCTTGACCCACATGCGGTCGAACTTGACGTATTGCGGAGCGACGTCCGTGAGCTCCAGCAGTCGCGCCTGGCCGGTGCCGAAGTCGTCGAAGGCAATGCCAATGTCGAGCGCCTCGAGTCGCGTCCGCAGAGACTGCAGCGCTGAAAGGTCGGCTACCGCCGATTCGTGAATCTCGAGGATCAGCGGCATCTTCGGGTGGCGCTCGCGCAGCTCGGTCAAGGAGTGGTAGAGCACGTCGCTGTGGGTGAGCTCCGCCGGATGGGTGTTGACGAAGATCGCCGGCTCTCCCGGCAGCAGCGCGGCGTCCCGGGCACCTCGATTGCGGAAGGCGGCGCTCAGCTCGAGCTCGAGGTTCTGCGCTTCAGCCAGGATGAAGAGCTCGGGCGGCGGGGTTTCGACGCCCGCCAGCTGCCCCCGCCCCAGGACTTCGTAGCCCATGATCTCGCCGTCGGTCAGGCGCACCAGGGGCTGGAAGGCGGCGTGCACGCCGCCTTCGCTGAGCATGTTGCGCAGATCCCGCACCCGGTCGAAGTTGTACGAGGGCAGATGGAGCTCGTCGAGTCGGATGGTCTGGGTGGCGGAAGGCGGCTGCAGGGCCGAGAACGTCACCAGCCGGAACTCGTGATCCGCGAAGTGGACGATGTCGCCGTCCTTCAGCTGGCAGTCCGTAACGACCCGCTTGCCGTTGAGGAACGTGCCGTTGGTGCTCCCCATGTCGCGGAGGCACAGAGCATTCTGCCGCTGAAAGAGCTCGGCATGCTTGTGGGATACCCGGCCGAAGGGCAGCACGAGATCGGAATCCGCTCGCCGACCGACTTGGAACGGGACTTTGTGGACCAGCGTTCGCCAGACCTCCCGTTTGTCGTCGACGTAGCCTTCCAAGCACCAGGTGGACGGTTCGTTCATGGCTCGTCAGCGTATTGAGGCACAGGGTGTCACAGGGCGGGAATTCTAGCGCAGTTTGGAGCGCTTGGCCGGCGCGTGTCGAGCTGTCGGCCAGGAGATTCCTACGTATGGCGTGTCAGATTGGTCTGATAAGAGCGGTAATCACCTCGCACGGCGTCGGTCCGCTCGCGATCGGCGCGGCTCTCACCTCGGATCGGGCGCTCGCCGAATGCCGCTTGCTGGGGGTCCGGTGCCTCAACTAAGCTTGTCGGCTGCTGAATGATGAATGCTTCCCTTGGTTTGAAGAGCCTAAAGAGGATAGCGGCCGCTGTCGGTTTTTCTTGGGTCGCGGCGTCTGCTGCGCTAGCCGTGTCTCCGCCGCCCGCCGTGCTCGATCTCGAGCGGCCGGATCAGATCGTCGATCTGGCGCTGGCGTGGAGGTTTCAGGCCGGTGACGATCTTCTGTGGGCTCAGCCCGAATTCGACGACTCGGCATGGCTCGACGTCGAGATACCCACCGGGTCGCGGCGCGACATCGCGGCAGAGTACTCGTGGTATCGGTTGGCCGTCCAGATCGGCTCCGACCCGGCCGGCCCGACCCGGACCCAGCTGGCCAACTCGCGGCTCGGCCTGACCCTCGGCAAAATCGATAGCGCCTACGAGGTCTACGCTGGCGGGCTGAAATTGGGCGGCGTCGGAGCGCTGCCGCCGGCAGCCGTCATCGACTACGATCGCCATCGAACCTACGCCATTCCGGTCGAGGCCGTGGCAGCCGACGGCAGGCTCGTGATCGCGGTCCGGGTTTGGAAATCGCCCCAGACCGTCGGCACCTGCGGCGCTCTCGCGGAAGGGCCGTTCCGGCTGGGGCGGATCGAGCAGCTGACCCGCCGGGAGCTGGTCTCCGAGCTGCCGGTGCTGATTCTGGGATGTCTCTTTCTGATCGTCGGCCTGTTCCACTTCGAGCTCTATCGCCGTCGTCCCCAGCTCGAAGGCTACCTCTGGTTCGGAATTTGTGCGGTTGGCTTCGCGGCCTACACGCTGCTGCGCACGCAGTGGAAGTATCTGCTCGGCGATCACTTCCTGTTCTTCAAGGAGATCGAGTATTTCCTCGCCTTTTCCCTGGTCGCGGCGTTCATCCAGCTGCTGTGGCCGCTACTCGGGCTGCACATCCATCGGCTGCTGCGGTTCGTTCAGGGGCTCAATCTCGCCGCCGCTCTGCTGGTGCTGACGCCAGGACTCCAGCTGAATGCTTTGATCCTGCCGTTCTGGCAGCTCAGCTTGATCGGCATCGTCGGTTCGGGAACCTGGGCGATCTTCAGCGAGGCCTGGCGGCAGCATCCAGAAGCCCGGATCGTCGCGTTGGGAGCGATCCTCTTCGGGCTGACGTTCATCAACGACATCGCGGTCGACCGCGGCCTGATCGTCGGTCCCCGGCTGACCAGCTTCGGATTCGCCCTGCTCATCGCCTCGATGGCGGCGTCACTGGCCGCTCAGTTCATGCGGACCCATGCCGAGCTCGAGAGTTTGCGCGGAGAGCTCGAGCAGCGCGTCCAGGACCGCACCCATCGCTTGCTCGAGGCGAGTCAGGCGAAGACGCGATTCTTGACCACCATGAGCCATGAGATTCGAACGCCTTTGAACGGCGTCATCGGCATGTCCGATCTGCTGCTCGAGACCGACCTCGATCCGGCGCAGCGCGAGCTCACCGAGATCGCTCGCAAGAGCGGCGACGCGGTGCTGGCCTTGATCGACGAGATCCTGGACTTCTCCAAGATCGAGGCCGGGCGGCTCGAAGTCGTCGAGCGCCCCTTCCGGCTGCGCGACTGCATCGAGGGCGCGTTGGATCTGCTGGCCTCGCGGGCTGCTGAGAAAAACCTCGATCTCGCCTGCTCGGTAGCCCGAGACTTACCGGTGGTAGTGGAAGGCGACGCCATGCGGCTGCGCCAGATCCTCGTCAATCTGATCGGTAATGCCGTCAAGTTCACCGCCTCTGGCGGGGTGCATCTGCAGGTCGAGCCATCGGCCGACGCCGAGGGTGCCGGCGCAGAGTCGGGGACCTCCACGGAGCCCGAGGTCGAATCGTCTGCCGAGGCCAGCTCACCTGCTGCGGCCAGCTTGACCGAGGTGCACTTCGTGGTGGAGGACACCGGCATCGGCGTTTCGCAGCAAGACCTCGACGGGCTCTTCGAGGTGTTCAGCCAGGTGGACACGTCGGACGCGCGGCGTCACGGGGGCTCCGGCTTGGGCCTGGCGATCAGCCACCGCCTGTGTGAGCTGATGGGCGGCCGGATGTGGGTCGAGAGTACCGCGGGCAAGGGGTCGAGCTTCCATTTCACGCTGCCTCTGCAGGCGCTGCCGGCGAGCGTCGACAGCTACTTGAGCTCGACGCGCCCCAGCCTTCTCGGCAAGCGGGTTTTGGTGATGGAAGAAGCGGTGTTCACTCGCCAGGTCTTGCTGGATCAGCTCGCTCTATGGTCGATGGTGCCGCTCTCGGCCGCGACGGTCGAGGAGATGCGCGATCATCTCGAGGCAGCCGAGGCTCCCGACGTCTGCATCATCGGGACGGCGCCATCGGTCGAAATCTCGGGCGCTGGCCGCCATCTCTTGGAGCAGCGTTACCTTCCCACGATCAGCCTCCGGCGCATCAGCGCGCGTCAAGGCGAGGCCGCGCAGGGCGTCGAGGAGCAGAGCGTGACGGTTCCCGTCAAGCCGGCCGAGCTGTTCGCGGCGCTGCTCACGGTCTTCGAGCAGCCGGCGTCGAGGCCGTTCGAGCCCATGATGCCGCCGGTACCGATGGATGATTTTTCGCTGGCGCCGCTCTCCATCCTGTTGGCGGAGGACGACGAGGTCAATCGCAAGGTCTCGCTCCACATGCTGGAGCGCTTGGGGTGTCCGGCGGATTGTGTCGCCAACGGGCGCGAAGTGCTGGAGGCGCTGGAGCATCAGCGTTACGATGTGGTTCTGCTCGACATTCAAATGCCGGAGATAGACGGCCTCGAAACGGCGCGCCGGATCCGAGCACAGTGGCCGGCCGCGGGCGGTCCATCCAAACCCTGGCTGATTGCGGTCACGGCCAACGCCATCCGCGGGGATCGGCGCAAATGCCTAGCGGCAGGAATGAACGACTACGTCACCAAGCCCTTGAAGGTAGCGGACCTCAGAACCGTTTTGGAGCGGGCGCGGGAAGCCTTGTCGGACCACGTCGACCCGCATGCGCTTCCGAGTCCGCAACCCGCCGGGGAAAGCGCAGAAGACGCCGCGGAAAGCGGAGAAGACGAAGTGCTCGACCTCGACGTGCTGGAAGGGCTCCTCGACCTCGACGAGGGGCAGGGCGAGATCCTCCGCGAGACCGTTGAAATATTTTTCGACTCGACCCCCGAGCGCATCGACGAGCTCGAACGGGCGATGGCAGCGGGCGAGCTCGGGGCCGTCGAGCGACTGGCCCATACGCTCAAATCGTCTTCCGGCATCGTCGGTGGCCAGAAGATGATGGCGCTGTGCGCCCAGCTCGAGCTCGCTTCGAGCGAAGGGAAAGTCGACCATGGCGATGCGACCGTGCGCCAGATTCGAAAGTATTTCGCTGGCTTGAAGACCCAGCTCAGCGATCAGCTGGCGTTGAGCTGAGCTTTCGCTGGGAAATAAAGGTTTTGAGCTTCGGGGCTCGCGGATCGCCTCAGATATAAATATTTATGATTGCGGCCACCTAGCTCGACGCCACGACCCTCTCGGTCAGATGCGCGACCTCTGAGGCGACGGTTTCGAGCAGCGGCGCACAGGGTTCGAGGGTCTCGGCTTCCGCCAGCCTCTCGAGCTCTCGACAGACCTCGACCAGCTCCGGTGCGCCGAGATAGATCGCGCTGCCGGCCAACGAGTGGGCGGTTCTCGCCATCAGATCGGCATCGCTCTCGACCAGCGCCAACTTCATGGCTTCGAGCCGCTTGGGGCCTTCGACCCGGAACAGGTCGAACATTTGAGCGACGAGGTCTCTGCCGGAGCTCTCACCCAGCTTCTCCATGCTAGCCAGCGGCTCCATGGCGCGATCCCGGGGGCTGCCGGCCTCCGCTTCCGGGGCCGCGCCTCGGGTCTGGGAGCCAGCGAGCTCGGTGTCGGCGAACAGCCATCGGTCCAGCATGGTTTCGAGATCGCTGCTGCGCAGCGGCTTGGAGACGTAGTCGTCCATGCCGGCCTCCAGGCAGCGCTCTCGCTCGCCCTTCATGGCATGGGCGGTGACCGCGATGATCACGGTGCGTCGGTCGCCAGTCTCCGACTGACGGATCCGGCGGGTGGTTTCATAGCCGTCCAGCTCGGGCATGCGACAGTCCATCAGAATGACTTCGAAGCTGCGGTTGGCGAGCAGGTCGAGCGCTTCGAGCCCGGTCGCCGCCGAGTGCGTTGCGAAGCCCAAGTCTTCGAGCTGACTTTCGGCCACCAGGCGATTGATGTCGTCGTCGTCGACGACCAGGATCGTCGTCCCGGCACGTTGATCCCGCGTGGCGCTGGCGGCGGGCTCGCTCTCTCGCTCACGCTCGACGACATGCTGGCCCTTGGGCGCTGCGCTCCGCGCACGCCACAGCGGCAGGCGGAACCAGAACTCGGAGCCCTTGTGCGGTTCGCTATCGAGCCCGATCTCGCCCCCCATCGTCTCGACCAAACTGCGGGCGATGGCGAGACCCAAGCCGGTGCCGCCGAGCTGGCGGGTGGTGGAATTGTCGGCCTGGATGAATGGGGAAAAGATCTCCTGCTGGCACTGCTGAGGAATACCGACGCCGGTGTCGCGCACGGAAAAGCGCGTCATGATCTCCGTCTCGCTGTGCTCGATCTGCTCGACGCGCACCGTCACGCCGCCTTCGGCGGTGAACCGGATCGCATTGCTGATCAGGTTCAGCAGCACCTGACGCAAGCGCTGGGCGTCGCCGTAGAGTTTCCCTTCGGGCAGGTCTTCGGCGATCGAGAGCTCGAGCTCGATGCCCTTTTCAGAAGCTCGTGGCGCCATCAGGGTGAGGGTCTTCTCGAGCAGGTCTCGCAGTCTGAAGTCCATCACGTACAGTGAGAGTTTGCCGGCCTCTATCTTCGAGAAATCGAGTAGGTCGTCGACCAGCGCCAGCAGGATCTCGGCCGAGGTGTCGATCGCTTCCACGATGCGCTGTTGAGAAGCTCCGATCTTGGCCTTCATCAGCAGGTCGGTCATGCCGATGACGCCGTTCATGGGAGTGCGGATCTCATGGCTGACGTTGGCGAGAAACTCTCCCTTGATGCGATCGGCCTCCTTGGCTTCCCGTTCAGCCCGCTTCCTGATCTCGATCTCGGCCTCGAGGTTGGCAGCGGTTTGGCGCTGGTGAGAGACGGCGACGGTAGTGATCAACCCGACCGCGAGGATGCCGGCGATGCGATGCACCAGGCTGTTGATGTCGTTGCCGGAAGCCGGCAGCGCCGCCGGCAGCGTCGGCTCCGGGCCGAAGGCCCAGAATCCGACCGCGGTCAGCAGGCCGACGACGATCCAATACCAGCCAAACCTTCGTCCCGTCGTCAGGATGCCGGCCAAGACGATGACGTAGATCCAGCCAAAGCTGGGGCCCCCCAGGCCGGTGCCGGTGAGGTTTCCCAGAACGAGCAGGCTGTAGGCCGAGAGGATGACGATATGCGTCGAGAGCTCAGGAGCTCGACTGCGGCGCAAGAAGAGAATGTTGCCGACGCAAAGTAACATTGTTGCGAATAAAGCCGAGGAAATGAAAAACCTTCCAATCGACACATTGAGCGCTATGAAAGGTATGACCAGAATACACAGGCCAAAGTTGAGCGCGTTGGTGAAGCGGATCCGCCCCAGCAGCTCAGGCTCTGTTTCCTGCGGTAAAACACCAGAGCGCAGTAGGTTGTCGAGCAATGACAGACGCTTCAGAGGCTCGGTGCTCTCATTCGTGGCGAGCGTTCTCTTCAAGGTGCACCTTCAATTCGCAACCATGCTAAACTGTGAGGGTTCTAGCAACGTTTTCGCTATTCTCCACGAAATCCTGCGACCTGGCGACCTGGTCAACTGGCGGATCGAGATCTCATGATCCGAGTGATGGTGATCGACGATCACCCGATCGTCCGAACGGGAATCAAGAGCCTGCTTGCCGAGGCGAGCGACATCGAGGTCGTTTGTGAGGCCGCGGACGGTGAGGAAGGTCTCGAGAAGGCGCCTCTGATCCGGCCGGACGTCATCATCCTCGATATCTCGCTGCCGGGAATGAGCGGTATGGAGGTGCTGCAGAGCCTCAGGCAGCAGACCCACGGCGCCGCCATTCTGGTGCTCAGCCTGCACCCGGAAGATCGCTATGCGATCCGCCTGCTGCGAGCCGGGGCCAGCGCGTACCTCACCAAGGGCGCTCCTTCCGAAACGCTCATCCGAGCGATTCGCAAAGTCAGCCGGGGCGGTAAGTACATCAGCTCCAAGGTCGCGGAGCGGCTGGCGTTCAACCTCGATCCCGACTTCGATCGTCCGCTGCACGACAACCTCTCGCGGCGTGAGCTGGAAGTCACTCGCCTGCTCGCCTCCGGCAAGACGGTGACCGAGATCGGTCGCCAGCTGGCGATCAGCGTCAAGACCGTGAGCACCTATCGGCGCCGCATCCTCGAAAAGCTGGCGATGCAGTCGACGGCCGAGATCGTCCGCTACGCGGTCGAGAATCGGCTCGTAGAGTGAAACCGGCTCGTAGAGTGAAACCGGCTCGTAGAGTCAGGCTCAGCCGCGCCGCGAAGCGGTCTTCAGGAGACGGCTGGCGCGCGCCCTGAGCTCCAGGGGTGAGAACGGTTTGACGATGTAGTCGTCAGTGCCGAGGTCGAAGGCTGTCAGCGCCTCGTCTTCGCTGTCCTCGGCGGTCAACAGGATGACCGGCGTCTCGGCATGGGTCGCCGTCTTGCGCAGCTCCTCGAGGATCTTCATGCCGCCGATGCCCGGGGTCGCGATGTCTAGGATCGCGAGATCGACCGGGCTGTCGTGGGCCGTCGCCAGCGCCGTCGTGCCGTCGGTGCAGTGCACGACGTCGAGATCGACCTCCGACAGGCGCTGCTGGACCAGGGCTGCGGTCTCGAGATCGTCGTCTGCGATCAGGATGCGTTTGCGGCGCGTCCGGGGCCGCTGGCGCGAAGTCAACACCCGGTTGCCTCCGGCGGCCTTGGCGCGGTAGAGCAAGCGGTCGGCCCGCGCGACGACCTCGTCGAGCCTGGCGGTTTTGCTGACGCCTGCCACTCCCGCCGAGAATCGCACCCGCAGCGGCTCGCTCTGGCCAAACGTCTCCTGCTCGAGCGCCTTGAGAACCTTGTTGAGGGCGACGGTCGCGCCCGCGGGAGTCCCGTCCGGGAACAGGATGACGAACTCGTCGCCTCCCCAGCGCGCGATCCGGTCGGAGCGCCTCAGGCTCTCGGTGAGTACCTCGGCAACGCGACGCAGGACGTCGTCACCGCAGGCGTGGCCGTAGGTGTCGTTGATGCGCTTGAGTCCGTCGAGATCGGCGAGCGCCAGCGACAGCGGATAACCGGCGCGACTGGCCAAGGACTGAGCGCGGGCGAAGGCGATGGCGACCCCGCTGCGGTTCAAGAGCCCGGTGAGGCTGTCGTAACGCGCCTCGCGCGACACCTCGCCGGCCCGCAAGAGCTTGGTGGCGACCGTCGCTGACAGGGCGTCGAGATCCACCGGCTTCTCGAAGAATTCATCGGCGCCCAGGGCGTAGCATTCCGTCTTGTGCTGCGACTCCCCGACCGCTGAGACGACGATGATCGGCGTCGCCATGTATTTGGGCTTGCCGCGCAGGCGCGCGAACAGATTGCGGCCGTCTTCGTCGGGCAAGATCAGGTCCAGGAGGATCAGATCGACCTGATTTTCCGCCAGATGGCGCTCGGCCTGCGACAGGCTTTCAGCGACCAGGATCCTTCGATTGGGGCCCGAGAGCTTGCGCTCCAGCAGTAAGCGCGTCGTGCTTTCATCTTCGATGATCAGTAGGGTCGCGACGTCGTCCGGACCGGCGACTGCGACCCGCTGCATGGTGTCGATCAGTCGATCGAGGTTCTCGACCAGGGACGGGGCCGAGGCGTCGAGGAGCGAATCGGCCGCCTGACTGATCTCGGTGACGCCATAAGTCACTCCCGTGTTCTTGAGCGACTGAGCGATCCTAAACAGCGATTCCCGGGCGCCTTGCTCACCGCTGATGAGCGCCTGCTTGACCTTCTCGAGCGTCTCGACCCGATCCTTCAGGCTGCCCTGGTAGAAGGCTTTGAGATTATCCATGAGCTAGCAGCTGGATCTCCATGTCGGAATCTTCAAGCCCCCTTGCTGAGTATACTCCGTACGACGTACCCTGAGGTGGCACACGACAAAGTCTCAAGCAAGACTCGTGCCCGTTTCGAGTCCTCGAGGTCGTGTCGGAAGGCCGGAAGCTTCATGCGAGCCTAGACCCGGAAGCTCCATGGGTAGATTCTACTGAACCAAGGGAGAGTCTCCCATTTAGGGAGGAAGTTCCATGCGGCAGCACTTCGCAGACCAGTTGATCCAACGTATTCGAAGCCTACGCCATCCGCTTTGCGTTGGCCTCGATCCCCACTTGGACCGTATCCCGGATCTGTTCCGTCAAGGCTCAATGCAGGCCTCGGATCCGCGCACCGCCGACGCGGTGCAAGCGTTTCTGGGCGCTGTCCTCGAGCGGATCGGTTCGCGGGTCGCGGTGATCAAACCCCAGATCGCGTTCTTCGAGCGTCTCGGGTGGCGCGGTTTGAAGGTTTTGGAGACCGTCGTGGCGCAGGCTCGGCGGCAGGAGCTGCTGGTGCTGCTGGACGCCAAGCGAGGCGATATCGGCTCGACCGCCAAGGGCTACGCCGAAGCTTATCTGGGGGGCGAAGCGGCGATCGAGTGCGACGCGATGACCCTCAACCCCTACCTTGGGTGCGACACGCTGGCGCCGTTCCTCAGCACCGCTCGAGACCACGACCGCGGGCTCTTCGTTCTGGTCAAGACGTCCAACCCCGGCTCGGGAGACTTCCAGGACCGCCGTCTCGAAGCAGGGCCGCGTGTCGAAGCCGGGCTCAGGGTTTTCGAAGCGGTGGCGGACGCGCTGGCGGAGCCCTCACAGGCGATGCGCGGCAGCCTCACCGGATGGTCATCGTTGGGGGTGGTCGTAGGAGCGACCTACCCGGGGCAGAGCGAGCAGATCCGCGAGCGGTTGCCGCACGCGCTGTTTCTGGTGCCCGGCTACGGGGCGCAGGGGGGAAGTGCTGAAGCGGCGCTGCGCGGATTCGTGCCGGGCGACAGCGGCATGCTCGAAGGCGGCATCGTCAACTCGTCCCGCGGTATCCTCTTCCCGGCCGGGGCTGCGACCGACCACGCGCCGAGCTGGGAGGGTGCGATCGACCAGGCGCTGGAGCGTTCGATCGACGAGCTCTCACAGGCGGCCGGCCGCTAGACCAATAAGGTTGCCGGACCCAATACGGCTGCTGGACTCAACACGGAGACGCCCGATGATTGCCTTCACGGCTCGCCAACTTCAAATGGAGCGGCTGTTCCACGGCTCCCTGCATCTCCGGCGCCTCGGGGCTGAGAATCCCCCCGCCACCCTGCTCTACATCCATGGGCTGGGTGAATCGGCGCTCTGTTTCGAGCGGCTGATGGTCGACGCCAGGCTTTCGGCGTGGAGCCACTTGGCGGTCGATCTCATCGGCTATGGCAAATCCGGCTGGGCGGCCGAAGCGCTGACTCTGGAGGAGCATGCGGCTCGCCTCGCGCAACTCGTTGGCGAGCTGGGGCCAGGGCGCCCGGTGGTGGTCGGTCATTCGATGGGCGGGGTGATCGGCACGCTGCTGTGCGAGCGGCTGCGAGAGCAGATCGCTGGCTTTGTGAACGTCGAAGGCAACATCTCCCCGCCGGACTGCGGCTTCAGCAGCCAAGCCGTGCGCTTTGCGCCCGACGCGTGGCTGAGCCACGGGTTCGACGAAGTGCTCGACAACATCTATCTCGACGAAGCCGAAAGCGCCGTGGTGCGACGCGCCTACGGCGCCAGCATCCAAATGTGCGATCCGCGAGCCTTCCACCGCAACAGCGAAGAGCTGGTGGCGTTCTCGCGGCAGGAGGCGCTGGCGGGGCGCATGGCGGAGCTCGCCGTTCCAGGAGTCTATGTGCGAGGCTTGCCGCGCGGCTCGGGCGAGCGGTCTCTGCGGCTGCTGCGGGAGGCGGGCGTCGAGACGGTCGCGATCGAGGCTTCAGGCCATTGGCCGTTCCTCGATCAGCACGAGGCGTTCGTCAGCCAGCTGGTCGAATTTCTCACCGGCCCGGCGGCCGGCGAAGGGACGGGCTCATGAAGGATCATCATGTCGTCATCATCGGCGGGGGGTTCGGTGGCCTCTGCGCGGCGCGAGCGTTTCGGCGGGGTACCCGAGTGACCGTCATCGACCGGCGCAATCATCACCTCTTTCAGCCGCTGCTCTATCAGGTGGCGACCGGCGGGCTGTCTCCGGCCAATATCGCCACGCCGCTGCGGGCGCTTCTGAAGCGCCGCGCCGCCACCTACGTCCGCCTCGGCGAAGTCACCGGCGTCGACCTGGATCGGCGTCGGGTGCAGCTCGGCGATAGCGAGCTGGAGTACGATTCGCTGATCGTGGCCGCGGGCGCCGGCCAGAGCTACTTCGGCCATACGGAGTGGGAGGATATGGCGCCGGGACTGAAGACCCTCGGCGATGCCACCCGCATCCGGCGCAACGTGCTGCTGGCGTTCGAGCGCGCGGAGCTCGAGACCGATGAAGTGCGGGTGCGGGCTCTGCTGACGTTCGCGGTAGTGGGCGCCGGCCCGACGGGGGTGGAGCTGGCTGGAGCGCTGGCTGAGATCTCGCGTCGCACGCTCGCCGGAGAGTTCCGTCACATCGATCCGGCGATGTCCACCATCCTGCTCATCGAAGGGGCGGATCGGGTGCTGCCGTCGTTTCCGGAGGCGCTCTCGACGAAAGCTCGGCGCAGCCTCGAAGAGCTCGGCGTCACCGTCCGGACCGGCTGGCTCGTCGAGACCATGGAGTCGAGCCAGATCGTGCTGAAGAAGGTCCAGCCGAGCGGTGACGACGAACGCCAGACCGTCGCGTGCGAGAGCGTGCTGTGGGCGGCGGGGATCGAAGCGTCACCGCTGGGCAAAATGCTGGCCGAGAGCAGCTCCGCTGGGGTGGATCGCATCGGCCGGGTCATCGTCGAGCCCGACTGCAGCCTGGCGGGTCGGCCCGAGGTTTTCGTCATCGGGGATCTGGCCCACTACAGCCATCAGCAGGAGCAGCCGCTGCCGGGGCTGGCGGCGGTCGCCATGCAGCAGGGGCGCTACGTGGCCCGGGTCATCGAGCGTCGCCTGCAGGGCGCTACGGCGCCACCCCCGTTCCGGTATCTGGACAAGGGCAACATGGCGACCATCGGGCGCAAGAAAGCGGTGGCGGAGATCGCCGGGCTGCGCTTTGCAGGCCTCTTCGCCTGGCTGGCCTGGCTCTTCGTGCACCTGATGTACCTGGCCGAATTCCAGAATCGGGTGCTGGTGCTCGTGCAGTGGGGCTGGAACTACTTCACGCGCAACCGGAGCGCGCGTTTGATCACCGAGCTGCCCGACGACCCCTGAGAAGCCCTGCTAGGGCGCCCAGAGCAGAGAGAACGTCACCGGCGAGCCGCTTCGTGCCTCGCCGAGGGTCTCCCGACGGCACACCGGATCGTCGATTGCACGTTCCTGACGGTGCAGAGACCCCGTTTTTTCGTCGATCGCGGTCTCTGCACGTTACAGAGACCACGATTTTGCCTCAATTGGGGTATCGCACAGTGGGGGGGACCCGGGTTGAGCGTCAATCGCGGTCTCTGCACGTTGCAGAGACCCCGTTTTTGCCTCAATCGGGGTTCCATCACGTTGCAGAGACCGCAATTTACGATCCCGGGTGACTTGCGTGCGTCACCAACGCAAAACGGGGACCCGAAGGTCCCCGTTTCGTACGCAGAGCTCAGGCTCGATCAGTAGGTGATGACCGGGTCCATCTCCTTGGCGCGAGCGATCCAGCGGCTCACCGTGCTGACGCCCGGGGACGTCCGCGTCAGGCGCTTCTCCTGCTGCACTTCTTTCATCTTGGCAGCGAGGTTCTCGGCATTGCGATTGCGCAGCTCTTTGACGGTGTCGACGCCGGCGGCCTCGAGCAGCTCGCTGTACTGCGGCCCGATGCCCGAGATCCGCATGAGGTCGGCGAGATTGGCCCACTTCAGGATGTGCTTCTCGGAGAGGTCGGCATCGGCGGCAATCGCCTTGCGTCCCTTGCGATCAGCGCACTTGGCGAGGAAGGCGTCGGTGTTCTTGATGCCCACGGTGGCGAGCTTCTCGGCGTAGGCGGGTCCGATGCCTTCGATGTCCTCGATTCTGTATCCCATGCTTCTTCTCCTGTGATGACACGGTTCCTGGTGACGTGTGCCCCGTTTGCCGATGGATCGATCAGACCGAGCACTAGAGTAGGGCCGGGCAGTGGCAGAAGATTGCCCGGCTTCGGTTTCACGTTGCTGACAGACTGAAAAGCAAGCCTTGTGCCAGTCGGGTACCCTCCAAAAAGCCCGGTTTTACGGGTTTCCATGCCTCGACGGCCGGGAGATTTGCCGGGTCGGGTAATTCCTCCCGCAACCGGGCAGGGTAATTCTTCCCGGAATCGAGGATGAAGCTCGAGGCGTCCGAGCTTCGTATGAGGGTTCAAATCCTCAGCCCCGAAGCGGTACGTCTCGAACCACCGACCCTGGTCTCGAACCGTCGACCGTTCGACGGCCCAGCCGTTGGTGACTGATCGGGCAGACCCATTCCACACTAGCGTTTTTGCGTTACCGTTGCAGTGCACCTATTACAGTACAACCACCGGAGACTCGCAAGTCTCGTGACCCCCTCAGGAGGACGAACCATGCCGCGCAGCGCCTCGACCCGAGCTCTGCTCATGCTGACCCTGGCGTATGGAATGATCGCGCCGACCGCCTTGGCCCAGCGAACCGTCAAACCCGTGCTGCACGGCAAGCATTGGGTCGCGATCACCGGCAAGCCGCTGGCGGCGACGGCGGGGGCGACGATCTTCACCCAGGGCGGCAATGCCGTCGACGCCACCTGCGCCATGCTGGCCGCCACCAGCACCATGTGGGACACCCTGGGATGGGGCGGTGAGACCCAGGCCCTGATCTACAATCCTCATACGGGCAAGGTGCAGGGCATCAATGCGCTGGGCGTGGCGCCGACCGGAGCGACGGTCGATTTCTTCCGTGAGAAAGGCATGCGCTACCCGCCGGAGTTCGGCCCTCTGGCCGCGGTGACGCCCGGCACCCCGGGCGGCCTGATGGTGATGCTCGCCGAATTCGGCTCCATGAGCCTGGCCGAGGTGCTGGCGCCCTCCATGCAGATGGCGGAGGGCTATCCGATCGAAGGGTCCCAGGCCAACAACATGGAGCGTCGGCGCGAGATCCTCAGCCAGTGGCCGGCGTCCAAGCGGGTCTTCCTGCCGCACCTCGGAAGCGACGACGAGCGCGCCGCGCCCTACCCGGGAGAGATCTTCCGCCAGCCGGACCTGCTGGCGACGCTCGAGAAGCTGGTGGCAGAAGAGCGCAAGGCGCTGGCGGCCGGCAAGAGTCGCAAAGAAGCCATCTATGCCGCCTACGACCGCTTCTACCGTGGCGATATCGCGCAGGAGCTGGTGCGCAGCACCCGCGATGCCGGCGGATTGATCACCCTGGAGGATTTGGATCGCTGGCAGGTCTACATCGAAGAGCCGGTGAGCACCGATTATCGCGGCATCGAAGTCTACAAATTGACCCATTGGGTGCAGGGCCCGGTGATGCTGCAGGCGCTGAATATCCTGGAGAACGTCGAGCTGAAAGAGCTCGGGTACAACAGTGCGGCCTACATCCACGCGCTCTATCAGGCGATGAACCTGGCGTTCGCGGATCGCGATTTCTACTACGGCGATCCCTACACGCCGCCCGAGGAGCCGATCGCAGGCTTGCTGTCGAAGGACTACGCGCGCCAGCGCTATCAGCAGATCGATTGGAAGAAGAACGATGAGGGGATCAAGCCGGGTAACCCGTATCGCTTTCAACAGGGTGATCATCCGTTCCCCGAGCTGCTCGAGCAGTGGACCCCGATCCCGCCGGCCGCCGAGGCCGAAGGCGAGAGCAGCTGGCAACAGAGCCTGTCTTTGACCCACGACGAGGCCTTCCGCGTCGGCACCACCTCGATCCAAGCCGCGGACGCCGAGGGCTGGGTGGTTTCCGTGACGCCCAGCGGCGGCTGGATTCCCGCGTTCATCGCTGGTGAGACCGGCATCGGCCTATCGCAGCGCATGCAGAGCTTCGTGCTCGATGAGCGCATGAATCCGTACAACCTGGTGCGCCCCGGCCAGCGTCCTCGCGCCACCCTGACGCCAGGGTTGGCGCTCAAAGACGGTAAGCCGTATCTGTCCTTTGCCGTCCAGGGCGGCGATACTCAAGATCAAAATCTGCTGCAGTTCTTCCTCAACATGGTCGAGTTCGGCATGAACGTGCAGCAGGCCGCCGAAGCCGCCAACATCAACAGCTATCAGATGCAGAGCTCGTTTGGCGCCCACAAGTCCGAGCCGGGGCGGCTGGTGGTTCGCGACGACGTTCCGGCGTGGGTCCAGTCGCGGCTCGAAGCCATGGGGTACGAGGTCGAGACGCGCGCGCGGACTTCGGGGCCGATCACGGCGATCTACTTCGATCGCGAGCACGGAACCCTGTGGGGCGGAGCGAGCAACTTCGGTGAGGACTACGGCGTCGCTTGGTGAGGTGCGCCGAGCGATCTGACCTCGTCGAGATCGCGCCTTTGTCCCAAAAACGACGCGTATTCAGGTAAGGGGGAGTCCGGCGGCAGTGCCGCCGGGCTCCTCGCGAATCTCATGGGTGAGCGGCCGCGTTGCACACGGAGAGCTTGGCGTTCCTCGGGATATCCAGAGGAACTGTTCTCCGGGGGTTGATTCAACCCTGCAGAACGGGGCATGCTAAAACCCTATTTTCTTGGTGTTCTTCACCGCGACTTCTCATGGCTGGGTCCCTCATCACTCCGATCGGAGAATAGGAGATGTTCTATGCAGCTGCCCAAAACCCTCACCGTGGCGACAGCGCTACTCGTTCTCGCCGTCCTGATCACGCCACAAACGCTGCTCGCGGAGTCAGCGATCTGGAGTGACGTCTCTTCAGCCGACCTCTCGCTCTCCGGTGAGCGCTGGATCAAGGCGTCGCAGTATCGTCTGGTAGCCCTCGACCAGACCGGCCTCGAGGCGGTGCTCAGCTCGGCCCCGCTCGAGAATAGCGCCAATGCTCTGGTGGCGAACGTGGTGCTCGAGCTGCCGCTGCCCGATGGCGATTTCGGGCGGTTCCGCATCGCAGAGTCGCCGGTCATGGCCCCGGAGCTGGCGGCGAAGTTCCCCGAGATCCGGACGTACCTCGGCCAGGGGATCGATGTTCCCGCCGCCACCCTTCGTTTCGATGTGACGCCCGCCGGGTTCCACGCCATGATTCTGTCGCCGGCCGGCACGATCTACATCGACCCGTACCTGCGCGGCGACACCGTGCATCACATGAGCTACTGGACCGGGCACACGCTCAACGACTCGGCCTCGGAGTTCCGCTGCGGGGTGACCGGTGAGTCGACGGCCCGGGAGCTGTCGGCCGCGGCGCCGCGCGAGGCAGCGCCGGCCAAGCGCGGTGGCGGTCTGCCCAACGGTGACACGCTCAAGACCTATCGCCTCGCGGTCGCCGCGACGGGTGAATATACGGCCTTCCATTCCAACCCCGACCCGCCGAACGTCGCGGACGGCCTGGCGGCCATCGTCACCGCGATGAACCGGGTCAACGGCATCTACGAGCGCGACGTCGCGATCCGCATGACTCTGATCGCCAACAACGATCAGATCGTCTACACCAATGCGGCCACGGACCCCTACACCAACGGTAGCGGCGGCGCCATGCTGGGCCAGAACCAGAGCAACCTCGACAACGTCATCGGCAGCGCCAACTACGATATCGGTCACGTGTTCTCGACCGGCGGTGGCGGCGTCGCCTCGCTCGGCGTGCCCTGCGTCGCTGGCGTCAAGGCGCGCGGCGTGACGGGGCTCGGTGCCCCGACGGGAGACGTCTTCTGGGTCGACTTCGTGGCCCATGAGATGGGCCATCAGTGGGACGGACTGCACACCTTCAACGGCAGCACGGGATCCTGCGCCAACCAGCGCAGCGGGAGCGCGGCTTACGAGCCCGGCAGCGGCACGACGATCCAGGCCTACGCCGGCATCTGCGGTAGCCAGAACATCCAGCCCAACAGTGACGACCACTTCCATACCTTCAGCTACCAGGAGATCGTCACCTACATCACCGCCGGCGCCGGCAACAACTGCGACGCGCCGACCGCCACCGGCAACACGCCGCCAACCGTGGACGCCGGGCCGTCCTACACGATTCCGATCAACACCCCCTTCGAGCTCTGCGGTACGGCCACCGATCCGAATCCCGACGTGCTGACCTACGGCTGGGAGCAGTTCAACCTCGGCCCCCAGGGTCCGCCCAACAACCCGACGGGTGACGCGCCGATCTTCCGCTCGTTCTCACCGGTGCTCTCCAACTGCCGCACCTTCCCGCAGCTCTCCGACCTGCTGAGCAACACTCAGACGCTGGGCGAGATTCTGCCGAGCTATTCGCGCACGCTGACCTTCCGCTTGACCGTCCGGGACAACCGCGCCGGTGGCGGTGGCGTCGACTACGACTCCACCGACGTCGTGGTGTCCGACGTTGGCGACAGCTTCGAAGTCCTGTCGCCGAATACGTCGGTGAGCTGGAACGGACTGGACACCGAGACGGTGACCTGGGACGTCGCTGGCACCACCAATGCGCCGATCAGCTGCAGCGAGGTCGATATCGTGTTCTCCACCGATGGTGGTGTCACCTACACCGAGACGGCGCTGCTCGGCACGCCCAACGACGGCGCCGAAGACATCCAGGTGCCGGATATGGACTCGGACGACATCCGGCTCAGGGTGCAGTGCAGCGGCAACATCTTCTTCGACATCTCGGACGAAGACTTCTCGGTCGCCAGCGTCGGAATCATCTTTGCCGACAGCTTCGAGAGCGGCGATACCAGCGACTGGACGTCAAGCGTCGGAGAGCTTTGACATAGTTCGGCCTCGACACAGTCGTCTTCCAGGCCATAGCACAAGCCTGGTTCTGGAACCTTGACGCAGAGAAGCCCGGCCGAAGCCGGGCTCTTCTGCCAAGACGGGATTCTGCTTCAGCGAGAACCTTCGAGGCGCTCGAGTCGCTGGGCCAGCTCTTCGATCAACTCGTTCCTGTCGCTGAGCTCCG
>JBCCEE010000103.1:0-20860 GCA_039030415.1 Acidobacteriota bacterium
AAGAAAATACCGCACCGCGGCAAAAGCTGTCAAGAAGTTTTTTGCCGAGCTGCGGCATAAAGCTCCCGAATCGTACTCTGCGCCACCGTGCGAGCCCCCGAGGATTTGAGCCAAATGCCACATAAACCTTGACTTCACAATCTTTTTCGACGCTGACTGCGCGACCAGGAGCTCGGTGACGCAAGGCGGCTACGCAGCCATGACGCAGTGCGTCAGACACGATCTATGCCGCAACCCGACGAGACGTACGCCAACGCTGCACCGTGACTTACTGCACCGCAACGCACCACAAGATGACGCAACGCGTCGAATCGACGCGTTGCCGCGCCTCGACGTGAATCTAGCGGGTTTGACGCAACGCGGCGTGCCAACGCTGCTCGAGCTCTTGCCCGAGGCCGTCGAGAGCGGCGAGATCGGTCGGCTCGTCGCCGGCCAACGGCATGGCGACCAGCGTCTGATCGGGCCGCAGCAGAGCCTGCAGCTCGACCAATCCACGACGGTGCCTCTCCCCCAGCCAGCGGAGCAAGCGGCGCCCCTCGGACGCCGTATGCTCATCCTCTTCCGTCGCCACCTCCGGGTGTACTCGATTGACCACCACCGGACCGAGGCGATAGCCCGCCTCCTCTAGCTTACGGGCGAAGAACAGCGTATCGGGAATACGATCCGCCCCCGCTCCGGTCACCAGCACAAAGCGAGTCTCTTCATCTCCCAATAGCTGCTCGGTCTCGCTGGCCCGTTGCCGGAAGCCCGGAAAAAGCGGCCCGAAGGCGCGAAAAAACTCCGACATGTCGCGCAGCAGCTGCAGACCGACGATGCGGTCGAGAAACTGCTCCAGGCTCCGGCCGACGAAGCTCAAGCGGGAGGTCGCCTTGAGCGTCCCGTCGTCCGCGAACCACGGCGCCAGGGCGATCTTGAGCGCCCCGCTATCGAGGAAATCGACGATGCGCTGCGGCGCCTCGAGAAAATCGATCGCCTGGGCGGTGGGCGGCGTGTCGAGAATGATGCGCTGATAGCCTCCGTCCGAAGCCACCTCGTAGAGGCGTTCGACCGCCATGTATTCGAGGATACCGCCGAGATGGCCGGCGAGGTGACTATAGTAAGAGTTACTGAGAATCCTTTGACGCGCTGCGTCATCTTCGGCGTAGCGCTCCACCAGGCTGTCGAAGGTCGCGCGGGCATCCAGCAGACTGGCGTAGAGCCGTCCCTCGGTGCCCTGCACCGCGAGCTCCTGATTGGCGTCGGCATCTTCGATCCCCAGCGCATCCTTGAGACGCCGCGACGGATCGAAGGTCATCACCAGAGTCTTGAAGCCCGCTGCCGCCGAGCGCAGGCCGAGAGCTGCCGCTAGCGTCGTCTTGCCAACCCCACCGGAGCCGACGACGATGGTCAATCGAGAGTCGAGCGCCACTACCCCGCCTCCAGCACCGCCAGCGACGCGTCGAACCGCTCGCCGAGGGCGGCGACCAGCTCGGCACCGCCGTCGATCGGCAGCAGCGGCAGGTCGATTCGGGGGCCAACCCACTGGCGGTCGAGGCGCTCGATCTGGCCGCGGTTGAGGCGGTGCCGCTGGCGCCACAGCACCTCCAGCTCGTCGGAGGAAGCTTCCTCACCGGGGGGCGTCGGGTAGATGCCGTTGGCGACCAGCAGCTCGGGCTCGCGGCCGAAACGCTCGACCAGCGACCGGCGCAGCTCGAGCGCTTCTTGCACCGGCATCTCCTCGGCCAGCGTCACCACCACCAGACCGGTAGCGACGGGATCGGCGACATAGTCCGCCACCTCTCCGGCGAGGTCGGCGAACGGCCCCTCACCGATCGCCTCGGCGAACAGCCTCGGAGCGGTCAGCAGGTACACGCCGTGGCCGGTCGCCGGAGCATCCAGGATCACCACGTCGATGTCCGGAACCTCTCGCAGGTCGCCCCGCGCCAGGCGCAAGGCATGACCGAGGATAGCGATCTCCGTCAGCCCGGGAGCGCCTTCCACAAAGCGATGATAAATCGGGCTGCGCTTGACGCGTTTCGCGATCATCTTGATCGGTACGCGCTTCTCCACCACCCAATCCACCACATTGCGTGGCTTCAGATTCTGTAGGTAGAAGCCCTTCTCGACCTCGACGACCTCACCGCCGGAAGGCGCGACTCCCAGCATTTGGTGCAGGTTCTCACGCGGATCCACCTCCAGCACCAGCGCGCGGCGTCCACGGCGCGCCAAGCTGCGTCCGATGACCGAGGTCAGAGCACTCTTGCCGACTCCTCCTTTGCCGGTCACGACGATGAGTCGGCGCTCGAGCAAGCTGTCTAAAACTCCCATGGGCTCTCACTGTGAAGTCGCCCTGGGGGTAGAGCGCTGGCAGAGCCGGCGATTTGGACGGGCGGCGTCGTGGTTTCGAGGGCTTACGCCGCAACGCGGCGAGCCGGCGGAGCGTACCACAATGACTGGATAAAGTGGGTTGGCCCTCTTATCTGGGGTGCTATACTTAACATTCATGATCATCCACATGAGCTCATCCGTCGTATACAGCAATTGACCCATCAGTCGCGGATACCGACCCAACGCTGAGAGCGACAAGAGCTTCAGGAGACCTTGACCTCCGGCAATTCTCCCCGACGGATTTCGCTGGCGGAACGGTTCCTTATAGAACTTGGCCCAAGGAGAGCCCAAAAATGACTCATATCATCATGGAACCCTGCGTCGACGTCAAAGATACGGCTTGCGTGGATGTGTGCCCGGTAGATTGCATCTACGGAGCCGAAGAGGATTGGGAAATGCTCTACATCCAGCCGGAAGAGTGCATCGACTGCGGCCTGTGTGTGGATGCCTGCCCGGTTGAGGCGATCGTGCCGGAAGAAGAAGTGCCCGATAAATGGAAGGCTTTCATCGCCAAGAACTACGAGCACTTCGGTCTCGAGGCGCCCGAGTAGACGCCGCCATCATCGCCAGTACAAAAACGGGACGCCGAGCGTCCCGTTTTTTGTTGTTCAAGGGCTGCTCATTCAGGGGCCATATGCGCCAGTCCGCAACCCGGCGAAGCGAAAACGGTCGAGTCGGTCGACCCTAGCTCGCTGGCCGCCGGGAGATCGATGGCGATCACCTGCTCTCCGTCGACCTCGACTCGCGCCAGATGCGCTGGCCAGGGCTGACGCCGGAACGCGTGCAGTGAAACCGACGTCGTGGCGTCGGCATCGAGCGTCAGGGCCAGCGAGCGGCTGAGCTGCGAAGGTGGTCCCAGCGCTTCGAAGCTCAGCGCCAGCGCCTCGCGCCACCTCGCTTCGACCCTGTCCAGGTCTCGCGTGAGCCCAACGGCTTCGGCGAGTCGCGCCGGACGCGACTGCCAAGCCCGAGCTGCCATCAGCACAGGCTCGGCCAGCAGTGCACGAGCCGCCCACTGCCGCTGCGCGACCGGATCCGCCGCCTCCAACGACAGGAAGTAGGGCGCCAGAGCCCCGAGAGGGCTGGTGTCACAGGCTCTCTGCAGCGCTTCACGGCTCCACGGTGCGCCAGCCTCTTGCCCGAGCTGGCCGGCGATGAGCCACAGGGCGCTCACGCCGCGAGCGCTCGCTGCTGCCGATCGTGCCTCCTCGGCGAGCCCTGAGCCGGTCGCTGCCTGCGAGCGCTGGAGGTGTGCCTGACGAGCCCGGTAGAGTGGGAATCCCGGGTCGAGCCGGCGGGCCGCGGCCAGAAAGCGCAGCTGATCGGCGGGCTGCGATGCTGCGACCGCCCGATCGTAGGCGACCTGAGCCAAGCCCAGCGGCAGCAGCAGGGCAGTGAGGATAGCCATGGCGGTGAGCCCCGGCCACCGCCTCGGCCCGACCCTCGGAGCCTCGCCCCCTGCCTGCGCCATGCCGACGACCATCGCCACCGCCAGCGGCAGCGCGGAGATCGCCATCGTCCTCCCCGCCAGGCTGGTGATGACGAGCGCGGCTAGACCCACCAGGGCATTGCGCCGCAGCTCGGGATCGCGCGCCTCCTCCCGGCGCCGATTCCCGATCCACAGCGCGGCGAGCCCAAGCACCAGCAGCAGGACCACCCACCCGAGCTCGTAGACCAGCTGCAGCGGTAGCGAGTGCAGGTCCGCGACCAGCAGATCCGGAGGATGAATGCCGGGAATCGGCTGGAAGTGCTCGCCCAGGGTCCAGCGGGCAGAGCCGGGCCCCCACCCCAGCGCCGGTCGTTCGACGATCCCCCGCCACCCCGCCTCGACGTAGCTCCAGCGCGCAATGGCCGAAAAGTCGATGCCGCGCACGATGTCGACGAGGCGCGGAGCCTGCGTTCCCAACAGCGCTGCGGCGCCCAGCAGCCCGAACCGCCCCCAGCGATGACGCAGCGCCAGCCAGACTCCCACCGCGAACACCGCCACCGCGGCGGTCAGCGAGCGCGTCAGCAGCAGCGCCGCCGTGCCCGCCAGCACGGCAAAGCCGGAGAGCCAGCGCCCGAGACCAGGCTCGCGCCATGAAACCGCGGCGACCGGCAGCAGCACCAGCAGCCAGGCCGCCAGCAGATTGTGGTGGCCCAAAGGCAGCGAGGCTCCGGGCGTCTCGAGGTGCCAAACCCCCACCAGCGACCAGACCGCGACCCCGCCCACCACCACCGCCAGCGACCGCAGCCCGAGCCGACGCTGCTCAGCTCCGGCCCAGCAGCGCTCGAGCGAGGACGGCAGCAGCAGGAACGCCGGCAGCAGCAGGATCGCCGAGAGTCCGGCTCGCGGCACCGGTGAGGCGGCGAAGCTCACTACCGTCAACGCCACCAGCGCGATCAGCAACAGGCTACCGGCTCGACCGAGCCGCAGGGGATCCTTCCAAGCCGGGCTGAACACCGCCACGAACAGCAGCAGCGCCAGGTGTCCGGTCAGCTTCCAGTCGCCGAATGCCCCGTCATAGAACGTGCCGGACCAGCCGCTGAACAGCATCAGCAGAGCGGCCGGAGCATGCGGTCTCAGCCACCTCGCCAACGCTTGCATCCGTCTAGTTTAGCCGGACACGTCCCCTCCTTTAGCCGGACGCCTCACTCTCTGCCGACCGCGCCACCCAGCGTGGATTCTCAGACCCGATAAGGCCACATCTCAACGTTGAGAACGTCGGCGGAGGCATCTTCTCGAAATCGCAACGCGCCCTCTCTAAGACAGAGATTATCTCGCTCCCCAGGAATAGGCCAAAGCGACTGCGTTCTCGTGACACTGGCCCGCCTCTTGCTCTTTACCAGGGTTCCCCAACCCAGCCGGCCCTGTCGATCCTCTTCGCCAGCAGCCTCGAAGTCGACCACTCGACGTGTCGATCGCGGCTGCCTCTACGCCGGCAGCTCATTTCGATCCATCCGAAGGGAAACTCCATGCGTGCCAGACTGCACCCTCGATTCCGTCCTGTGGGGCTGTTCGCCCTCAGCCTGCTCCTCCTCACTGCCGGTATGGTGGCTGCTCAACCTCCCGCCGGCTACTACGACTCGGTCGATACGACCAACGCTTCAGCCCTAAGAGCCACGCTGCACGACGTGATCGACGATCACACGCGTTTCCCTTACACCGACTCGACCACCGACACCTGGGACATCCTCAACCTCGCCGATGAAGACCCCAACAATGTCGGCAACATCATCGACATCTACAAGAACGCCAGCTACGGCAAGATCCCGGGCGGCGTCGGCGCCTACAACCGCGAGCACTCGTGGCCCAGGTCCTACGGCTTTCCGAACGATGGCGCCGACAACTATCCCTACACTGACTGCCATCACCTCTTCGCGTCCGACGCCGGCTACAACTCGTCGCGCAGCAACAAGCCGTTCCGCAACTGTGACGCCGGCTGCTCCGAGCAGCCCACGGACTTCAACGACGGCCGTGGTGGCGGAACCGGCGTCTACCCCGGCAACTCCAACTGGACCAGCGGCTCCTTCACTCAAGGCACCTGGGAAGCCTGGGACGGCCGCAAGGGCGACGTCGCCCGCGCCATCCTCTACATGGACGTGCGCTACGAAGGCGGCGTGCATTCCGGCACCGGCTTCTCCGAGCCCGATCTCATCGTCACCGACAGCGAATCGCTGATCGACTCGGGCAACACCGGCTCCAACGAGTCCGTCGCCTACATGGGCATGCTCTCCGTCCTGCTGCAGTGGCACGCTCAGGATCCCCCCGACAGCCGCGAGCTGTGGCGCAACGAAGTCGTGTTCAGCTTCCAGGGCAATCGCAATCCCTTCATCGACCATCCCGAGTGGGTGGCTTGTCTCTACGCGGGCTCCTGCGTCCTCGATACGACGCCGCCCGCCGCGCCCCTCAGCCTGATGGCGACCGCCGGCAACGGCTCGGTGAGCCTCAGCTGGCTGGCCAACGGCGAGTCCGATCTCGCGGGCTACCACGTCTACCGCGCCACCTCAGCCAGCGGACCGTTCGGCCGGGTCAACGGCGCCCTGGTGGGGGTCAATAGCTTCACGGATAGCGCCGTCACCAACGGCACGGTCTACTTCTACCGGGTTACCGCGGTCGACACCTCCTCCAACGAGAGCGCGGACAGCAATCAGGTCTCGGCGACGCCCGACAGCTCCATCCCGGATACGACAGCGCCGGCCGCGCCAACCGGTCTCGGCGCCACCAGCGGAGACGCCCAGGTCCAGCTGAGCTGGAGCGCCAACTCCGAGAGCGACCTGGCCGGCTACCACATCTATCGCGCCACCTCAGCTAGTGGCCCCTTCAGCCGGGTCAACGGCTCGCTCGTCACCGCCACTTCGTTCCTCGACAGCGGCCTGACCAACGGCACGACGTACTATCACCTGATCACCGCCGTCGACCTTTCCGGCAACGAGAGCGCGGACAGCCCAACGGTCTCGGCGACGCCCCTGGCGCCGGGTGCCGGCGGCGTGATCCTGAGCGAGGTGCTCTACGACGTCAGCAGTGGCGACGACTCCTTCGAATGGGTCGAGCTCTTCCACTCCGGGAGCGGCACGGTCGACCTCTCCAGCTACTGCCTGGGCAACGGCGGCACCGCCTACACCACCAGCCTGGTGCAGCTCTCAGGTTCGATCGCCTCCGGCGCGACCTTCGTCGTTGGCGGCCCCACCTCGAGCTCGACCAACGCCAACCCGGTCTTCGACCAGGTCTTCAACTTCAACCCGGACTTCCAGAACAGCGGATCGACCGGCGATGGCGTCGCCCTGTTCGACGTGCCCTGCGCCCAGGTCGACGGCGCGTCGGTGCCGATCGACGCCGTGATCTATGGCCCCAACAACAACAGCGGCTTGATCGACGAGACCGGCTCCGCCAACGCCCCCGAAGTCGGCGACGCCAGCCCAGGCTCTTCGATCCAGCGCCTCGACCCAGCGGGTAACTGGCAGATCCAGTCCAGCCCGACCCCCAACGCCACCAGCCTGGCGCCACCGACCGGTAACCAGGCGCCGAGCGTCACTGTCACCAGTCCACAGAGTGGCGGCAGCACGGTCGAAGGCAGCACCGTCAACTTCGCCGGCAGCGCCAGCGACCCAGAGGACGGTGGCTTGACCAGCAGCCTGACCTGGACCTCGAGCCTCGACGGCGCGCTCGGCACCGGCGGCTCATTCTCAGCCGTGCTGTCGGTGGGAACCCACACGATCACGGCTGCGGTCGTCGACTCGGGTGGCCTGCCGGGCAGCGACACGATCTCCCTAACGGTCACCGCGGTTCAGCCGGGCAACGGCGATCTGCTGCTGAGCGAGGTCTTCTACGACCCGAGCGGCAACGACGACGGCCTGGAGTGGGTCGAGCTCTACAACAACGATAGCGTCGCCATCGACCTGGCGGGCTACAGCCTGGGTAACGGCGGCACCGCCTACACCACCAGTCTGGTGCAGCTCTCGGGCATCATCCAGCCCGGTGAGACCTTCGTCGTCGGGGGTCCGACGTCGAGTGCCATCAACGACAACCCAAACCTGGGGCAAGCCGTCAACTTCTCACCCGACTTTCAGAACAGCGGCTCCACCGGCGACGGTGTCGCCCTGTTCAACGTGCCGGCTTCCGCGGTCACCGCCTCCACGGTACCGATCGACGCTGTGATCTACGGTCCCAACAACAACAGCGGCCTGATCGACGAGACCGGCGCTGCGGGCGCCCCCGAGGTTGGCGATGCGCCGTCCGACTCGTCGATCGAGCGCCTCGACCTCGCCGGCAACTGGCAGATCCAGTCGAATCCAACGCCCAACGCCACGCCCATCGCCGCACCCAATCCGACGACCCTGACCTTCACCTCAGTCGCCGCCGAGGACGGCTGGGTGCGGGAGTCGAGTGAAAATTCCAACGTCGGTGGGCGCAACAACTCGACCGGCGCCGGTGCCAACGCAGTGCGTGCCGGAGACCAGAGCAACGGTCGCCAGTACAAAGGCGTGATCTCCTTCGACACCTCGGCCATTCCGGACGGTGCGACCATCACCTCGGCGACGCTGCGTCTGCGCCGCGGCCGGGTCGTCGGCACCAACCCCTTCAGCACCCACGGCACCTGCTGGGTCGACGTCCACTCCGGCGGTCTCGGCGGCTCCACCGCGCTCGCCAATGGCGACTTCCAAGCCGTCGCCAGCGTCGCCCGCAGCGCCAGCCTGTCCAACGCCGCCAGCAACGGCGACTGGTCCGAAGCCAGCCTGGACGCGGTCGGCCTCACCGCCGTCGACGCCACTGGCACCACCCAGCTGCGCTTCTACTTCGATCTCGACGATAACGACGACGGCGGCACCGACACCATCGGCTACTACCCCGGTAACCATTCGAACACCGCCAACCATCCGCAGCTGGTCGTGACCTACCAGTAGGCCTCGCCCGACGGGGTCTCCGCGGTGCTTCCGCGGAGATCCCTTCACTGCGCCGTTGATCAAACTGGCCTTAACGAGTGCAGCGCTCGGGCGCCGGTCGACAACTCCAGCCCAAGCGCCTTGATCTTGCGCCACAGCGTCGTCCGGCTGATCCCGAGGAGGCTGGCAGCTCGCTCTCGGTTGCCGGCCGCCAGCTCGAGGGCGCGCACGATGCGCTCGGCCTCGTCTTCGATGCCCAGCAGACCTGCCCGGAGTGACGCGGCGGTGCGATCCGACGCGGGTGCTGGCAGACTGGCGGCTGGGCGACCCGCGACGACCTGAGCGGGCAGATCATCGAGCGTGATGTCTCGCCCACCGGCCAAGATCACGGCTCGCTGAATCGCGTTCTCCAGCTCCCGGACATTGCCGGGCCAGGGGTATCCGGCAATCGCACACCTGGCATCGCGCGAGATGCCTCGCAGATTCTTGCCGAACTGCTCAGCATAGCCGCTGAGGAAGTGTTCGGCGAGCAGCAGAGCGTCGTTTCCCCGTTCGCGGAGTGGCGGAGGGGTGACCGAGACGACGTTCAGCCGATAGTAGAGATCCTCGCGGAAGGTCTTGGCGCGGACCATGGCCTCGAGATCCTGGTGAGTCGCGGCGATGACGCGTGGGCTGGCCTTGCGCGATCGCGTCTCGCCAACGCGCTTGATCTCACCCTCCTGCAGGGCACGCAGGATCTTGGTCTGAGCGGACAGCGCCAGGTCGCCGATCTCGTCGAGGAAGAGCGTGCCGCGGTGGGCGGCCTCGAACACTCCCGCGCTCGCCGAAACCGCCCCGGTGAAGGCGCCCTTGGCGTGCCCGAACAGCTCCGCCTCCTGCAGGTTCTCCGGCAGGGCGCTGCAGTTGACGGCGACGAACGGCTGGCTCGCCTGCGGCGATTGCTCGTGGATGAAGCGTGCGAGAAGCTCCTTGCCGGTACCGCTCTCTCCTAGCAGGAGCACCGTCGTCTTGTAGGGTGCGACCGCCCGAGCGGTGTCGACAGCCGCACTGAACCCATCACTCTCTCCGACGAAGGCACTCTTCGATCGTCCGCGCTCGATCTCGGAGCGCAGCTCTTGGATCGCCCTCTGCTGGGATTTCAGGTCCTGCTTTTGACGCTTCAGAGTCTTCAACAGATCTTGCAGCACCTCCGGCAGGTGCAGCGGAGCGTAGTCTTGCTGCTCGCGCTGTGCAAGCTCTGGCATCTCGTTAGCCAAACCGACAACGAAGCGGCAGCGCTCGTGCCCCATGGCGCGGCAGGCCGTCTCGTAGGCGATCGTCTCCTGCCCAGCGGCCGCCGAAGAGTGCCCCGCCGCATACCCCATCAGCATCCAGCACACCGGCTCTTGGCTCGGTCCCAGGAGCTCGAGATGCTGCTCGGCTTCGAACGAGTTGTCCCAGTAGCCCTCGACGTGAAAGCGACCCTTTTCCAGGTCGACCTCACTGCGCTCTGGAATCGGCACGACCCGCACAAAACCCTCCAAGGCGTGCAGCGCCGGGCCGAAGTTCATGTGCCGGGCCCCCGACGCTTCCGGGAAACGCTCGGCCAGCGCCAAGCCGTCGGCGAGCCCCGCGGCGTAACCGAAACGCTTCATCAGGCCGCGCGCTCGATCCCACCCGAGCGTCGCGACGAGCTCCTTCCTGAGCGCGCCGAGGGCACACGCGGAGAGCATCACCATACGGTAGTCCTTGAGCCAGATCAGCCCCTGCTCGGGCTCGAATCGCAACAGATCGGCTGGGTTGATCTCGCGTGACTGCACCATCGCGTCGTCCTTTCGCTGTGTAACGCTTTCCTGAAACGCCAAGCGTTTCATTGTAACGGATGACGTTTCAATTGAAACATATATGCAACAGACCGACACACGCATTCGACCCGAGAAAAATCCGTAAGTCGCTTAATTTCAGTCTTTGATTCAAAAGAGGGTGGATTGGCACGCCACATGCTCTGAGATGGCTTGACGCCAACGTCAATCCATCCTTGAACATGAATCGGAGAAGAAGATGCGAAATACGACACGCCTCGTCCTACTGGGCCTGATCCTGACTTTCAGCCTGGAGGCCGCCGGTGAGACCGCTGACAGTGCGGCCTACGAAGCAGCCGTGCGATCCCGCACGCCGGAAGATCCCAAGCTCGTGTGGACGGCGTCGCACGTTGCGCTGCAGGCAAGAGAAGTCGCGCCCGGAGTCTTCGCGGTTTACCCCGACACCGCGGAAGCAAAAAACGCCGGCGGGCTGCCGGAAGCCACGTCCGGCGGCTTCGTGATCGGCGAAGACGGTGTGCTGCTCGTCGACAGCATGCTCAACCGCCGACTCGCGAACCAGGTCGTCGCGCTGGTGCGCGAGCAAACCGACAAGCCGATCCGCTGGGTCGTCAATACCAGCTACCACGGTGACCATTCCTACGGCAACCAATTCGTTCCCGAGACCGCGCGAATCGTTCAGCACCGGGCGACCCGCGACTACATCCGCGATCACTTCGCGAAAGACATCGCGTTCATGCAGCAGTACTTCGGCACCAACCAGGGGCTCGACGAGCTCAAGCCCGTGCCGGCGGACCTTCTGCTCGAGGATGGCGCGGATCTGAGCATCGATCTCGGCGGCACGGAAGCTCGCATCCGCCACCTCGGCTTCGCGCAGACCCAGGGTGACCTGTTCGTGACCGCGGCAGGGGGACGGGTCGCCTTTACCGGCAATCCAGTGATCGCCAAGGCGCCGGCCCTACCCTGGCTGCTCGACGGCCACCTGGTCGAGTCGACCGCGACCATGAAGGCTTTGCGCGGCATCCTGCCGGACGACGCGGTCGTCGTGCCCGGTCACGGCGTGCCGACTGGAGTCGCCGCCATCGACCATCACATCGCGTATCTCGAGACGCTCAGGAGCGAGGTCGAGGCCGCCATCGCCGCCGGCAAGTCGAAGGAAGAAACCGTCGAAGCCGTGACGATGCAGGAATACGCCGGCTACAAGCTCCATTCGTGGGTGCACCTGCAGGTCAACGTCACGGCCGCGTACGACGAGCTTGCCGGTGACCGAGGCAGCCAGCATCTGGAGTGATGACGTGCCTTGGCAGATCAGACAACCCGTTCCGGTCTTCGAACTGGCTTTAGCCTCCGCGGCGCGTCCGCGGAGACCTCTCAGGCTGCGAAGCGCACCACAGCAGAGGTTCCATGAGGCTCGCGGGGCACAACCCGCAGGCTCCAGCCGAAACGCTCGCAGATCTCTGACACGATCGCCAGCCCGAGCCCATGACCGAACCCGGAGCGGCCGCTCACGAAGGGTTCGCTCAGACGGTCTACCTGCTCGGCGGGGATCCCGGTGCCGGTATCGGCGATTCGCAGGGCTTCGTCACCCAATCCGATCTCGACCTCACCCTCCAGGGTGTTGTAGAACGCGTTGGCGACGAGGTTCCCGGCAACGATGGCGAACACGGCCTTGGGTACAGTGACCTCGAGCTCCGGATCCAGGTCGAGGCGCACTTCGACCGGCCGATCGCCCAGCAGGTCGCGGTGCTGCGCGATGATCTCGGGCATCAGAGCGGCCGGGTGGCACCGCTCCGCGGGCCCGCTGCCGTCCTCACGAGCGAGCCAGAGGAAGGCCTCGATGATCTCCTCCATGCGAGTGACCGCGCGGGAGATCCGTTCCAGCTGACGGCCTGCGCGCTCGTCCCCTTCCGGCAGTCGCGAGGCCAGCAGCTCGGCCGCCCCCCGAGCCGCCGTCACCGGCGTCCGCAGCTCGTGGCTGGCGTTGCGGGTGAAGCTGCGCTCGCGCTGGATGAACGACTCGATCCGGCCCAGCGCATCGCGCAGAGCGCCAGCGAGCTGGGCGACCTCGATCGGATAGTCCTCGGCGCCGATGCGTGCCGCCAGCACGGAAGTCGGACTGCGCTCGACCGTATCCGCCAGATGAACCACCGGCGCCACCAGACGGGCCGCCAGGCGCCTTCCCCACCACACCCCCAGCAGGCCGACGACCACGGCCCCCGAACCCAGCACAATGGCGATCGACCCGACTTCTATCCTCACCCCCAGCCGGGTGACCTCGTAGAACAGGAAGAGCCGGCCGCGATCGTTCGGCAGCTCTCGAATAGCAACGACGAATGGCTGGCTGCTGCCCGGCACGTCTTCACCGACCTCGTAGAAGCCGTCCGGCTTGCCGCTCACCCAGGGTTGCAGATCAGCCGGGACGCTGTCGAGGCCGATGTGGCCGCGCATGAAACGCGTCGAGGGCGGAGCCAAGGACTGCCCCCGCGGTAGCCGCTCGAGCCGCTCGAGGTACTCCTCGACCTCGATCTCGAGGCGTCGAATCAAGACTCGGTCTTCCAGGAAGGCCGCCGTCAGAGCCCCGACGACGGCGTAGAGCCCAATCAGCACAGCCCCGAAGTAGAAGAACGCCAGCACCGCCGAGCGCCGAAGACTGGTCGCCTGCATGATCCCGTCAGTCACCCCCGAGCCGGTAGCCGACGCCGGCCACCGAATGCAGCAGATCGCGGTCGAACGGCCGGTCGATGGCGCGGCGCAGATTGTAGATGTGCGTGTTGAGCGCCGCACTCTCCGGTGGCTCGTCGGTCCAAAGCGCGCGCTCCAGATCCTCTCGGGTGAGGACTTCCGGAGCTGCTTCCATCAGGCGCCGCAGCAGTTTCAGGCTCGCCGGCTTGAGATCCAGACGGCGCCCCTGGCGGGTGACGATCAGGGTTCCCGTATCGAGCTCCAGGTCTTCCACCCGCAGCACGGGCCGCCGTGACGATCCGCGATGCGTCAACGCGCCCAGGCGGGCCGCCAGCTCACTCAGCGCGAACGGCTTTACCAGATAGTCGTCGGCACCCGCTTCGAATCCCTCGAGACGATCGGGCAGGGTGTCGCGGGCGGTGAGCATCAGCACGGGGGTTTCCCAGGCCCGTTCACGGCGCAGACGGCGACAGATCTCCAGGCCGTCGAGTCCCGGCAGCATCAGATCGAGCACGACCGCGTCCCAGGAGCCGGCGAGGGCGCGGCGCAGGCCGCTGGGACCGTCATAGGCAAAGTCCACCTCGTGGCCCAGGTCCTCGAGAAACTCGGCGACGTTGGCCGCGACGTCGGGATCATCTTCGACTATGAGGACGCGCATTGGAGCGGATTACATTCGCCAGCGGAGCCCGAATGAGGGAATGATTCCGAGGAAGGTCTCTTCCTTGGGAGTGTACTCCACCTCGCCGTTGTCCAACAGAGCGAAGCGGCGGTCATCGACCTGGAATCCCGCCTGATTCTCGCGATTGTAGACATTCTGAACGTCGAGGAAGAGCTCGAGCGACCTGCCGCTGCCGAAGCGAAACTGCCGGCTGGCTCGCATATCCAGGCGATGGTAATCCTCGAGGTTCTCGCCGTACAGCGGCCCCAGCACGGGCACGATCGAGAGCGTTCCGTCCGGCCTCGTCTCGGTCGTTGCCGAGATCGCCGTCGTCGGCCAGCCCGTGTGGTAGAGCCAGGCAAAGTTGAAGTTCCACTTGGCTCCCGGCCGCCAATTGAGGTCCAACGTCAGCGCGTGGGTCTGGTCGATCGACCGGGGCACGTCGCGACCGTCGATGAGGTCGGTGACCTCTGAGAGGGCGTAGCCCACCCACCAGGAAAAGCGCCCGCCGGTGCGTCGCGAGAGGAACAGCTCGAGGCCCTGGGCCGACGCGCTCTGGGGCGCCACGAGAATGCGGTCGCTCGTGGTCTCCGGATTGGGCGTGAAGGCGTCGAACAGATTCTCGTAGCGGGGCCGAGGATCGGTGACCTCGCGCTGGTAGGCATCCACCCGCAAGCTGAGCTCGCGGCCGGCCAATCGCAGGCTGCGCTCCCAGCCGATGAGCCGATGCTCGGCCCGCTCGGCCGGGAAAAAGCGCGTTTCGCCATCCTCTACCTGGAGCTCGTTGGGTCGCTGACTCTGGTGGAAGTGGCCCCAGCTCGCCCGCAAGGCGCCCGCCTTGCCCAAGCTGTAGACGGCATTGAGGCGAGGAGACACCTGATCTTCATCCGTCAGCCCCTGACGGTCCCAGCGCACTCCCACCTCCAGGGTGAATGGATCGCTGATACGAATTCGGTCCGCCAGGTAAAGGCTGTACTGCTCGTCGGAGAAGGACTGGTCGAACCGGGTGATGCCGCTGCCAGAGGACCCCGGCGGCGTCCCGATCTGATCCAGGAATAGCCGGGTGTTGAAGTAGTCGTAGTCGACATCGTAGCTGCGAGCTTCGAGCCCCCACTTCAGGTAGTGCCGGTCGGTCGGCTGCCAGCCCCAGTCCTGCCGCAGGCTGAGGACATCCATCTGGCGCACGTCTCGGATCTCGAATTCGTAGTTGAATCCCTCCTCCGAAGTCCTTCGATCCCGGTCCACCCGCCCCAGGGACAGAGCGCTCTCGACGAACGCCCGCGGACTCACGGTCGCCAGATGACGGCCCCAGACGTAGGCGTTGCCATAACCGGTGTCGAGCTCTTCCCGCTCGGGGAAGCCGTCCTCGATCTCGGTCGACTGCTGATCGAGGCTGTCATCGGCCGCCAGCACCTGGAACGTCAGGTGTTGCGAAGGGTTGAACTGGTAGTCCAGCTTGCCGAAGAGATCCCAGTAGGTCGGGCCGTTGCCTTCGCTCTCCCCCTCCTCGTCATCGTCTCCGACCAGGCCGAGCACCAGATCGAGGTAGCCTCGGCGCAGCGAGCCCATCCAGCTGCCCTTGCCGTCGGCCATCTGCCCTGCCGCGCTGGTACGCGCCATCGTCAGGCTGATCCCGAGGTCGAAGAAACGCTCGGTCGGACGGGTCGTCGTCATGTCGAGCACGCCGGTCATCCGATCCCCGTACTCCGCGGGGAAGCCGCCATTGATGAGGTTGATGCCACCCAGCGTGTCCGGATCGATAATGCTGAACACTCCCTGAAAGTCCTTGAGGTGGTAAGGCTCGTAGATCTCCTGTCCGTCGATGCGCTGCAGGTTCTCGCGGAACAGACCGCCGCGCACGTTGAACTGGGCGGAGACGTCGTTGCCGGTGATTCCGGGCAAAAGGGGCAGCGCCCGAAACACGTCGTTGCCAAAATGCGGTAGCTCGAGGATCTCCACGCTGGAGAGGGCGACCGTCGACACCGGTTCGTCCCGGCTGATGCTGTAGCCGGCGGTCACGTTGATCTCATCCAGCGCGATCCGAGGCGGCTCGGCCGGGTCCTTCTCGTCGGAAGAAGCCGTCGCCTCGGAAGAGTCCGTCTCGACGGAGTTTTCTGGCGGCTCTGCGGACGACGGCGGCAGCGTATCCTGGGCGCTGGCAACTCCGGCCAGGAACAACGCTACCAGACAGAGCTGGATGGCGAACGGTCTGAAACTCTCGCGGTGCATCATCGGTTCTCCTTCGGTCGAGCAGGTTCGGACACGGTCTTGGGCGGGCACGGTCGCGGTTGCGCACGGTCTTGATCGGACGCGGTCTTGATCGGACGCGGTCTTGATCGGACACGGTCTTGATCGGACACGCCCGAACGTAGCCGTTGAGCGATCAACGCCCGATCAACGCGCGATCAACCCTCGATCAACGCCAGGCGCGACGTGCCGGGGCGCTAGCGCCCGTTGATCTCGCGTTGATCCGCCCTGCTCTAGCCTGGCCGCGGCCGAAGCAGGGCCACGGATAGAGCCCGGCCGCCATGAATGCCCTCCCCTTCGATTCCGCACGACGCGTCGAGCACGCGTGGAAGGACCGCCTGGAATGTCACCCCCCGCAATGTCGCCCCCGAGGCTCGAGACACCCGCTTACCCTCCCCTGGCAACGGGCTACACCCGCTGGGCGGCTCGAGTCTTCAGCCAGCTGGCTCCCTGGAAGCTCGCCGCCGCCCTGGCGCTTCTGCTCTATGTGCCCTGGCTCGGCGAGCGCAGCCTCTGGTATCCGGACGAGCCCGATGTCGCAGAGCCAGCCATCACCATGCTGCGGACCGGAGATTGGATCGTTCCCCGCCACAACGATGATCCCTGGCTGGACTACCCCCCGCTGACCTACTGGCTCGGCGCTGCGAGCAGTCGCCTCGCGGGGAGCTGGAGCCCGTTCGCGCTGCGCCTCCCGGTGGCGCTGCTGGCGGCTCTCCTGGTGGCGATCACGGCCTGGGCGACTCAGCGACTGGCCGGCAGACGAGCGGCACTGTGGGCCGGTCTCAGCCTGGCCACGGCGCCGCATTTCGCCTACCAGGCCGTCAACTACCACCCGGACATGGCGTTCGCCTTGCTCATCACGGCCGGGATCATCGCCTACGCCTGGGGGGCGATAAACCGCGATGCGCGCTGGAGCCTGCTCTCACGCATCGCCGGCTTCGCCGGCTTCGGTGGAGCCATCCTCGCCAAGGGGCCACTCGGGCTGCTTCTGCCCGGCTTGATCCTCGTGCTCTGGCACGCTTCGGCGCGGCAGTGGCGAGCGCTGTTCTCGCTCGCGCCGCTCAGCCTCGCGGCGCTAGCCGTAGCGATGCCCTGGTACCTCCAGCTCGTGCGATCCCTGGGGTGGGAAGAAGTCTGGCGCGAGCTCTACCTGCAGAACTTCGCGCGCTTCGGCGCGGCGAACCGGGGTCACGACCAACCCTGGTGGTACTACCTGTCGCGTATCGGGTTCGACTGGGCGCCCTGGTCGCTGGTGCTCCCCGCCTCGGTCGCGGCCGCGAGACGCCGCTGGCGTGAGCCTGCCGTCCGCCTAGCGCTGATCTGGCTGTTCGCAAGCCTGATCTTCTTCTCCTGCGCCGCCACCAAGCGCGAGGTCTATCTGCTGCCGGCCTTTCCGGCGATCGCGTTCTTGCTTGGCCGCTACTTAGCTGACGCACTGGAGGCGCAAACCATGGACGCACGAGCCAGGCCCCAGCTCCGCTGGTTCCTCCATGCGGTCGGCGGAGTCTGTGTCGCCGCCGCCGCCGCGACCGTCGGCATAGCGATCACCAGCGTGGTGTTCGGCACGCCGACCGTCTCTCCTCCCCTGCGGCTGCTGGGCGAGCTGGCGATACCTCTCGGCGTCGTGTGCGCAGCCCTCAGTGTGGGGGGCGTCGCACTCCTGCTGCTGGCGCGTCGGGGCGTCTCGACGCTCTCGCTCGCCCTGGTCGTCTCCGGGCTTTGGCTCGTGTACGCCGTAGCGCTCGGGTCCATTTTGCCGTCCCTCGACGAAAGAAAGTCTTACCGCGACGCCGCGGAATCGCTGCGCACCGCTGCCGGCAGCGCGCCGATCGGCTTCTACCCGCACGGCATCGAGACCAAGCGAGCGGGTTTTCGCGTCGAAGACCCAGCGTACCTGCCGCTACGCCTGCTGGCCAAACCTGGCGAGGTCGCGGCCCATCTGTCGCAAGCCTCGGGAGTCGTCATCCTGCACCCCGAGCGCGCGCACGAGATCGCTCGCTCGGTCCCCGACTGGGAACATCTGAGCCAGCGGGAAGTTCAGCTCGGCAGCCGGCGCTTCCTGATGCTCGAGACCGCCCGCGAGGGCTCGCTGCGATGAACCGCCTGGCGACGTTCCCGGCGGCGGCCTCGGTACCCGCGCAGCCGTTCGGCCCCGGGCTCCCGGACGCTGGGGTCAGCGTCATCCTCCCGACCTACAACGAGGCCGAGAACATTCGGGTCGTGATCTCCGCGGTGCAGGCCGCCCTGCAGGACGTTCCGCGCCATGAGATTCTGGTCGTGGACGACGACTCGCCGGACGGCACCTGGCGAATCGCCGATGACCTCGGCCTCCTCGACCGCCGGATTCGCTGCTACCGCCGACTCCGCGAGCGCGGCCTCGCGAGCGCCATCTTCGAAGGCCTGACCAAGGCGAACGGCGACGTTCTCGTGGTCATCGACGCCGACCTCCAGCACGACCCGGAAGTCATTCCCAGCCTCGTCACAGCCCTCGAGCGAGCGGACGTCGCCGTCGCCAGCCGCTATGCCTCGGGAGGCGGCACGACGTCATGGCCGTCCGCTCGCCGCTGGATGTCTCGGCTGGCGACATCGCTCGGCCAATGGACGCTAGGGCTCCGCATCGCCGATCCGATGAGCGGCTTCTTCGCCATCCGCCGCCGAACCTTCCGGAGCGTCGAGGAGCAGCTGCGCCCGCGCGGCTTCAAGGCTCTGCTAGAGATCCTCTCCAAGGCGCGAAACGCCAGGGTCACCGAAGTCCCCTACACGTTCCGACCGCGCAGAGCGGGGACCTCCAAGCTCGGCCCCGAGGTCATGATCGACTATCTTCTCTCCCTGATCGAGCTGCGTTTCGGCTCGCGCGCCTCATGAAGCCCGAACCTAAAGACACCCCGCTACCCCAGGAAAGCATGACGAGACATCGCTCGAACCTCGCGGCTGCAGCCATCGTCCTGATCGTCGTCTCGACGCTGCTGCTGACCACCCGTCTCGGCGTGTGGGTATTCCTCGACCTCCTCGGCTCCCTCGACGAGCAGCCGCTGCCGCTCGACGCTTCGGCCGGCCCCGTGTCGTCGCCCCCCTTCGCTGGCCCGATCGCGAGCCTCGAGATGCCACCGGGCATTGAACAGCCTTCCGGGATCACCTTCGACCCGCAGACGCGAACCTGGGCGATCAGTACCGATCAGGCCGAGCTCTTCGTGCTCGACGAGTCGATGACCCGCGTGCTCTCGCGGCGCCTCCTGCTGAGGACGCCGCCGCTGTTCCGTCAGGGCCAGATCGAGGCGGTGGCCTTCGTTCCCGGAGCTCGAACGGCCGACGATCGGCTCGCGTTCATCGGAGAGATCGGGAAGATCCAGATGTGGCGGCGCCTCGCCGGCGACAGCCCGGAATGGGAGAGCGCTGCCTCGATTTCGCTCCCGGGGGAGCTCGCCGAGCTCGAAGCATCGGCCCTGGCTTTCGATCCATCCGCCGGGAAATTCTTCATCGCTTCCACGGACAGCTCGATCCTCTACCTCGTCAACCCCAACGGCTCGATAGCTCGCCGCCTGGACCTCGAAGCGAGCGATCGCTGGCCTCCAGGAGCGCTAGAGCCGGGGCGACGGGTCGATGAGCTCCGGATCTCCGGGCTGAGCCTGGCCGACGGATACCTATGGGCCGTCACCGAGAACTACACCACGCTCCTCCAGCTCGATCCGCGCTCGGGCAACGTCGTCGGCCTGCAGTCCCTCCCGAAGCTCGGTGAAGCCTCGGACCTTGCCCTCGTCGAGGGCAAAGCGGTATTCACGCTCGACCACAACTGGAACGACCCCCGGCCTACCTTCCGCCGCATCGACCTCCTGACGGGCTCCGGGTAGCACGCTCGCTCAGGCGCCCGAAGGCGGAAGGGTGCAAACCGCGGCGCGGTTCGGCTCGTGCCGCGGACTGCTAACCTGCGGGCAATGGATCAGTCCAAGCATCCCAGCGTGGACGCCGTTGTGGCGGAGCTGATCGATTCCCTGGAACGCGGTAGGACCGCCGTGTTCGCGGGTGCCGGGATCTCCTTCCACTCGGGGCTGCCCCTGGTCAACGGCAGGCAGGAGAGAGCGGACGGTACCGTGCGGTACACCGGACTGGTGGAGACCGTGCTCGAACGGCTCACCCTGCTAGATGAAGAGATCCAGACGTTGACGGGATCCGAGCTTCCCTTCGAGGCCTTCATCGAGACCCTCCGGGCGATCAGCGACGTCCGGCCGATCTACGACATCTTCGAGCTGGGGCGCCCCAATACCACCCACAAGATGCTCGCCAAGTGGATCTCGAGCGGCCTCGTGAAGCTCCTGTGCACCACCAACTTCGATCGGCTGCTCGAGCAGGCGCTCCTGGAAGGAGGCTGGGAGGAATCAAAAGAGTATGAGGTGATCTACCGGGAAGAGGAGATGGCCAGCGTGCCGTGGGCCGATGACCACCCGCGCTTGATCAAGATCCACGGCGGCGTGCAGGACAAAGACGCCATGGCCATCACCCTCGGCCAGATAGCCCAGAAACAGCTCTCTGAAGCCAGATTCCACATCGTCGAGCACCTGTTCGAGACCGGCGACCACGACCACGTGCTGATTCTTGGCTACAGCAGCTCCGACGTGTTCGACCTCACGCCGCAGATTCAGAGCCTCGAAGGGACGTCCAAACGCGTGCTCTATCTGGAGCACTCAACGGATGAGTCGAGAGTCGAGCCGCTGGCGGCCAGGACATGGAAGAACCCGTTCCGCCGCTT
>JBCCEE010000104.1:0-20822 GCA_039030415.1 Acidobacteriota bacterium
GCGCCGCTCAACGACAGCTCGCCGGCGAGCACCGTAGCGGCGATGATCTCGGCCAGCGTGTTGGCCTTGCCCCTACCTAAACAGCCCAGCAGCTCCAGGCACTCACGTTGAGTCGCCAGGCCGGTGCCGCCGCCGTAAGTGGCGACGATCAGGGACGGCAGGGTGATCGAGTAGTAGTAGTCGCCCTCGGGCGTGAGCTCGGCGTGGACGATAGCGGCCGAAGACTCGGCGACGTTGGCTTCATCCTGGCCGGTGGCGATGAACACCGCGGCAATGCCGTTGGCGCTGTGAGCGCCGTTGTTGTTGGAGGCTGACATCAAGGCGCCTAGGTTCGAGATGTGGCGCTGGCGCAACAGGTCTTCCGCCGAAGCGCGCAGCCGTTCGCGCAGCAGGCGATCGGGTAGGGTGCACTCGGCGACCACCCGCTTGCCGCGCGTTCGCAAGGTGTTGAGCCGCGAAAACTTCTTGTCCGTGTCCATGTTGCCGGTCAGCAGCCAGCGCTCGATCTCCGGCACCTGTGTCGCGATCCAGCGGCAGGCGGCCTCGGTGGCGCGCCCCACCATGTTCTGGCCGGCGGCGTCACCGGTGGTGAAGTTGAACCTCAGGAACCGGAAGCGGCTGACCCCGTATTGCTCGATATCTCGCAGCTTGCCGACTCGAGTGGTGGCCTCGGCGCGCTGCTTGATCTCGTCGAAGTTCTGGGTGATCCAGTCGCCGAAGGCGCGTGCCCCACGCGCGTCGGCGAACTGAAACACTGGGGCCCGCTGCATCGCATCGTCGATCACGCTGACCCGAATGCCGCCGGCTTCTCGCGCCAGCCGCATACCGCGGTTGTAACTGGCCACCAGCGTACCTTCGGTGGTCGCCATCGGCACGTAGAAATCGCCCTGCGCATACTCGCCGTCGACCCGCAGCGGGCCAGCCAGCCCCAGCGGTACCTGCGCGACGCCGGTGAAGTTTTCGATGTTGCCGGCCAGACTCGCCGGGTCGACGGAAAACGACCCGACGTGCTCGAGGTCGACCCCGGTCTGCTGGTGCGCGAATTCGCGCCGCTCGGCAGCGGCGTCGGCGGTGTAGTCGTCGTCCTTGCGGCGCGGAATGCGAGACATCTGGATCTCCCGTCGATTCTTGGGGTGGTCGAGGGCGTCATCATAACGGCACTATAATCTGCCGGTGTCCGCCAGCCCTGCCGAACCGCGACGCTCCCGTGTCCTGAGTCATCCCCTGAGCCAGGCCGGCGCCATCTTCTTTGGGACGCTCACCGTCTATGCGCTCGGAGTGTGTCGCACGATCTACGTCGGCGACAGTGGAGAGCTGGTGGCGGCGGTGGCGACTCTAGGGATCCCGCATCCGTCGGGATATCCGCTCTACGTGCTGCTCGGCAAGCTGTGGACCCTGCTGGTGCCGATCGGATCGATCGCGCTGCGCATGAGCCTGTTCTCGGCGACGATGGCGGCGGCAGCGAATGGCCTGCTCTATGCGATCCTGCGCCGCGCCGGCCTGTCCTGGATCGCCGCACTGGGCGCGTCGCTGATCCTGGCGTTTGGTCCGAGCTACTGGTCCCAGGCCAACATCCAGCGGGTTTACTCTCTGGGAGCGCTGTTCCTGGTGGCGGTGATCGGACTGGCCTGGGAGTGGTATCGCAGCCGCCAGATCCGCTACATGGTAACGGCGGCGTTCGTCACCGGCATGGGAGCGGCCAACCACACGGTGATGGGGGTGATCGGACTGGCGATTGGGCTCTTCGCTCTGATCAGCGAGCCCGCTCTGCTGCGCCGCTGGCGCCATCTCACGGCGTGCGTCGCGGCCGGGGTCGTCGGGCTGTGGCCCTACCTCTATCTGCCGCTGCGGTCACGCCAAAATCCACGCCTCGATTGGGGCAATCCGGAGACCTGGGACGGTTTCGTCGGCGTCGTGACGCGGCGCGATTTCTGGGATCGCGCCTGGCTCGAGACGCCAGCGGACGCCCTGGTGATCCTGGCCGACTTCCTGCGCAGCCTGGGGCACGAGCTGATGTGGGGCGGCACCGCCCTGGCCTTGGCTGGCGCCGTCTGGGGGCGTCGGCGCGGTTGGCCAGTGCTGTTGCCGCTGCTGGTGATGGTCGCCAACGTCTGGGTGGTCGGCATGCACGGCTCGCGCAGTGATATCTTCATCTGGCATCGCTACTACATCCCGGCCTACGCCATGGCGGCGCTGCTGGCGGCCTTCGGCGTCCAGCTCATCGTCGAGCGTTGGGGGCGGCGCTGGGGCGCGGCGACCCTGCTCATACCGCTGGCCCTCTTGGCGGTGGGCTATCCGAAGTTCGACCGCAGCCGCTTCCGGGTCGCCGACGACTTCAGTCGCCAGCTTCTCGCCAGCCTGCCGCCGGGAGCGCATCTAGCGGCGTCGGACGACAACATCCTGTTCGTCTTGATCTACCTCCATCTGGTCGAGGGTCTGCGTCCTGATCTCGACCTCATCATGCAGGGAGTGGGGGATGCCGAGCTGCCGCCGCTGCGCTTCGATCCCGATACCGACCCGCTGTACTTCACCCACCATCCCAACTGGGATCTGCCTGCGATCGAAGTCGTGCCGGTCGGCCTGGCGTTCCGCACGGTGCGGGCCGGCGGGCCGCCGCCCGAGGTGACGCTGCCGACAGCGGAGCTCGCCGGTGCCAAGGATCCGCGGGTGCCCAAGGATTACTTGACCCGCAATCTGATCGGGCACTTCCACTACATGCTCGGCATCACCCACGAGATCAGAGACTGGCCGCGGGCCGCGGCAGAGTTCGAGCGCGCGACCGCGATCGCCAGCGAGAACGACGTGCTGTTCTACAACCTCGGGCTGATCTACCGCCGCAACGGCCTGCTCGATCGTTCGCTGGCGGCCTTCGAGCGCTCGCGGGAGATCAACCCGCGCCACATCGCCAGCAAGCGCCAAGTGCAGGCGACGGATCGGATCGGCGAAGTGCGGGCCGAGCTCGAGCGCCTCGCGCGGGTCGAGCAGCAGCTGGCGGCGACCGAGCCTCTGAGCGGGCTCGTCGAGGGGCAGGCGGAATACCATCGCCGCCTGTCGCGGCTGCTGGCCGCGCGCGGCGAGGCACCGGCGGCCCGCGGCCATCTGCTGCGAGCGCTCGAAACCGAGTGATGCCTTTCCTGCTGCTGCCAGCTGTCCTGCTGATCATCCTGCCGGCGCTGCTGCTGGCGCGTCGACTGGGCTGGCTCGAGCGCCGCTGGCAGCAGGGCCTGGCTGCCGGAGCAGGGCTGATGCTGGTGATCGACAGCTGGCCGCAGCGCGGGCTCGAGCTGGCGATCCTCAAACAGCTCTACCTGCTGATCGCCGCCGCGGCTGCGCTGTTGCTGCTCCTGCGCCATTACCGGATCCGCTGGACCCTCGACCCGCGTCGTTTCGACCGAGCGCTGGCGGGCCTGGCGATTCTGGGGGTCGTGGCCTACTGCAACTTCTTCGCCTTTCACGGCGTCACCGACGACGGCGAGCGTACCTTTGTTCACCTGCACGACGTCGCTCACTACTACCTGGGCGCCAAGTACTATCCCGAGCTGGGCTACACCGAGCTATACACCGCCATGCTGCGGGCCGAGGCCGAGCTCCACGACGATCACTTCAAGGCTATCGAAGCGCGCGATCTCGCCGACTACCGGCGGGTCCACATCCGCGAGCTGCTGCAGCGCAGCGATCCGGTGAAGGCTGCCTTCAGTCCGGAGCGCTGGGCCGACTTTCAGCGCGATGTCGACGTCTTCCGCGAGCGCCTCGGACCCCACTACGGCACCGTGCTGTTGGATCACGGCTTCAATCCCACGCCGGTGTGGGCGCTGGCCGGCGGCTGGCTGAGCAACTGGGTGCCGGCCGGCTCCGAGCGCGGCATCCTGCTGCTGACGCTCCTCGACCCGCTGATCCTCATCGCCATGTTCGGCATCGTTGGCCGCACCTTCGGCCGCCGTACCGCGCTGCTGACGGTGATCCACTTCTGCGTCGCCTTCGGCGCCACCTTCGGCTGGGTTGGCGGCGCCTTCCTGCGCTTTCCCTGGCTGTTCGGTTTGGTCGTCGGCCTGTGCTGCCTACATCGAAAGCGATACGAACTCGCCGGCGGGCTGCTGGCGGTGGCCACCATGACGCGCGTGTTCCCCGGTTTCTTCCTGGTGCCACTAGCAGCCAAGGCAGTGACGGTAGCCTGGCGACGCCGTGAGCTGCCTCGGCGATACGTTGCTCTATTCGGTGGTTGCCTAGTCACCGCAGTAATCCTGGCGCTCGCCACCCTGGCGCTGCCGCGGGGCGCTTCGCATTGGGGCGAATTCCACGCCAACATGTCGAATCACCTGCGCAACATCTCACCAAACGTCGTCGGCCTCACCGAACTGCTGACCCTACGCCTCGACGCCGAGCAGACGCAGGTCACCGGCGAAGAATTCGAGGCCCTCAAGGCGCGGCGCCAGCAGCTGCGCAACGCCCAGCTGTGGATCGTCTTCGTGCCTCTGCTGGCGCTCAGCGCCTACCTGGCGCCCCGCCGCACCGATCTCGGCATTGCCCACCTCGCGCTACCGCTGCTCTACGCCGGGCTCAGCCTGGCCGGCTACTACTATGCCGTGCTGATGGTCGCGATCCTGGTCGAGCGCAGCTCACCCAAGCGGCTGTCGTGGATCTTCGCCGTCGAGGCGCTGGCCTACGTCCTGATGCTGTTCGAGACCCGCGACGCGCTGGTCTACGTCTACCGTGGGGCGCTGGTGGCCTGGCTCTATGTCGGCCTCAACCTCCAGGCCACACACCGAGTCGGCGGCCACTGTCGCTGAGCGCCATCGAGCCGACTGCACCTACGATCAGAGGTCCCCAAAGGCAGATGCTCGGCCTTGAGTATGATTGCTGGGGTCAGGAGAAGGCGACTCACTCAGCGTGGTGCGTTTCACTGCTCTCAGGCTTGGGTGGACGCGGTGAGACGTAGCCCACTGCCAGCAGCAGTGCACCTACGCCGAGGAACGACACGATGCGTGCGACCGTGCCGGTATTGCCGAGATCGACGAAGAAGAGCTTCAGCACCACGACGCCCATCAAGCCGACGCCGGCCAACCAGGTCCAGTATTGGCGGTGCCTGGTACCGAGCACCATGCCGGCGACGCCGAGCAGGGCCCAGTAGATCGACAGGGCTGCTTGCACGGAGACCGAGCTGCGCAGGGCGGGCCAGTCCCACGACACGCTCCCGAAATGGTGCACCAGCCGTACGACCGACAGGGTCGACAGGGTCAAGGCGAACCCGGTCAGGATCACGAGGCCAGGACGCAGCAACTCATTGAATCGTTGGGTTGATACGTCTCGCCAGGCGCGACCGCACCCGGCGGCGACCGCCAGGATCGCCAGGATGAGGAAGTCGATGGGATTCAGCACGGGAATGTACGGCCAGGGATGCGGATCGCCCGAGGTGGTGACCGAGAGCCGCAGCAGCGCGAAGAGCTGGAAGGTCAGCAGGAGCACGGCGGTCGTGAGCGTCGCTCCGGCATACCGCGCCAGTGGCCAGGCCTCCCGTCGGCACAAGAGCAGTAGCGCTGCAACCAGCACGAGCTGCGAGGCGATCGCGGCGCTGCCGATCCAGACATCGTTGAAGCCAGCTTCGCGCATCCGCCAGAGGACTTCACAGGCGAGGAAGGCCGCCAACCCGAACAGGAAGGTGCTGTGCATCAGCGGCAAGACTCGGCCACCGACGCCCTCCGCGGCGCGCAGCACGAACAGACAGGCAGCGCCCAGGGCCGGCCACGACAGCCAGCCCAGACCGTAGAGAAAGTGACCGTGGTCGAACGCATAGCCCAAGCCGAACAGGGCAAAGAGCGGGAACGCCAGATAGCTGGTGACGCGGGCGAGGGTCCAGCTGTCGCGTCGGGCGAGCCACGCCAGGCCACAGAAGCTCGCCGCCTCGAAGAACCGATGGAAGTCCGAGGCGTGATCGCTCCAGCGATCGTTGATTTCGGCCGTGCCCGTACCGAGCCACCAGATCGAGGCCCAGACGAACAGCATGAATGAGGCGAGAGTGTGAAGAGCCGGCCTGCTGGGATTCTCGCGCAACCAGCGCGCCGCGAACAGCGCGGCCCCGGCGATCAGGACGCCGCCCAAAACGTTGCCGTTCAGCACCGGCCAGCCGACATCGTCACGCCAGCCGTGGGCGAGGTAGAACACGCCGCTGGCGAAGATCAGAGCGGTACCGGTCAGCCGGGCGAGCCTGCCGTTCTGCCTCACGCCCAGCCAGACGAGCCCGGCGCCTTCGAGCGCCCAGGCTCCCGCGCTCCAGCTATGATCGAGTGCCAGCGGCACCGCGATGGTGGCGAAACCCGCACCCAGGGCGGTGAACGCTTGGCGCAGAAGCCGCAGCTGGTCGGTCTGCGTGCGGTGCAGCCACACTGAGACCGCGGCATAAATGAGCGCCGCGGCCCCGGCGCTGATCGCGAGGCCGTACTCGGTGTCGGACACCAGCTGTGCCTGTAGGAAGAACGCGACCACCGGCGTGCCGAAGACGAGCGTGCCGTCGACCAGCCCGCGAAGCTTCGGTGGTTGCCGCAACGCGAAAAGGACCGCGATCGCCAGATAGAAGAGGAAATTCACGATCAGGAACGGCTGCGTGCTCGCATACAGCTCCGGGGTGTAGTACTGAAAGCCCCAAAATGTGCCGACGCCGAAGGTGAAGCCGAAGCCGATCAGGTTCAGGCTGCGCCAGGCGCGATACCAGGAGATCCCCAGGATCGCGCAGTTGATGACGAGGTAGTAGCTGAACAGCGCGACGTGATTGCCGGAATCGGTCGACACCAGCACCGGCGCCAAGAAGCCGCCGATACTCGCCATCACGGCGAGGGCGCGCGTGTCCTGGGCGACCGCCAGCCAGCCGCCGATGATCGTGAGGACGACCAGCAGGCCGAACGCGACGGGTACGGGCAGCAGCGCCCAGAAGCGGAACGCGGCGAAGATCGTCAAGTACAGGATGCCGATGCCGCCGCCCTGCAAGTTAATCGCATAGTCGGGGCGGCTGTCGCGGATCCGCCAACCGAAGACCAGGAGTGCGACGCCGCCGGTCGCCACGACCAGCAGCCGAAGCTCGATCGGCAAATTCAAGAGCTGTTGATCGATGGCGTACTTCAGCAGGAAGCCGACGCCGAAGAACAGGATGATCATCCCGATCTTGACCGGCACGTTCCCCGTCGTGAGCCAAGTTCGGGCGGCGGTGATCGCGCGATCGAGCGCGCTAGACTCGGGCCTCTCGGCGTCGAACGTGGCCGGTGGTAGGTCTGGAGCTGGGAGGTCTGGAGCTGGGAGGTCTGAGGCAGGCAGGTCTGAAGCGGACAACGCCGGAGCGGGCGGACCGGTGACCCTCTGCGGCACCGGTTCTTCGACGCGCGCCGCTGGCCTCGAGACCGGCGGCTCGGCGGGGCGAGGCGGTGTCGGCAGTGACTCGTCTTCCTGGGGTGCGTCTTCTCGTGGCTCTGTCGCTTCCGGAGGCTCTTCCGCTGCCCGGGTTTCTGGCGCTTCCGATGGCTCTTCCGTTGTCTGTGGCTCCGCCACCGTTGGTGGCTCGGTCACCCGCGGCGATGCCGGGGCGTGCTGCTCCGAGAGACGCTGCTCGACGTCGCGCCGCAGCACGTCCAGGGCGGATTTGAGCACCCAGTTCCGGTAGGCCAGGTAGGCGATGGCAGCACCAGCCACAAAGCCGAAGGTCTCGAGCTCGTCTTGGGCGAAGGCGAGACCCACGAAAGCCCCGAGGATGAGCACGATGACCACCATGCTAAGACCCGCCAGAGAACGGTGCCTCTAAAGACGGTGCCTCTAAAGACGGTGCCTCTAAAGACGGTGCCTCTAAAGACGGTGGCTCTAGAGAAGATGCTCTTGGAGAAGGAACCTCGACGCTGCCGAGCTGATCGTACATAAAGAGGACGCGATGGTAACAGACCCGTAACATTGCCCCCGTACGCTCCTGATCGTCGCGAGGACGGAATCTCGAATTGACACGAGGAGCGAAACCATGAAGGCTGAAGTGATGCTGCGTTTTCTGAAATCTGCGGGCGTAATGTCGGTGTGCGTGATGTCTGCGAGCATAAAGACAGTGATGACCCTGGCTGTCGCCTTGGCGGCTGTGTTGTCCGGGCCGGCGCTGGCAGCGTCGAACATCGAGCTGCTGCTGGAAGAAGCGGTTTACCTGGAAGAGACTGCGGGCGATCTGTCAGCGGCGTCCGAGGTTTACCTGAAGGTGCTCGAAGCGGGGCAGGGCCAGCGCGCCGACCTCGCCCGCGCCCATGATCGGCTGGCAACCTGCTACCAGAAGATGGGTCGGCTCGCCGAAGCGCGCCACCAGTGGCAGGAGCTCGTCCAGCGCTACCCGGAGCAAAAGGAGCTGGTGGCACGCGCCCGCCGCGAGCTGAGCAGCAAGCCGGCGCTCACCCCGGTGCCCTGGGTCGACGGCGAGGTCTTGACCTATATCGTCAAACTGCCGACCGGACTGCCGGTCGGAGTCTACGTCTTCGCGATCGAATCCGCCGCCGACGCTGAAGGCGACCTGTGGCAGATCATGACGCGGCGCTACCATGACGGCGCCGCCAACGATCAGGGATTCAGTCGGGTCACGGCGCGGCAGGAGACAATGCAGCCCGTCCAAAGCGCCTTCCGACACACCACGATGGGGACCTTCGAGACCCGCTACGAAGACTCTCAGTACCGGTTAACGACCTACAGACCGGGCGGCGAGACCGACGAGAAAGTCGTCCGGCATGATCAGCCGGTGTTCGACAACGATCAGTGGATCTATCTCACCCGCAGGCTGCCGCTCGAGCTCGGCTACCGCACGACGCTGCCGCTCAACATCTTCACCGGCGAGCCCATGCCGGTCGACTTCGAGGTCGTCAAGCAGAAGCAATGCAAGGTGCCGGCGGGCACGTACGACTGCCTCAAAGCCAAGAGCAGCATTGGCCAGGACTTCTACTATTCCACCGGCCCCGAGCGGCTGGTGGTCAAGATGGAGCTTTCGGGCGCTAGCGTCGAGCTCGCCAGCGTCACCCATCGCCGCTTCAGCGACATCACAACCCTGAGCGACGACGAGGCCGGCTATTCGCTGACTCTGCCGGAAGGCTGGTTCGCCCAGGCCAACGGCGCCCTCACCAAAGGCGACCGAGGCGTCTTGCACCTGCTCGACCAATTCGCCGAGCAGCGCAGCTTCTTCATGTGGCAGGAAGGACGGTCGAAAGGCGAGCAGGATCTCGAGAAGCTGGCGCGCAGGACGATCAACGCCGACAGCCGAGCCCTGGTCGGCCAGAAAATCGTCGACGACAGCTGGCGGGAAGGTACCGTCGGCGGGCACGAGGCGCTCTATGTGACGACCGAGTTCCGCGACGGTGAGGCCAGGCTCAGCCGTTATCTGGTTTGGGTAGCCAGCGATGAGAAGGTCGGCCGCTTCATCTTCAACGTGCCCAGCGAGCGACTGGAAGCGCTGCAGCCGACCCTCGACGAGGTCGTCGCAAGCCTGCGCCTGAACTGAGCTCGGCACGCGATGTCTTGGTGGCTGGGATCGTCGCGTCTCGCCCGCGGTCCATGGTCGGTGGTGGCCCTGCTGGCGGTGGTGGTGCTGCTGCCTACCGCGGGCGTGCTGTGGTTCATGGACCAGGCGGTGCGCAACGAGCGCTTCGCGGTCCGTCAGCGGCTGGCCGACGCCTACCGGGCCCAGCTCGCCGCCCTCGAGCGTGAAATTTTGGCGACCTGGCTGCGGCGCAGCGAGCAGCTCGCTGCAGCGGGTGAGGGGGCGGCGGCCTTCGCCCGCTGCGTGCGTGAGGGCTGGGCGACCAGCGCGGTGATCCTGGCGGCGGACGGCTCGGTCGTCTACCCGGCGCCGCCCCGCGAGCCGTCGACGCAAGCTATCGCCGGCGTCGTCGAGCTCGCTGACGCCTGGCGGACCGCCGAGCGGCTGGAGCGGCTCGACGACCCGGCACGCGCCGCCGCGGCCTGGGGCGAGGTCGCCGACCGGGCTAGCGATCCTCAGCTCATCGGTCGAGCGCTGCAGGGGCGGCTGCGCTCGCTGGCCCGCCTGGGTGAGGTCGCCGCGGTGGTCGAGCTGGCGTCCGGTCGGCTCGCCGCGCCCGAGCTGGCGGGAGCGCGCGATCCTCGCGAGCGCTTGATCGCTCCGGACGGGCTGCTTCTGGCATTACGTCAGCTGAATTCCGAGGACGACCCACGGACCGCTGCCCTCGTCGAAGCGCTGCGCCGTCGCCTCGCCAGCTACGACGAGCCGGCCATGCCAGCGACCCAGCGCCGCTTCCTCGCCGCCCAGCTCACAGCCTACCTGTCGCCCGGCGAGAGCGCCCTCGACACGGTGGCGGCCGAAGAGCTGGCGGCTCGCTATCTGGCGGAGGGGCCTTCCGCCGCTACGCCCGGCGAGCTCGAGCCTGCCGGCCTGCCGGAGGTCTGGCGGCTGGCTTCGCTGGACGGCCGCGTGGTCGGCCTGTTCGAGCAAGACGCCGTTCTGGCCTGGTCGCTAGGTCGTGACAGCGCTGTGGGCTGGCCGAGTGAAAGCCGCCTGAGGCTCAAACCACCGGGGGCAGACGCCTCGCCGCAGGTTCTCGCCGGCTTGACGCTCGAGGCGCCGCTCACCGGCTGGCGTTTGGAGCTGACGGGCAGCGAGGACGAAGCGTTCGATGTCGCTTCCCAGCGTCAGATCTCGATCTACCGCTGGGCCGGCATCTTGACGGTGGTCGGCGTTCTGCTGCTGGCGGGCCTGGTGGCGGCGAGGCTGACGGCCCAGATGCGGCTCACCGAGCTCAAGAATGATTTTCTGGCCAACGTCTCCCATGAGCTCAAAACGCCGCTGGCCTCGACCCGTCTACTGGTGGACACTCTGCTCGATCAGCAGAGTCCAGATCCACAGCAGACCCGAGAATATTTGGAGCTGATCGCGGCCGAGAACGTGCGACTCTCCCACCTGGTGGACAGCTTCCTGACGTTCTCCCGCATGGAGCGCGGCACCGAGCAGTGGGACCTGAGGCGCTCCTCACCGCGGCAGATCGTCGAGACCGCTGCCGCCGCGGTCCGCGAGCGCATCTCGGCGGCCGGCGGCCGCCTGGAAGTACAGCTGGCGGAGCCCCTGCCGGACATCGAGGCGGATCGCGAAGCGCTCATCAGCGTGCTCGTCAACCTGCTCGACAACGGCTGCAAGTTCTCGCCCGGGGATCCGCGGCTCAGCCTGAGCGCCACTGCGGTAAATGGCAGCGTCGATTTCGCGGTATCGGATCGCGGGGTCGGCATCCCGCGACGCTCGCTCGAGAAGATCTTCGAGCGCTTCTATCAGGTCGATCAGAGGCTGTCGCGTCGCGCCGGCGGTACCGGGTTGGGTTTGAGCATCGTCCGCCACATCGTCGAGGCCCATGGTGGTACCGTGATGGTGGCGAGCGAGGTCGGGCAGGGCAGCACCTTCACGGTACGGCTGCCGACGCTAGACGATCCGTCCGATTTCTCAGCGGAGGCATGAGATGGCGGGAGAGACGATTCTGATCATCGAAGACGATCCGGTCCTGCTGCGCGGCTTGCGCGACAACTTCAGCTCTCGCGGCTATCATGTCGAGAGCGCCGCTGACGGCCTGCGCGGAGTGGCGGCGGCGCTCGGCGGCACGGCCGACCTCATCCTGCTGGACATCATGCTGCCGGAGGTCAACGGCTTCGAGATCTGCCAGCGGGTGCGCGCCGTCGGCCTCGACGTGCCGATCATCATGCTGACCGCCAAGGGCCAGGAGGACGACGTTGTGCGCGGTCTCAATCTCGGTGCCGACGACTACGTCACCAAGCCGTTCAGCATCCGCGAGCTGGTCGCCCGCGTGCAGGCCTTCCTGCGCCGCCGCGCTGCCGAAGAGCCTCAGGAGATCGTCTTCGGCAACTGCCGACTCGATTTGCGCAGCCACCGCCTGCTGCGCGCGGGGAGCGAGGTCGAGCTGACGCCCAAGGAGTTCAAGCTGCTCGAGCTGTTCGTGCGCCGCGCCGGCCGCGCCCTGACCCGTGACGAGATCCTGCGCCAGGTGTGGGGCTCCGGCGTCCTGGTCACCACCCGCAGCGTCGATCGCTGCGTCACCACGCTGCGCTCCAAGATCGAGGCCGATCCCCGCCGTCCCGCCATGATCCACACCATCCGGGACGTCGGCTACCGCTTCGAGCCACCGGCCTAGGCGTCGGGGTTTCTCTCTTCACCGATTGTTGGGCTGTCCGCGCCACGCCGGGTGAGTGGCTCGCTTGGCCGATTGCTTCGCGCGTGGCCGATTGCTTCGCGCGTGGCAGAGTTTCGCAGCGGATCTCGTGACTCCACCACAGAACCCACTGTTCCGGCTTGGGTAGCTACCCGGTCGACCGAACTTGCCATCCTGTGGACGAGGAGACGAGATCATGCGAAGACGATTCCTTTCGCCAGCCCTCCTGCTGGCTTTTCAGCTCGTGGTACCCGTGCCGATCGCGGCACAAGAGATTCAAGATCCCAGCCTGCTGCCGCCGCCGGCGTGGAGCGACCATCGGATGATCGTCCCCTGGACGGCGACGTCGCCGGTGCTCGACGGAGCGTGCGGCGAGGCGCCGTCCGCGGCGCCCTCCGCGGCGCCCTCCGCGGCGACCCTGACCTTTTTGGACGGCACTGAGTCCGAGGTTTACATCACCCACGATCGCCGCGATCTCAGCGTCTGCCTCTCGCGACTCGCGTCGGATGCGGCCGCGCTCGTCGTGCGCTGGAGCACGGCGCGTTCCCCCGCCGAGCTGGGGGACTCTGAGCTCGAGCTACGGCTCAACCTCTCGAGCCTGGAGGCGACGCTCACGCGCCTCGGTTCTGAGGCGGCGGGCATCGAGCTGCGGGCCGACGAGGTTGCGGCCCGGCGCCAGGGCGACGCGCTGGAGCTACGCGTTGCGCTCGAGTGGCTGGGCGGCTACAGCCGTCGAAATGCCTTGTGGATTGGCGTCGCCGACGAGCAGCAGGCGCTCGAGGGCACCTGGCCATCCGATGGCGACGCCAACGCTCCGAGCTCGTGGGGCGAGCTGCTGCTGACGCCGATCTATCCGCAGGAGCTCGTTGCCGGCTCGCTGTTCCTCGACGGCGCGGGATACGCTGTGCTGCCGATCGAAGAGGCGCTGAGCCAGACGAACGAGGTGACCGTCGAAGCCTGGGTCAAAGTGGTGGGGGAGGACTGTGGGACTCTGATCGGCAACGGGCGCGATCAGGCATTCTGGCTCGGCATCTGTCGTGTCCTGGCCTGGCGCGCCATCGTTGGCCAAGATCCGGCGCCACGCCAGGTCTCCGGTCAGCGCCGGATGGGAGACGGTTGGCGCCATGTCGCCTGGGTGCGGCGCGCCAACGGCGAGCGCCTGCTCTACCTCGACGGCGTCGTCGAACGCCACCTCGGAAAGATCTGGCATCCTGACGGGCCGGATCCGGTCGCCGAGCCTCTGGCATCTTCTGATGCGCCGCTGCGCCTAGGCGCCGATCGCGACGTGCCGGGCCGTGACGGAGCGCTGCACGCCTACGTGCGAGAGGTCCGGCTCTGGCAGCGGGCGCGGACGACGGACGAGCTGGTGGCCGACGCATTCAGCGAGCTCACCGAGCCCGAGGACGGGCTGGTCGGCGTCTGGCCCTTCACTTCCGGGCTGGCGGCAGCGGTGGGTGAGCGCGACGCTGGCCTCGTCGGCATGTCGTCACTGGCCCGCGAGGCGCGGGACGTGCGGGCATTTCCGGTGCCACCCGACCCGCAGCGTCGAGCCGCGCAAACCGCGGCAGCCGTCGAGCCGTGGGACGCTAGGATCGCTTTCGACGCAGAGCCGGCTGAGCCAATCGTCATCGATGGTGTTTGCCGGAACGGAGAGTACCGGTTGGCATCGCGGGTGGCCCTGGAGCCCGAAGCCCGCGAGGGGCAGCGCGCCGAGATGCTACGCTTGCTGGCGACCTCAGAAGGGCTTCATCTGTGCGCCCCGGCACTGTTCCGCGGCGAGGGCAGCGAGGGGCTGGTCAACGACGCTGGCCCGCGGGTGGCGCTGTATCTGCAGCCCGAAGCGGCTGGCAGCGGCGAGGAGCTCGAGCCAGTGCGTCTGCAGTGGACCGCCGACGGCAGCGTCGAGCTGGCGCGCTGGTCTGGCGAAACCGCGGGTTTCGTGGGTATCGACGCCTCAGCGGTCGTTTCCGCCACCCGCAGCGGCGAGCGCTTCAAGCCTCAGGATGACTTCAAGGTCGCCGACATGCCGTGGTGGTCGCTCGAGGCGATGATTCCGTCGCAGCTCTTGGGGCCGCTGGCCGAGGGGGCAGCATGGACTATGGCGGCCGAGGCCGAAGTCGCGGTGATGTGGAAGGATGACGGACGAGCAACAGAGAGCGGCGGGCTCTACAAGTGGCCGGATGGTTTCGATTCCGACGAAGTCCTGAGCTGGGGCGACACGCTGTTCGACGGCGCTGCCGACGAGCTGCCGCCCGGGCTGCTGGCACAGAATCCGTTCCTGGATCTGTGCACGGATCCCCTGGAGATCGCGCCCCAGGTCGCGCCGCCGAGCCATGGTGACTTTCACTCCAAGCTGTGCTTCGCCGACCATTGGGAGTGCGTAGTCCACACCTTGCCGACGCCGGACCCGGTGGGCTGCGCTCTGGTGCTGGCCGCCTATGCCTCGAACAGCTCGAGCAAATGGCCACTGGTCGACACCGCCAACCCCTACGTCTATGCCGAGGGGACGCTCAACAAGATCTACATGGCGACCGAAGACTCCCCCGAGATCCACGACAGCCACGACGTCGATATGGTGATGAGCGTCACCGGTCCCTACCAATCCCTGGTCTACCAGGGCGGCAGCGCCCTCAAGCTCGAGACCGAAAGCAAGTCGCTGCCGCCGCGACCCGGCAGATCGACGACGAGCGCGCGGCCGTCATTCAACGATCACATGACGGTGATGGGCAAGTGGATCATGGACTGCGGGCACGCTCACAAGACCGAGATCCACCCCATCGCCTACATCGAGAGCGACCGTGAGGAAGTGCGGCGCACCGGCTGGGGCACCAGCCACGTCGTGCGCACGGCTCGCGTGTGGCTGACCAGCGACGGCGGCCATGCGCCGCTGGGCGCCTTGACCGAGCCGTTTCGTTTCCAGCTCGACATTCCGGCAGGCGTTGGACTGCCGTTCCTGCGGATCGTCGAAGCGCCGGATCCAGATCTCGTTTCGGCCGAGATCTGTGTCAACCGCATCACGGTGACGGTGCAGCCGACCGACGCCTTTACCCAGGGCGACTACCTGGAGCTCGTCGTCGGTCGCCTCGAGGGCACGGGCCCGCCAGCGCCACCGGCCTTCGAGCTCAGCCTCGACTGGCTCGACGTGCTGGACGACTCCGACGACACGGGCGCCGGCGAGTGGAGCATGGACGTCAACGCCAACGACATCTGGCACAACTTCCTGACCGACTTCCACGCGGTTGAGAATGACTCGCCTTCAGATACTGACTTCTGGGCCGGGCGCTCGTTCCAACTGCTGGGAGACCGTGATCTCGAGATCTACATCAACGCCTGGGACAACGACGACCCGCTCAAGGGCCAGCACTTCAACCTCGGCTCCTACACCACGCCGGTCAACCTCGGCCCGCTGGCCGCTTCCTCCGGCTGGCTGGAGGACGGCGAGAATCAGCCGCCGAAGTGGAAGATCCACTACACGGTGAGCGAGCTGCCGGCGGGCACCGTCGGCGACCCGCTGCGCGGCAACATCCATCCGACGATTCCCTTCGAAGATCGCGTGCTGGCGCTGCGCGAGCCCGACGCGCCGATCCCACAGACCCTCAACGTGCCGGCGGCCGGAGAAACCGCCGCCAACCATACGATCCAGGCCCACCTCAGCCAGCGTGGGCCGGGGCTGGTGCGGCCCGACTACCGCTGGTTCCTGAGAGATGAGGACACCTTCTACCTGGCGGCTGACGAGTTTGTCGACTTGAGCGCCAGCATCTTCGCTGGCTTCGATCTGCAGGCGGTGGTAGAGCTCGACGTCACCGGACGCTCTCAGCCGTTCACGCCCTACGCGCCGCCCTCGGCGTGCCCGTTCGTGCCGCCGTCGCTGGTCGGTACCCTGGGCGCCAAGCAGTTCGCGGTCGATGTCTCGGCACCGATCGGCCAGGGTGCCGGTCCCTACGACCTCAACCTCAGTTACTCTCACAAGACCCTGCCGCTGGACTCCGGAGAGGCGAACGAGACCAGCGGCGGCCGGGTGCTGGATTTGACCCTGGCCAACCTCGCCAACCTGAACCAAGCCGCCGAGAAGCTGCTCATCGGCTGCGGCTACGGCGTCGAGCCGACCAGCCTCCTCGACCAGGACGACAGCGTCGTGAGGCGCCTGAGGGGTACCAGCGAGTGGGCCTGGCAGCACGTCGCGGGCGACGTCGACACTTTTCGCGTGATCTTCCCGCGTCCCGCCCCGGATCCGGATCCTACGGCTCCGGCCTGCGAGGCGTGCTCTGGCGGCACCTGGCCGTGGGAGCTCAGCCCGAGCTTCGGCGGCAGCCTGGTGCTGCGCGCCGAGGGCATGCATCTGTCGGCGCCACAGCTCGGTCTGAACGGTGACGAGCTGCGCCTCACCGCGCAGCATTTCGCTGGGCTGGCGGACGGTCCGACGCCCGGCACCGCGATGCTCGACGTCGAGGTCAGCAGTCAGCCTGGGGTCGACGAGCGCTGCGTCTATCGGCTGGAGGGCGAGTGGCGCGACAGCCTCTACCTGAAGTACGGCGACTCCGGCTGCCCGTGGCAGACCTCGGCGGAGCAGTCGTCATGGTGCTCCATCTGCATCGACGTCAAGCTCAGCTCGCAGCTGCCGAACTGGTGGTGGACGAAAGGCCCCGGCTTCCCGGATCCGCCGCCATTCAGCGAGATCCTGCCGGTCGAGTTCGGGCAGGGCTTCGCCAACCTTCGCCTCGGCGCCAGCCCGAACCTGGATATGGTGCTGTCGACCTCGCCCGACACTGATCTCAACGCCCGCCTCTACGACGCGAGCTACGTGCTGATCAGCGAGTCGAGCGGCGTCGACTCGACGCAGCAGGAGGCCGCCCAGGCGCCTACCGGCCTGGTTCCCAGCGCCTCACTGCAGGCGACCGGACTGCAGCCCGAGCAGTTGTACCTACTGTTCGTAGGTACCTCGTCGGACACCGCCACCCAGCTCGAAGTCGGGCTGGCGCCTTCCGGCAACTGAGGCCGCGCTAGCCGCCGCGAGATGCCGACGCGCCGTCGGCATCTCGTGGCCCTGGCGTTGGAGAGCTGAGGCCTCCGCGAGGCGTGGTATAACTGATCCATGTCCGACCGCAAATACCGTCAGCGCGGCTACCAGGATTCCGATCGCGACCGGGGAAGCCACCGAGGACGCTCATCTTCGCCGCGTCCTCCGCGGCCCGAGGGGCCCCGCGGTCGCGGTCTCGGCAAGCCGACGGCGACGGTTTTTCGCTGTGCCGTCTGCGGCGAGAAGCAGCGCGACGACCTGCAGATCGTCTTCGATTCCAGGTGCTGGAAGTGCAGTACCGACCTCCACACCTGCACGCACTGCCGGCACTTCGATACCTCTGCCCCAGGCGAATGCCGGCGCTCGGCCCCGGACTACGTCGCCTCCAAAGCCAAGCGCAACACCTGCGGTCTATTCGAGCCCAAAGCCGCCCAGGAGGTCGACGCGTCCGCCGGCAACGACACTCCGTCCGACGCCAAGGCCGCCTTCGACGCTCTGTTCAAGCTCTAGCGGCCGCCGGTTCGCCGGCTCCCTAGGCAAGAGATGAACCTTGCGTCACCGTTCTTGACGCTCGATCTTGTAGTCGTACTCGGGATCCCAATCGAGGGTACCGAAGAGCTTCAGCACGTTGCGGCGCTTCAACCGCCCAACGCAGTCTTCGATCGCTGTGGCGGGCGCCTGGTGTGGCTTTGATTGCGAGACGTCTGTTGATGACCGATCATTGGGGTTTGAGTGGGTCACTTGGGCTTCCTCCTTTAAGGCAGCTCGTAACGACAGAGTCTAACAATCGGACTAGCTACCTGCGGCTCCGATGCGCACCGGCAGGCGACGCGAGCCCCAGGTGCCCGGCGAGGCATCGAAGTGGCCGGCGCAGACGGTGCCGCATTTGCGACAGGCGCCGTTGGCGTCGAGGTTCCAGGTGTCTAGGACGTACCCGTCGCGGCCGATGAGCACCTCACCGCAGCTCGAGCAGTAGGTAGAGCCGCCGGCGGGGTCGTGAACGTTGCCGGTGTAGGCGTGGAGCACGCCGTTGGCGCGGGCGATGTCGCGGGCCCGACTGAGGGTGGCGGCCGGCGTACGGGGACGGTCGAGCATCTTGTAGTCGGGGTGGAAGGCGGTGAAGTGCATCGGCACGTCGCACCCGAGCTCGTCGACGACCCAGCGGGTCATGGCGTCGAGCTCGGCGTCGCTGTCGTTTTCGCCCGGGATCAGCAGGGTAGTCAGCTCCAGCCAGACGTCGGTCTCGTGACGCAAGTAGACCAGGGTGTCGAGCACCGGCTGCAGCTCGGCGCCGCAGACCTTGCGGTAGAAGCGTTCCGTGAAGCCCTTGAGGTCGACGTTGGCGGCGTCGAGGTGCCGGAAAAACGCGCGCCGCGGCTCGGGACAGATCTCGCCAGCGGTGACCGCTACGGTTCGCACGTCGTGCCGGTGGCAGGCGCGGGCGACGTCGACGGCGTATTCCATGAAGATCACCGGGTCGTTGTAGGTGAACGCCACGCTGCGGCAGCCGTGGCGGACGGCGGCGCGCGCCAGGGCTTCGGGCGTCGCCTGATCCGCCAGAGTATCGAACTGCCGCGACTTCGAGATGTCCCAGTTCTGGCAGAACCTGCAGGCCAGGTTACAGCCAGCAGTGCCAAACGAGAGCACCGGCGTGCCCGGGTAGAAGTGATTGAGCGGCTTCTTCTCGATCGGATCGATGCAGAAGCCCGAAGATCGGCCGTAGGTGGTGAGCACGATCGCGTCGTGCTGACGACCGCGCACGAAGCACAGCCCGCGCTGGCCCTCGCGCAGCTTGCAGAAGCGCGGACAGAGATCGCACTGCACGCGGCCGTTGTCGAGGCGATGCCAATAGCGGGTCGGGTGGGTCGGTTCGTCGATCGCTAGGTCCATATCGCTACGTCCTTACGGCGCCTCGCCGAGGGTTGAGTCGGGGACAGCCTATCGTAGCGGCGACCGCTGGCGCCTCGGTTACAATGAGCGCCGTGCGTTCCAGCCCCATCGGCATGCTGCTGCGCTGCGTTCGCCTGGCGTTGGCGATCGGCTGGCAGCGCCTGCGCGGCATCCGCCACGGGCCGCGTGACCTGCGGGCCGCGGTGCTGTCTCGGCTGCTGCGTCGGGATATCCGCGAGGTCGTCGAGCGCGGCATCCCGCGCCTGCGGGCCTCGGAGCTGGCGACGCCGGTGTGGCCGAGCGTCAAGCGGCAGGTAGCGTTCGAGCGCGGCGACGTGGGGGGCGTTCCCGGCCTGTGGATCACGCCGCGCGACCCCGCACCGGACGCTGCGTCCGGCGCGAGCCCGACCCTGGTTTATTTCCACGGTGGCGGCTATTGCTTCTGCTCGTCAGCGACCCACCGAGCGATGGTCGCTCAGATCGCGCTCGCTGGGGGCTGTCGCAGTTTCGTGCCGGACTACCGACTGGCACCCGAGCATCCTCATCCCGCCGCCATCGAAGACGCGCTGGCGGTGGTGCGGGGCCTCATGGCATCGGGCATCAGCGCCGACGAGCTGGTGATCGGCGGCGACTCTGCGGGTGGCGGGCTGTCGCTAGCGACCCTGGTGGCGCTGCGAGAAGCGGGTGACCCGCTGCCGCGCGCGGCGGTCCTGCTGTCGCCATGGGTCGACCTGGCCTGCACCGGTGCCAGCATCGTACGCAACGCGCAGCACGACTACCTGACGCGCGAGATCCTCGACCACTTCGCGCAATGCTACCTCGGCGAGACCAACCCGCTGGCACCGTCGGCGTCACCGCTCTACGCGGACCTCCACGGCCTGCCGCCGCTGCTGATCCAGGTCGGCGCACTCGAGACGCTGCTCTCCGAAAGCCGCCGCCTGGCTGAGCATGCCGCCGCTGCGGGCGTTACCGTCGAGCTGCAGGAGCTGGAAGACGCGGTCCATGTCTCTCAAGCCTTCGCGCCCATGGTGCCGGCGGCAAGTCGTGCGATCCAGGATATCGGCAGGTTCATAGGGCGATCCTTCACGCCGAGCACGCCGTCGGCCCGACCCTAGGAGCCCTCATGAAGCGCGAGACCTTCAGCTCACGGGCGCTGCTGCTGGCGACCATGATCGGCGTGGCGGTGGGGCTTGGCAACGTCTGGCGCTTTCCCTACATGGTAGGCAAGTTTGGCGGCGCGTCGTTCGTCGCCTTTTACCTGCTGGCGGTCCTGCTGCTCGGGATCCCGGCACTGATGGCGGAATGGAGCCTGGGGCGCACCACGCGCCGCGGCCCGGTCGGCGCTTTCGACGGCGTCGGCTTTCCGCTCGGCAAGGCGGTTGGCTGGTTCTTCTTCTTCGTGGTCACCGCGGCCACCGCCTATTACACCAACGCCCTGGGATGGGTGCTCTACTACGCCGTCGGCCAGGTGATGCAGGGAGCCGGCTTGCCGTGGAGTGCCGGCATCTTGCCGCCGGAAACCGGATTCGACGGCCGCTCGTTCGCCGTTCAATGCGCCATATGGCGTATTAACAAGCACGGTGACTTCAATGTCAACTTGAAATGTCCATCTCAGGATCAAATGAGCGCTACGATATGCTACGCTGTGAACAGGCCGCAGACGGGTGCCGCCCATGTTAGCTGACTGTGCGGGAGGTAGAGTTGGCCGAGTTTCGGCCGAATTTCATCCGGCC